>SKVW01000115.1 GCA_007129255.1 Bacteroidales bacterium
AAAGAACTGAAAATGGAAGCTGAAGTGACCCACCTGAGCTATGAGGATGAAGAAGCGGTTGAAATGGCTGCGGCCCTGAAAATGAAACCCGGCACAGCAAAGGATGTGGCAAAGCAGCTTAACCTTGAAATGGATATGCAGGGGCTGGCAGAAATCCTTAAAGAAAAAACCTCTGCAGATACTTCTGAATACAACCAATGGAACGATTGCAACTGGTCGCCCGAGTTGGATGACTTTTTGCGGCCTTACCAGGAACGGGCAAAAGAGGCCGGCATATTAATGACCCCCGTGCTGATCATCAACAACAAAATTATGCACCAGGGCAGCCTCCCCCCGTTGAAGCAGGTCGAAAAATGGTTGTTGGAACGGAAGGGTTAAAAAGATCACTGTTTTTAATACTTTGAACCGCACGGCACTGCCGCTCCCGGAGCTCTGCTAAGCACCGCCAACCGGGGTCCCGGAAACGGGCAATAATGTTTTAGGGCATAAAACCAACCCCGGATGTGATCCCATGAAATTTTTTTAACAGACGGTAAGGCCAGGCGAATGGCCTCATCAAAAAAAACCGGTTTTTTCCTTTAACAAAGAAACAAGGGTTTGTTTTTGGAGGTGACCGGTTCGTGTTTCTTTAAGTGTTGCAAAAGAGGGTTGTTTTTCTTCGAAAACAGTTTCGAAATGACAGATCTCCCTGGGGAAGGGGATGCAGGGAAACTGAGATGAGGGAAAAAGATTATTGCTGACGGTAGGCCAGGGGTGAACATCCCATATTCTTTTTAAAGAAGTTACTGAAATGCTCTGGTTCGGAAAAGCCCAGTTCAATGGCAATCAGCTTGATGGAAAGATTGGAAAACTTCAGATCGCGGCAGGACCTGATGAGCAATTGTTCGCTGATAACATATTTGGCTGTAACCCCCATTACTTCTTTTACCGCATGGTTAAGGTATTTAGGGGATAGGTGCAACATTTGTGCATAATCAGCCACCTGGTGATATTTTTCCAGGTTTTGGGAAACCAGGTGTTTAAACCGGCTTACAACATCCAGGTAATGATTATTGCCCGATGTCGATACCCTTAAATTGCATTTGCTGTCGCAATATACCAGCAAGGTTTTTAAAAGTGAGGTTGTCGCCAGTTCTTTGTTCGGAATGCTTGATTGCATCATTTCGGCAATCATCTCGGCAATGGAGTTGATGCGGTCTCCGATTTTAGGACTCAGCACAATGCACGGAAGTTCTCCCGGGGAGAGAAAAAGGTTCGCATGTTGAATTTGGAAACCATTCAGGGATTGCTGCTGAAAAATAACTTTTGAAAATTTCAATATCCAACCTTTTGGCTGAAAACAATTAAAGTGAAGTTTCACTTCTTTTCCCGGATGAAGGAAAAGAATGGAGAACGGAAAGGATTCCAGTTTTTCGAAATCAAATTCAATCATTTTCACTCCGCTTTCCAGCCAAAGGATCTGGAAGTTTTCCGGATCCTTAATTTGGCTATGGCGCCGGTCCAGTTTCTGCACACAGATGAAACCAGGAAGATCCGTCGCCTTCGCCATGCCTGCAGGCTTTTCTTTAATGGCAAGGGTGTTCATAAAAGGTCAAATTTTAATCAGGAACCATCCATCTGAAACAGATAAATTTCCTCCGGGAAAACCAAACATTTGTTTAAATTTAAGTTGTTTTGTGCTGAAAACCAAGCTTTTTGGAATAAAAAATCCGGCGGAATGAATCGTTAAACCCAAACCCCCGGATTTTCAGGGAAAATTTTAAACTTGAGGGAATATGTTTCCCGGGTACCAGAGCGGCAGGAACGGGAGCATTCAAAAAAGTTCAGTCAATGTCTTCATGGTCAGCTTATTGACAGCTCACATTGGGATTGTAGGGGAAGTACATGCCCAGGGGATTGTGCTTCCAAACCCACACATGAAGGCTGTAGTGATCAACCGGAACCGGTGTTCCACCCACATCAAAGGGATGATTGCCGAAATGCGGATGCTCCTGCCCCACATCTATAACGATATATTCAACACCGACCAGTTTAAATTTACCATCTTCGTCTTTTTCGTAGAGCAGCGCTTCAGGCTTAAATGGGTCGAAAAAGGGATCCACCAGGTCCTGATTGACGAAATGGTAACCCATGCCAGCGTCCAATTCTTCATTATACACACAATGGGAAGCTTCCAAATAGCCATCAGCGATAGCCACTTCAACCCGCTGGTATTTTGCCGATGCTCTCCTGACCTGGGCGAGAAGCTGATTTTGAGCAGCATGGCCCTGCTTCAGGTCAAACGCCTCATTAAGCTCCCTGTTTTCCCTGTTTAACTGAACATCTGTTTCCAGATCATCCATTTTTTCGGCAGAACATGCAGTGATGATGAATACAGATATAATTGCCAAAAAAGGCAAAAGCTTCATTCTTTTGTTGTTCGTCTTCATAATTTTAAATTTTAATGATTGTTTGATTTATTTCATCACAAATTTCAAAAACTTAATGTTTTTTTTACCTGTAAAAAAGTTAGTTTAAAATGTAAAAAGGGATTA
>SKVW01000018.1 GCA_007129255.1 Bacteroidales bacterium
CCGGCAGACGTATACTCCTGGCTCGTTAAAGACGAGAACGATTGTGAATTTCCTCTGGACTTTGAAATCGAACAACCGGAGGAACTGATGGCTTCTGTGGATTATGATGAAATTCTCTGCTTCGGAGAAACCACCGATGTTACCGTTACAGCCGAAGGTGGCACCGGTATGTACAGTTTGTATGATGTGAGCGGTGATGATCCGGTATTTGTGGATGAATTTGAAACTTCCATTACCCTTGAGAACTTGCCTGCAGACATGTATTACTGGCTGGTAAAAGACGAGAACGATTGTGAATTCTCCCTGGACTTTGAAATCGAACAACCGGAGGAACTGATGGCTTCTGTGGATTATGATGAAATTCTCTGCTTCGGAGAAACCACAGATGTAACGGTAATGGCCGAAGGGGGCACCGGCATCTACAGCCTGTATGATGTGAGCGGTGACGACCCGGTGTTCGTTGATGATTTTGATTCTTCCATTACCCTTGAAGGAATTGGTGCAGATATGTATTACTGGTTAGTGAAAGATGAGAATGAGTGCAGCTTTTCGCTTGAATTTGAAGTGGAAGAACCGGAAGAAATTGTCATCAGTCAGATTGAAACAACCGATATAGAATGTGCCGGCGAAAATACCGGTGAGATCATTGTTACCGCCTATGGAGGAACCGGCACCCTGATGTATTCCATTGACGGAGAAAATTATCAGGAAAGCAATGTATTTGAAAATCTCTATGCCGGAACCTATACTGTTTATGTTATGGATGAGAACGAATGTGTTGTTTACCAGGAAGGTGTTGATATTGAAGAAACCATCCCGTTCGATCTTGATATAAGCTGGACCCACGTTACCTGCAATGGTGCCGCAGATGGAACCATTACCGGAACAATTACCGGAGATACGGGCCCTTACAATGTTTGCCTCACTTCCGGATGCGACGGCATGCCCCTGGAAGAAGACTTTGACCAGCTCAAGGCCCAGGGATTTGTTTTCAATGAGTTGTTGCCCGGCGATTACCTCATTACCGTGACAGATCAGAATGGTTGCACGATCACTGTTTGTGTGACCATTGAAGAGCCCGAAGCTCTTACACTGGAATTGACTGTGGAAAACCTTGAATGCGGCGAAACCCTGGAAGAAGCCTATGTATCAGAATGGGTATGGTACCGGCAGGGATTGACCAATGCGGGTAATCTACCCGGTGCAGACCGCAGCGATCCCGATCAGGTGATTGGCGAGCCTGAATACGGCGATGTTCCGGGAACATTCTTCACCCTAGGATTTGGAGGAGAAATGATCGTAAAATTCCCGGCTCCTTTAATCAATGGGCCCGGTGATGACCTCTTCATCGTTGAGACTTCCTATGGAAACCAAACCTGTGATACCTATCCCGAGAAGGTAGATGTATGGGTTGCCCAATATATTAATGAATCACTCTATACTCCTGTCCAGGAAGAACTCGATGTACTTGAACTTGATAACTGGATATATATGGGGCAGGGCTGCCTGGATTATGTTTTTGAACTTGGAGATCTGCCCTGGATAAAATATGTATACATGAAGGATGTGAGTGATCCAAATGATTTTTCCAATTCACAAACCAGTGATGGTTATGATATCAATGGTCTGGTGGCCTTGCATGGCACAGCCGGCGTTACGGCCGACATCATTTCCTCGGTTTCCGGCGGGGTTGAGCCTTACACCTATTTGTGGAGTACCGGTGATACCACAGCCAACCTTTATGGCGTAGGCGAGGGTACATACTCCCTTATGGTAACCGATGCCAATGACTGTGTTATTGAAGCGAGCATCCTGGTTGAGTGTGATGAAGAAGATAAGGAGGAATACAGTCCGCTCACCCATGGCAATCCGCTTAATGCCGGAGATGATAAGATTTCCATTGTAGCCTATCCGAATCCCTTTACCAGGGTGGCCAACATTGAGTTTGAACTCGAACAGGATGCTCCGGTAACCATAGATCTATACAATATGACCGGAGAAAGAGTGGATATTCTTTTCGAAGGTTATGTGAATGCAAATACAGTGACCAAAGTTAGGTTTGACGCCAGTTCTTTGCCTAACGGCATCTATTTCTACCGGGTCAACGTTGATCGTAAAACTTTCCTGAACAAATTGATCCTGGCCAGGTAGTAGCAACAATTTGTTGGCAAAAAGAAAGGCCGGCAGTTTTCAGCCGGCCTTTCTTTTTTAAAAAAATTTGAGGCTTAGTCTACATTGTCGTGAAGGAAAGAATTGTTGGACTTGATTTGGGTTTTCTGATCATCTCCATCATTGAGGGTGTATCTGGAAACCTGTGATTCTGAGCTGGAAGGCACCTTGCTCAGGGCCACTTTTCTTCTTACGAAAGCCGGTTGCTTTTCAAGATCCTCCAGTCCTTCCGGGGTTTTAAGCTTGATGCTCAACTCTCTGAGCCTTTGCTCCCTTTCCTTTATTTTTTTTTCAAGTTCTGCTTCAGATATAGGATTTCTTGATGGTTCCTGTCTGCGGGATGGCGGTGAATCTTTACCGGCTTCATCGGCTCCGTCCTCTGTGGGGCTTTGTTTTTCGGGATTGTTACCGTCAAATTCAAAAATATAATTGGCTGAACCGGGATTCTTTTCTTTTTGCAAATCCTTTTCTGATTCCGATGATTCTGATTCTGATCTGGCTTTATTCCGGGTAGTCAGTTTCATTCCCTCCAGCTCTTCAGGAAGTTTCTTTTCCTTTTCTTTAGAACTTTCCCCCAGGTGTTCGTCTAATTTCAAAACTTTTTTCCTGGCGGGCTGCTTTTCCAAATCGTAACCAAGGGTACTGCTTTCGCCAAATCCTGTGGCAACAAGGGTTACATTAATGCTGTTTCCCAGAGATTCATCCTTGCCGAGTCCCCATATGATCTCGGCGGTGCTCCCGGCTTCGGTTTGAATGTATTCGGTAATTTCAGTGATCTCGTCCATGAGGATCTCTTCTTTACCGCTGGTAATATTTAAAAGAATGTTGTTGGCACCGGTAATGTTGTTGTCGTTAAGCAAGGGAGAGATCAATGCCATCTCAACGGCTTTGGTTGCCCTGTCTTCTCCTTCAGCCTGTCCGCTTCCCATTATGGCTACCCCACTATTGGACATTACGGTTTTAACATCGGCAAAATCCACATTGATATTGCCGGTCAGGGTAATGATCTCGGCAATTCCTTTGGCAGCCGTGGTCAGCACATTATCCGCCCTGGCAAAAGCATCGCTGACCGAAAGGTTTCCGAACAACTCGCGCAGGCGGTCGTTGCAAATCACCAGCAAGGTATCCACATTTTCTTTTAGCTCTTTGATGCCTTCTTCGGCTTGCTGCTTTCTTTTGCGGCCTTCAAAGGAAAAAGGCAGGGTAACGATTCCCACCGTAAGGATGCCCAGTTCTTTGGAGGCTTTGGCCAGCACCGGAGCGGCACCCGTGCCGGTACCTCCCCCCATGCCCGCGGTGATAAAAAGCATTTTGGTGTTTTTCTCCAAAAGCTCTTTGATCTTGTCAATGTCTTCTATGGCAGCGTTTTTTCCAACTTCAGGGATGCTTCCCGCACCCCTGCCTTCGGTTAGGCTAATTCCCAACTGAATCTTGTTGGGTACAGGACTTAACTCCAGCGCCTGACTGTCGGTGTTGCAAACGATAAAGTCAACCCCTTCAATACCCTGGCGGAACATATGATTTACCGCGTTGCTGCCACCTCCTCCAACACCAAATACTTTGATGATGGATGATTGGTTTTTTGGCAGGTCAAATTTTATCATGTCTTTGGTCATATTTTTCTGGTTTTGAAGGTAAATATTTAAATAAAATGCGGTTTATTTAGGACAGGGTTTTTATTAACATCTTCCTGTTGATAAAAACCCTGCTTTATCAGGTGTTCCCATCTTTTTCAAAAAATTCGATGCCTTTGGTAAATAACTTTTCAAAGAATGAACTATTATTTTTTCCGGATTTGTTACCTCCGCTTTCGCGTCTGATCCTCTGGCGCTCGGTGTTTTGAAAACCTTTGATCACCAATCCTATCCCTGTGGCATGCATAGGGCTTCCAACTTCTCCTGCCGGTGATTTGGCCAGGTGCTCATTGGGATAACCAATGCGGGTATCCATTCCGGTTATGAATTCGGTTAGCTGGGCCACATGTTTTAACTGGCTACCTCCCCCGGTCAGCACGATCCCGGCAATAAGTTTTTTTTCAAAACCGGAAGTTTTGATCTCGTAATACACGTGTTCGATGATCTCTTCCATACGGGCCTGAATGATATGGGCCAGGTTGCGCAGTGATATTTCCTTGGGCTCCCGTCCTTTCAACCCGGGAATGGAAACAATCTCTTCGTCTTTGTTTTCGCTTGCCAGGGCCGATCCAAAAGTCTTTTTCAGGGCTTCGGCCTGGGTACGGATGATAGAACAACCTTCTTTTATATCGTCGGTAATCACATTTCCTCCAAGGGGGATCACTGCGGTATGGCGGATAATGTCATCCTGGAAAATGGCCAGATCGGTAGTACCCCCACCGATGTCCACCAATACCACCCCGGCTTCTTTTTCTTCTTCGCTCAACACAGCTTCAGCCGATGCCAAAGGCTCCAGGATCATCTCTGATATTTCAAGGCCTCCTTTGGTAACGCATTTCTCAATATTTTTGGCTGCTGCCACCTTGCCGGTAATAATGTGAAAGTTTGCTTCCAGGCAATTCCCGGACATACCAATAGGGTGTCTTATCCCTTGCTGGTTGTCGATAATAAATTCCTGGGGGATCACATGAATGATCTCTTCTCCGGGAGGAAGGGCCAGCTTAAACATGTTTTCGGTGAGGTCCTGTATGTCTGTCTCCGCGATTTCCTCCTCAATGGTATTGCGCATAATGTTTCCCCTATGCTGCAAACTGCGGATATGCTGGCCGGCAATACCTACATTCACTACCTTGATCTCTACTCCCGAACCATTGCTGGCTTCGTTGACTGCTTTCCGGATGGAGTCAACGGTATGCTGAATGTTTTCTACCACACCCCGGTTAACCCCAAGGGAGTCGGCCCGGCCAAGGCCCAGGATTTCTACTTTGCCGTATTCGTTTTTTCGGCCTACGATACAGGCAATCTTGGTTGAACCAATATCCAATCCGACAATTATTTCTGAGGTTTCCATAACGATTTTATTTTGAACAAACTACCTGGTTACTAAATTTTAAATTAATTCTGTTGTAATGGTACCAACCCACCCGGGTCAGGCCATTTTGATAAAATACCATAAGTTTTCTGAACTTTTCCTCCATCTGGTCTATCCCGCCAAACTCAATAACGTGAACTGCATTTTTGGGGATCAATTCAAATTCCCCGTTTGGCAAAACAGCAATATGGTCAATGAAAGCATTCCAGAACTTATGGTCGTTAATAAAGGAAGCCAACTGATAAAGGTTGCGCATGGTTTTTTCGGAAGCAGACAGCTTTTCCGGGTTTTTCTCCTTACTGAGGTCAGTTCCGGGGGAATAGGGCAAATGAATATTTCCGGTAGCAACCTTTACTCTTGCTGTATAATTGGAATTCATAGGCAACAACCTTCCCTCCCGGTCAATGTAGTAGCTCTGATTTTGACGATTGATGACCCTTAACATGGGTTGCCGCTGCGATACATTAACCCTGATCTCCCCATCGATGGTACGGTAAATATGGGCATTCTGAGCATAAGGAATTCCTTCCACAATGCTTTTAATGTCTTTAAGCAGTCCGTTATTTACTGTTCGTCCTTCAATCGTATCCACCAGACTGTAAATTTTATTCCTGACCTCATCTGCTGAAATAAAGTCATGCCCGCAGCTTTTGTTTACATTCACCACAAATTTCTGACAGGGAATATTTTTATTTGATTCAACCGCAAATCCCAGCAGCAGAAACATCCCAACAGCCAGGGCTATGATAAAGAGAATATGTGCGATTTTTTTTATCATGACATATGGCGTTTTTTAAGAAGTTCTACAATGGGTTGCTGAAAACGGTCAATATCTCCCGCACCAAGGGTAAGCAACACTTCCGGGTGCATTTTTTCCAGTTCTGACAAAAGCTCTTCTCTTTTAACCAGTTTTTTATTTTGCAGGGGAATTTTTTCCAGCAGGGCTTCGGAACTAACCCCTTTGATGGGCAACTCCCTTGCAGGATAAATCTCCAGTAAAATCAATTCATCAAGCAATGCAAGGCTTTCGGCAAACTGCTTTTCAAGGTCCCTTGTACGGGAAAAAAGATGGGGCTGAAAAATGCCGGTTACTTTTTTGTCCGGATAAAGCTCTTTAACGGCAGAGATTGTTGCTTTCAGCTCTTCCGGATGATGGGCATAATCATCAATATATATGATTTGGGAAGACTTGAAACAGTTTTCAAACCGGCGTTTTACGCCCATGAACGAATTCAGCCCTCGTGCAATGTCTTTCTTGCCGGCACCGGCAAGCCTTGCAAGGGCAGCTGCTGCCAATGCATTTTCAACGTTGTGCCTTCCCGCTGAGCCCAACGGAAGGTTTTCTATATTTAATTTTCCTTCAAAATTCACCACATACATGCCGTCTTCCACCCGGATGCCTGAAGCTGAAAAATCAGCAGGCAGTGAAAGGTGGTAATGCATTAATTTCTCTTTAAAACCTTCCGGTTCCTTCAGTCCTTTTTTCAGAAGCAGGGTGCCTCCGGGTTTTATATTTTTAGCAAAAAGGGAAAAAGATTCCTGCAGGTGCGATTCCGACTTGTAAACATCAAGGTGGTCGGCATCCATGGAAGTAATAACAGCGAGCTCAGGGCGAAGATGAAGGAAAGAGCGATCGTATTCATCGGCTTCGATCACCATCCAGCGCGGATCTGAAGAGCCCAGGTAATTGCTGTTATAATTGGTCAGTATGCCACCAAGGAATGCGATGCAGCGAATGTCAGCTGTTTTCAGAATGTGTGCCACCATAGCGCTTACAGTGGTTTTACCATGTGTGCCTGCCACGGCAATGGTTGGGGTACCTGAAGAGATCATCCCCAGTACTTCTGCCCGTTTCTTTATGGGAATATTTTGATTCGAAAGATGCTGGAAAAGGCTTGTGGATGAGGGAACTGCAGGAGTGTAGATGACCAGCTGAACCGAATCCGGCACCAGGACCGGGTCGTCTTCGTAATGCACATCAATGCCTTCTTCCTGCAACTGCTTGGTGAGTGGGGAAGGCGTTTTGTCATAGCCGCTGACCCTAACCCCCCGGGTATAAAAATACCTGGCCAGGGCGCTCATACCAATGCCGCCTATGCCCAAAAAGTAGATATTTTTTATACCGTCAATATTCATAATAATTTCTCAATTTACAAGGCTTAGCACCACTCCTGCAATTTTATCTGCCGCATCCCGGTATGAAAGTCCCGCCATTTTTTCCCTGAACCGATGCTTCTTTTCTTCATCATGGATCAGATCCATCACCACAGGACCCAGCTGCTCGGGAACGTCCCGGTCATTGATCAGAATGGCCGCATGATGATTCACCAGTGCCATGGCATTTTTGGTCTGATGATCTTCGGCAGCCGAAGGCAGGGGAACCAGTACTGCCGGTTTTTTTACCGCACAGATTTCCGAAACGGCAATGGCACCTGCCCGGCTTATTACCGCATCACAAACTGCATAAGCGTAATCCATCCGGTCAATGAATTCCTTTACGCAAACTCCAAACTTTTCCAGACCCTGTGTTTGCTCCAGTGCAGTCTGGTAGTAAGGCCTTCCTGTTTGCCACAACACCTGGATGTCGTTAAACAGGAACAGCCTGAGGTTGGCACTCAGACCCTGGTTGATCGATCTTGCACCCTGGCTTCCGCCGGTTACCAGCAGGATGGGTTTATCGGGGGATAGCCCGAAAAACTCCAGTCCTTTTTTATATTTGCCTTCCAGACTGATGATATCCTGTCGTACCGGGTTTCCGGTAAGAAAGATCCTGGATTTCGGGAAAAAGCGTTCCATCCCTTCATAGGCCACACAGATCTTATCGGCTTTTTTTCCCAGGATGCGGTTGGTAAGGCCGGGATAGGAATTTTGCTCCTGGATAAGGGTGGGTACCTTTTGTTTTGAAGCCGCCCTAACCATAGGAGCGCTGGCATAGCCGCCCACCCCGATCACCACATCGGGCTTAAACCTTTTGACGATATTTTTTGCTCTGATCATGCTGTCAATTAGTTTAAAGGGCACCAAAAAGTTTTTCCAGGTCAGCCTGCGCTGAATTCCAGCAATGTTTAACCCGATAATGTGAAAGCCTGCAGCCGGAACTTTTTTCATTTCCATGCGGCCTTTGGCTCCGACAAAAAGGATTTTTGCATTGTATACTTTCTTTTTCAGAGCCAGGGCAATGGCAATGGCCGGGAAGACGTGCCCCCCGGTACCTCCGCCGGCAATAATCACCTTCAGGGGTTCAGGCTGTTGCGAGTTTGTTGCCATATTCCTGGTTTTCTTCAATTTTTCTACTGACACTTAAAATAATCCCTATTGCCAGGCTGGTAAACCAAAGGGAAGTTCCTCCCATGCTTACCAGTGGCAGGGGTTGTCCGGTAACCGGGAGCAGATTGACCGCCACGGCCATGTTTACCATGGCCTGGAAAACCAGGCTGAAACTAAGGCCTGCGGCCAGTAGCGCCCCGAAAGTTCCGGGACTTTTATGGGCAATACGAACCCCACGATACAATAACATCAGGTACAACATAAGTACTACAAACCCACCCACCAGGCCATATTCCTCAATGATGATGGCAAAAATAAAATCTGAATAGGCGTGAGGCAGAAAATTCCTTTGCGTGGAGTTGCCGGGCAGTTTTCCGAAAATGCCACCGGATGCAATGGCAATTTTAGCCTGGTCCGCCTGGTAGGTATCATTGTTTTCTTTGTTAAGGTGGGTGTCTATTCTGTTTTTCCAGGTATGCACCCTGCCGGTGTCCGGCATGTTAATCACGATGGCCACAAAAATAAAGGCAGCCATAAGCCCGATTCCCACCATGGCCATAATGTATTTGAAGCTGACCCTGCCAATAAACATCAGCACCACGCAGGTGGTAAACAATACCGCTGCAGTGGAAAAATTGGCCGGAAGGATCAACCCGCAGATGATCACCACCGGCAGGATAACCGGCATAAAAGCCGACTGAAAATCCTTTATGGAATCCTGCTTTTTGGTAAGCAGCCTGGCCAGGTACATGATGATAGCCAGCTTGGCAAAATCCGAGCTTTGAAAGCTGATGTTGATAATGGGAAGGGTAAGCCAGCGATTGGCTTCGTTGATGGTGGTTCCCCTGAATAAGGTAATAAACAGCAGGGGAATAGCAATATATACAGCCAGTTGCGACAACCTGGAATAATGTGTGTATTTGATTTTATGGGCCAGAAACATCAATCCAAGTCCAAAAATCATGATGATGAGGTGCTTAAATATGTAGTACTCGGTATTGCCAGCCCTGTAGCGATAGGCAAGGGTGCCCGTACTGCTGTATACTGCCAGCAGGGAGATCATTGAAAGGATGATCACAATGATCCAGATGGTTCGGTCGCCTTTTATTTTATCCAGTAGCGTTGTCATTATGGGTTGTATTTTTTACAGGTCGTAAACCGCTTTTTTAAACTGGTTTCCCCTGTCTTCAAAATTTTCAAACAAATCAAAACTTGCGCATGCAGGCGATAGCAGAACCACATCTTCTTTGTCTGCGCACAAATAGGCCGCCTTTGCAGCGTCTTTGGCAGAGCGGGTTTCAATAATGGTATTTACAATGCCGGAAAAGATTTTTTTGATCCTTTCATTGTCCTCTCCAAGACAAATAATTGCTTTCACTTTATTTTTAACCAGGTTCTCCAGCATAAAATAATCATTTCCCTTGTCCTGCCCACCGGCAATCCATATTACCGGACGGTTCATGGTTTCCAGGGCATACCAGGTTGCATTAACGTTGGTTGCCTTGCTGTCGTTAATAAACTCAATACCCCTGACGGATCCCAGGGATTCCAGTCGGTGATCTACATTTTGAAAATCACTAAGGCTCTCTTTGATCACCTCTTTGCGCAGATCCATCAAGCGTGCGGCTATTCCGCCGGCCATGCTGTTGTAAATATTGTGCTTTCCGATTAATGCCAGTTCATGGATATCCATGTTAATCTCCTCAGTTTTTATATTGATTCGTAATTTTTTTTCATTCTCCAGCCAGGCGCCTTCCTTAAACCTTTCTTTTAAGGAAAAGGGAATTAGCCGGGGACCTCCATCAAGGGAAGACAGCCGTTTTTTCAAGACAGGATCGTCATAACAATAGATGCAATAGTCTGTTTGTCTTTGATTTTGAAGTATGCGCAGCTTTGACTGCACATACTTTTCAAAATCATGGTCATAGCGATCCAGGTGATCCGGGGTAATGTTTAAAAGCACCGAAATATCCGCCCTGAAATCAATCATTCCGTCCAGCTGAAAGCTGGAGATCTCCAGTACGTAAACATCCGGGTTTTGAGTGGCTACCTGCCAGGCAAAGCTTTTGCCGACATTACCGGCAACTTTCACATTCAACCCCGCTTTTTTCAGAATATGCCCTGTTAGCAGGGTAGTGGTGGTTTTCCCATTACTTCCGGTAATGCAGATCCTTTTTGCATCCGTATACCTTGCTGCAAATTCAATCTCGGAAATTACCGGGATGTTATTTTCCCTCAGCGCTTTTATAATAGGTGCTTTATCGGGGATCCCGGGGCTTTTTACCACTTCGTCGGCATTCAGGATCAGCTCATTGCTGTGCTGGGCTTCTTCCCATTGAATGTCATGATTTTTAAGAGCGTTTTTATATTGTTTTTTTATTGGGTTCAGATCCGAAACAAACACATCCAGGTTATTTTTGGCAGCCAGAATAGCAGCGCCTGTCCCGCTTTCCGCTGCTCCCAATATCACGATGCGTTTTGCCATACGAATTCATATTTTATCTCAGTTTAAGGGTGATCACCGAGAATACCGCAAGGATGATCCCGATGATAAAGAACCTTTGAACAATTTTTGCTTCGTGGTAACCCAGCATCTGGAAATGATGATGCAAAGGCGCCATTTTAAAAATCCTTTTTCCTTCCCCGAATTTTTTCCGGGTGTATTTAAACCAGGATACCTGCAATATCACCGAAAGACTTTCTACGAAAAATATTCCACAAAGCACCGGTATCAGCAGCTCTTTGCGGATAACAATGGCAAACACGGCAATGATCCCCCCCAGTGACAGGCTTCCGGTATCTCCCATAAAAACCTGTGCCGGGTAGGAGTTGTACCATAGAAAACCGATACAGGCTCCCACAAAAGCAGCGATAAATACTACCAGTTCTCCGGTCATGGGTATGTACATGATATTGAGGTAATCGGCAAAAACGATGTTACCCGATACGTAGGCCAATATCCCGAGCGTTACCCCAATGATTGCTGAAGTTCCCGTAGCCAGACCATCCAGTCCATCGGTCATATTGGCACTGTTTGAAACTGCCGTAATGATCAATATTACGATGGGAATAAAGACCAGGAAAGCCCAGCGCTCATAACCCTCTCCCAGCCACCTCAGCAGCACCGCATAGTCAAACTCATTATCTTTGAAGAAAGGGATGGTGGTTTTGGTAGACTTCAAAGATTCCATTTCAAATGGTCCATTGGGGGGCACATCCATTTCCATTATTTCATCGGTGGTATGAAACTCCAGAGGGGTATCCGCTTTTTCCCTGATCACCACACCTTCATGGAAAAACAAAGTACCCCCGACAATAATTCCCAGGGTAATTTGGCCTAAGATTTTGAATTTTCCATGCAAGCCTTTTTTATCTTTTCTGAATACCTTAATATAATCGTCTAAAAATCCGATGGCTCCCAGCCAGACGGTAGAGATCAGCATCAGAATGATATAAATGTTGTCGAGTTTGGCAAAAAGTAAAGTGGGAATTACGATTGCAGCGATAATGATGATCCCTCCCATGGTAGGGGTTCCCTGTTTTTTCATCTGCCCTTCCAGCCCCAGGTTCCTTACGGTTTCTCCTACCTGGTTTTTCTGTAACATCCGGATGATCCTTCTGCCGGAGATCATGGTGATAAAAAGCGAGAAGATTACCGCCATCCCTGCACGAAAGGATATAAACTGAAATACCCCTGCACCGGGCAGGTCAAAGGTTTTATCCAGATATTCAAACAGATAATAAAACATTCCCTTTAGTTTTTCAGGTTAAGAATGATTTCAAAATTTCTTTATCATCAAATGGATGCTTCACTCCATTGACTTCCTGGTATTTCTCATGTCCTTTGCCAGCCACCAGGATGATGTCTCCTTCGTTAGCCAGGGCACAGGCAGTGTTAATGGCTTCTTTTCGGTTTATCACCGTTATGGTTTTCCTGATGCTTACCGGATCCAGCCCGGTTTTCATGTCGTCAATGATCTTTTCAGGATCTTCAAACCTGGGGTTGTCACTGGTCAGGATCAGTTTGTCGCTGTATTCGGTTCCAATGGATGCCATTACCGGTCTTTTGGAGGTATCGCGGTTGCCGCCGCATCCCAGTATGGTAATGACTTTTTCTTTTCCGCTGCGGATTTCCTGGATTGTTTTTAAAACATTTTCTACGGCGTCGGGAGTATGCGCGTAGTCTATGATACCGGTGATGTTCTCTCTGCCTTTAAAATAGTCAAAGCGGCCTTCTGCAGGCAAAGCACTGCTGAGCGCGGTGAGCAGTTCAAGTTTTTCTGCTCCAAGCAAGCGGGCTGTTGCATAAACGGCCAGTAGGTTATAGGCATTGAATGCGCCAACCAGTTTGCACCATACCTCTTTTCCGTCAATTTGCATATGCAGCCCGGCAAAGCTGTTTTCGATTACCTTACCCTTGTAATCGGCCATGGTATTCAGGCTGTAGGTTTTTTTGGCTGCTTTGGTGTTTTGCAGCATCACCCACCCGTTTTTATCGTCCAGGTTGGTAAGGGAAAATGCATTGGCATCCAGGTTGTCAAAGAATCGTTTTTTTATGTTGAGGTATTCTTTGAAAGTTTTATGATAGTCCAAATGATCATGTGAGAGGTTGGTGAATACTCCGCCCTTAAATTCCAGGCCATCAATGCGCCTCTGCGCAATGGCATGAGAACTTACCTCCATAAAAGCAAATGCGCATCCGGCATCCACCATATCGTTCAAAAGCCTGTTGATTTGAACCGGGTCGGGGGTGGTATAAACGGCCTTTACCTCTTTTTCGGCGATGAGGTTTTTTACCGTAGAAATCAATCCGGTGGGGTGGCCTAATTTCTGGAACAACTCATGCAGAAGGGTTGCTACGGTTGTTTTGCCATTGGTTCCCGTAATGCCCACCAATTTCAGCTTACGGGAAGGATTGTCGAAAAAGTTTGCAGAGATCACACCCAGTGCCCGGGCGGGATCATTTACCTTGATATAAGTGATGTTTTCTTTGGTTTGCCCGGGCATCTCCCCGCAAACAACGGCTTTGGCCCCGGCCTTTATGGCTTGGTCAATATACAAATGGCCATCGGTTGTTAGTCCCCTGACGGCAACAAACAACGCTCCTTTGGTTACCTTTCTTGAGTCAAACTCAACTGCACTTACTGGTATATCGGTGCTTCCGGTTATTTCAACCAGCCCTGCTTTGTATAATATGTCTCTCAGGTTTTTCACCATTCAGTTTTATCCGTTAATTCAATTCAAGGTAAATTACACTTCCGGGATTAATTCTTAACCCGGGAGCAATACTTTGTCTGCGAACAATTCCCCTTCCGGTAAAGCGGACCCTCAATCCGGCATTTTCCAGCACAAACAAAGCGTCTTTCAGGCTCATTCCCACCACTTCCGGAATCAGGTTTTCGATAAACTCCCTTTGGCGAAAACTTACCGTATCGCTGCTGGCTCTTGCCGAACCCCATTGAGCCTGAATGGTATCTTTCTGCTGGCAATCAAAAGCCGAATAAATGGTTCGCAGGTCTTCCAGGTTTCCGTTTCTGAAGCTGGGGAGAAAAGCCATCAAGGGCTCATCTTCGGGTTTTTCCGGATAAAGAAGTTCGGTGGCGAATATTTTGTCTGCGATTTCCCTGAAAGCCGGCGCAGCAACCTGCCCTCCGGTATAAACCCATCCTTTGGGGTTTTGAATCACCACGATTGCACTGTATCTGGGGTTTTCTGCAGGAAAGAATCCCGCAAAAGAAGCCCTGTAATTTATTCCTGTTTCTCGGCGATAGCCGAAACGGGTGTTGGCTACCTGGGCCGTACCCGTTTTCCCGGCTATCTGGTAGCCATTGGTTCTGATATTTTGTGCGGTACCGTTTTCCACTACCCCGATCAGCATTTCCTTTACCATTTCCAGGGTAGCAGCGCTTGCTATGGAACGGTTAATAACCTGTGGGGAAAAGTGCTTAATGGTTTTTCCGGTTTGGCGGACTTCCTGCACAAACATGGGTTTCATCATCCTTCCATCGTTGGCTACAGCGTTATATAATGTAAGGATCTGCAAAGGGGTTAGGGAAACTTCATATCCGATAGCCATCCACGGCAATGAAATCCCTGACCACCCCGGGCTGTTGACATCCCGTATCACGGGGATTCCTTCTCCCTGGATCTCAATCCCCAGTGGTTCGTGCAGGTTCATTGATTTTAACCGGTTAACAAACCTTTCGGGTTTGTCTTTATAGGCATCATAGATGATGCTGGAAATCCCGATGTTGGAGGAAACCTCCAGGACTTCCCTGGCCGTGATGGTTCCGAAGCCCTCTTCGCGTGCATCTCTCATGACCCTGTCAGCATAGGCTCTTTCGCCTTCACCCGTATGGATAAAATCATCGGGTTTAACAACCCCATCCTCAAGTGCCGCGAGCATTGAAGCCAGTTTAAATGTGGAACCGGGTTCTGTGCTTTCCCCAATGGCAAAATTGAAGGATTCTTCGTAATAACCATTTGGATTAAAAGTAAGATTGGAAATGGCCTTTATTTTTCCGGTGGCCACCTCCATAACCACGGCCGTGCCATAATCTGCATTGTATCTTGCAAGTTGCTTTCTCAGGGCACTTTCCGTAAAGTCCTGCATTCTGACATTGATGGTGGTGATAATGTCTTTCCCGTTTTGCGGCTGAATCTCATTCTGGTCATTAATGGGCATCCAGTTTCCTCCGCTGGTGCGCTGCATTAATCTTTTTCCCTGTACACCTTCAAGATAATCGCGATACGCTCCTTCCAGCCCAACAAAAATTCCCTGGCGCTCATAGCCGATGGTGCGGGCAGCAAGGGTTCTGTAGGGCATTTCCCGGCGGGTATTTTCAATAACGATGAGCCCCCCGCGATATCTTCCCAGCCTGAATAGCGGAAATTCCCTGAGTTTGGTGAGCTGGTTGTAGGATACATTTCTTTTAACCAGGTAAAACCTTTCCTGGTTTCTTCGTGCATGGGCCAGTGCGTTGCGGTAGGCTGCGGGGCTTCTGTCGCCAAATAACCTGGAAAGGTGGTAAGCAAGGGAGTCCACGTTGCCAAAAAACACTTCATCGCTGGAAACCAAACTGCTTGCATCCAGTCTTATTTCGTAAATCGGGATGCTGGTTGCCAGCAACCTGCCGTCATCGGCACAAATATCCCCTCTTGCGGCATCAATGTTGTCGTAACGCATGGTTGAGCTTCTGGCCAGCTCCCGCCAGTGATCCCCTTCCACTACCTGTATGTAAATAACCCTGAAAAGGATCAGGAAGGCAAAAATAGCCGTGACAAAATACACCAGGTGTACTCTCCACAATATGTCGCTTTTAATGTCTTTCACTTTTTCAGGTTTTCAGTTTTATTTAATTGTTTCCGTCAAACCAACGGGAGAAAAAGCCTTTGTTTTGGTTTTGATCGTAGACCTGCCTTGGGGGCACCGTTGATTCAACAAAACCCCGGCTATGCAACCTGCGGGCAATCTCAGACTGATTACTCAGGTACATCAGTTCCGATTTGGTGGTAATATATCTTACCCTCAGTTCCACGATTTCGTGCCGGATAACTTCCAGCTCCCTGGCTTGTTTTTCTGCATAATAAGTGTTGAAAATCAGGAAAAAAGCCAGGAATGTCAGGTAAAGGAAAAAAGGCAGCATGGAGGCTACCTTGTTTTTGGTTAAAATGCTGCCATCAAGCATGGAGGCAAAAACCCTTGAAAAAGCATTGGGGTTGGCCTGTGCTTTTTGCTTTTTTGGACTTTTGATTTTATTTTTTGCCATTTTCTTTTTCCCTTTTTTCTGCGATCCTGAGTCGGGCGCTGCGTGCCCTTGGGTTTTCATTGATTTCCTGCGGAGCAGCCGTTTCCTGTTTTCCCACCGGCTCCAGTGGGGTTAGCGGGTTGCCAAAAAAATCCTTTTCCACCTCACCTTTGAAATTCCCGGACCTCATAAAATTTTTTACCAGCCGGTCCTCCAGTGAGTGGTAAGAAATTACCGCCAGCCTGCCTCCTGGCTTAAGGAGGTCGTTGCTCTGCTCCAGAAATTCTTTAAGGGCTTCCAGCTCCTGATTCACTTCAATGCGCAGGGCCTGGAAAACCTGTGCAAAAAACTTATTTTCTTTCCCCCTGGGTGCCACTTTCTTAAGAATGGCCATTAGATCGGCAGTTGTTTCAATTTTTTTTTCCTGCCTTTCTTTTTCTATGATACCGGCAATTTTCCTTGCATTCTTCAATTCTCCGAAAAAGTAGAATACCCTGGCCAATTTTTCCTGTTCATATTCATTGATGACCTCCTTTGCAGAAACCGTTGCCAGTTGGTTCATCCGCATATCCAGCGGCCCCTCGAACCGGGTTGAAAAACCCCTTTCTGCTTCATCAATCTGGTGGGAAGAAACACCCAGGTCGGCCAAAATCCCATCAACCTCTGTTACCCCGTATAACTTCAGGAAATTCCGCATATACCTGAAGTTGTGATTCAGAAAGATAAAGCGCTGGTCATCCGGTACATTTTTTTCTGCCTCCCGGTCCTGATCAAAACCAAATAACTTTCCTTCCTGCAGCCGGTCCAGGATGGCCCGGCTGTGACCTCCCCCGCCAAAGGTGGCGTCAACATATACTCCGTCAGGCTTAACGGACAATTTTTTAACAGCCTGCTCAAGCAAAACAGGTTTATGGTACATCATCACCTCCTGGTGTGTTGTTTATTTTTCCCATTACCTCTTCAGCCAGGGAAGAAAAGTCTTCCGGCTCATTTTGCATCATGTTTTCGTATTCCTCCCGGGCCCATAGTTCAATTCTCTGACCATAGGCAAAAAGAACGATCTCTTTCTCAACCCCTGCATAATCCAGTAAAGTTTTGGGCATAAGCATCCTGCCGGCCGAATCAACCATCAATTCGGTTGCTCCGCGAAAAAAATACCGCACAAACTCACGATTTTTTTTGTTATACAGGTTGAGTGAATTAATTTCACGGGATATTTTCAACCATTCACTCTGTGGGTAGAGGGTTAGGTTTTTTTCAAAACCGCGGTTGATGACAAAGCGCTCATGGTCGCCGGGATCGAGCTGTTTTTTTAAGCCCGATGGCAACATAAAACGGCCTTTGCTGTCGACCTTACAATCAAATTCACCTAGCAAGTGCGTCATGCTCTCTCCCACAATGTTGTTTTGGTTTGTAAATATAAAGATATTTTTACCACATTTTACCACTTTTTACCACTTTGTTGATAACTTTTGTGGTGGAAATGGGAGTTTATTTCGACCTGTCAAGGTTAAAGTATTGATTATCAATTGTTAAAAAATCTTAATAAAGGAGTGACTTTTCATGCATTTTTTGGATGGATTTTATCACTTTTCAATGAATAAAAGGTTTGAGAATAATATTTAATTTTGTTACTGAAAAGGCGTGTTTTCCCCCGGATCAATAATCCAGGAATTGGGTGATTTTTTAAGGGGTCAATATTTTACATATGGATCAAACGGGAACAGAAACCATTAAAGAAAACAATCAGGACTTTATTGATATTGATGAGGTCATCAAAAAGAAAAGCACGACTCTTTACCGGCTTACTCCCGGCTTTTTGATCCGTTATCTGAAGCGGATTGTTCACCAGGATGAGGTTAACCAGGTGCTTGAACTGTATCAGGATAAAATGGGGCTTGATTTTATCGAATCCTTGCTCACGGAAAAATTTCCTGCAGAAATTGAGGTAAAAAACCCGGAGTACATACCGGAAAAAGGGCGTTACATTATTGCTTCCAATCATCCACTGGGAGGGTTTGACGGCCTGGCCCTGATGCATGTGGTTGGAAAAAAGCGAAAGGACATCAAGTTCATTGTCAATGACATTTTGTTGGAGCTAAAAAACCTGAAGGATCTTTTTGTACCTGTCAACAAGCATGGCAGGAACACCCAGGAGTCAGTAAAGCTCATTGATTCTTTGTATAAATCAGACCAGTTGGTGCTGGTATTTCCTGCCGGGTTGGTTTCACGCCGACAGAGCGGGAGGATAGAAGACCTGGAGTGGAAAAAGAGTTTTATTTCCAAAGCCATTAAATATCAGCGGGATATCATACCGGTTCATATGCAGGGTAGAAATTCAGATTTTTTCTACAACTTTGCCTTAATTCGCAAAAAGCTTGGAATAAAATTCAACATTGAGATGTTGTATCTGCCCGACGAAATGTTCAGGCAAAGGGAAAAGAAAATTGTGATTACTTTTGGCAAACCTATTCCATATACTACTTTTACAAAGGAAAAGACGCACCATGAATGGGCACAGGAGGTTAAGTCTCACGTATACAGTTTACCGCAGGGTAATCTGGAGTTTAAGGTTTAACGGGAAAGAAAAAGGAGAAAGTTTTCAATGAAAGAAAAAGAAATAATACAACCTGTTGCAAGGGAACTCTTAAAGAAAGATCTTAGCGATGATAAATTTCTTCGCCATACCCACAAGGGGCACAATGAAATTTATGTAATTGATGCGCACAATTCACCCGATGCGATGCGTGAGGTGGCGCGTTTGCGCGAGGTATCCTTTCGCCAGGCCGGGGGAGGTACCGGTAAGGAACTGGATATGGATGACTACGATACGGCCAGTCCTCCCTACCAGCAGCTTATTGTATGGGATCCCCAAGCCCAGGAAATAGTCGGGGGTTATAGGTATATTCTTTGCCGGGATGTGGAAAAGAATGCAAGGGGTATTCCCAAACTAGCCACGGCAGGCTTGTTTAATTTTTCCGCGGAGTTTATCAAAGACTATCTTCCAAACACCATTGAGCTTGGGAGATCCTTTGTTCAGCCCGCCTATCAGCCGTCAAGGGATAACCGCAAAAGTATTTATTCCTTGGATAATTTATGGGATGGATTGGGTGCTTTGGTGGTTGATTATCCTGAAATAAAATACTTTTTTGGGAAAGTTACCATGTATACCCATTTTAATGCTTTTGCACGGGATCTGATCCTGTATTTCCTGCATCGTTTCTTCCCGGACAAGGATAACCTGGTTTATCCCATTGAACCTTTGCCTCTGAAGCATCCTGAAGAAGAACTGGAAAAAGTTTTCAAAGGAAACGATTATGAAAAGAACTTTAAGATCCTTTTCCAGGAAGTTAGAAAATGCAATGAGAATATCCCGCCTTTGATCAACTCTTATATGAGCCTGAGCCCTACCATGAAAACTTTTGGTACCGCTTTTAATGAATATTTTGGCGGAGTGGAGGAAACGGCCATTTTAATAAATATCGATGATATTTATGAAAAAAAGAAAGAAAGGCACATCAAAACCTATGCTGGTAATAAATAGAAACAGGGGTTGGTAAAGTTGAGCCGGGAGTTGCTAAAATTGTTTTTTTTATTTTATTCAGGAAATGATGATCATAAAAAGTGCAGAGTTTATAAAAAGTTCATCAGCTCTTTCTGAATGTCCCCGTGCCCCGTTTCCTGAATATGCGTTTATTGGCCGGTCTAATGTTGGTAAGTCTTCCCTGATCAATATGCTTACCGAAAGCAAGAAGTTGGCCAAAATATCTTCATCACCCGGGAAGACCAGGCTCATCAATCATTTTTTGATCAACCAATCATGGTATCTTACAGATTTGCCGGGTTTTGGTTTTGCCAAAGTACCGCTTGCCGTCAAGCGCAAGTGGGAGCATTTGATCATGAATTACCTGTTGAAAAGGGAAAACCTGGTATGTTCCTTTTTTCTGGTTGACATGCGGCACGAACCCCTGAAAAATGACCTGATTTTTCTGGAATGGCTGGGCAGGAAGCAATTGCCTTTTTGCCTGGTTTTTACCAAGGCAGATAAACTGAGTTCTTCCAACCAAAACAAGAACCTTCACCGTTATTTAAAAGAGCTTGCCTTGCAATGGGAACCACTACCTCCGTTTTTTGTAAGCAGTAGCGAAACCGGGCAGGGTAGGGAGGAGATCCTGAAATTTATCAATGACTGCAACAAGGATTTCAAACCTGTTATCATTTAGTCTCCGGCTTTTATCGGGGCCGGAAACGGGATAAGTTAAGGATCTTCCTGGAGTCGGTTTCTGCCATCAGTTCGCCCAGGGTTACCCCGGGGTTTCGCCGCATGTATTCCCTTACGATTTGCCAGCCGATCCAGGCGGCTGTCCTTGGGGGAGAGTTTCTGGAAAAGGGGGCAGTAAAGGGCGCATCACCAATAAACTTATTGATCATCTGCCGGTCGGTATCGTATATCAGATCATTGTCAAGGAAATAAGACCATACCATTCCCTGGTTATTTTGCATCCAGCGGTTTTGAATATCCGAATAGGCCACTTTAAGTGAATCGGCAAATTCGGGGAGCATGCAATCAACGAAATACAACACCCTCCCTTCATAAATCATAAAATCCAGCAAAGTTTCCGGGCCCTGCTCTGTTTTTTGCAGATATTCTTCAGCCAATATTTTCATCACGTCCACTTCCACAAAATCCGGTGTCATTCGCAAGGTCTGGTATTTCGGTATTCCAACTCTTCCATAATTGATATAGTCTTCTCCCAGGTACATGTCCAGTCCGATAATAAGATGATTGCCTGCATGTTTAATGGGCATTTCATAGTCCAAACCCGATATATAAGAATAAATCCTGGGAATATTTTCCTCAGGGAAATGGTACCGGTAATATCTGAAGGCCTTTGTAAGGGAGCTTTCCAGTGAATTTAAATGCGGCCATACTTCTTTGGTGTCATGGTAAAGCTCAATTAACAGGGGGTCGGTTATGTAATCATAAAGCTGTTGCTGACCCATAGGGGTTTCTATATCTTCACCCAGAAAAAATCTAAACTCTTCAATATGTGGGTCAATCTCCTCCCTGAGCCGAAAGGGGTTGATGTTAAAAAGCACCTCTTCGTAGCGGCTGATTTGGATGGGGTCGATCTCTACATCCGAAATATCTGCCTGGTAGTGTGGTCTGCGGCTGCAATGTGTAATGGATAAAAAACAAAACAGGAGAAATGGGGTTAAAACTAACAACCATACTCTTGGAAAGGAAAACTTCATGGCTTTAAATTAATATGTTTTTTCTTTGAACACCAAAATCGGAAGATTGGCGTTAATGCTAAAATGAAAAATAATGGTTAATATTGTATCCCTTAAAATTTAATGTCAAAAATATGAAAAAAATTGTGTTCACCTTTTTAATAATGGTGGTTGTAATGCCAACGCTTCTTGCTTCGGATACACCGCCTTTTCGTTTTGGTCTGAAAGCTTCACCCAACATTTCATGGATGCGTCCCGAAACCCGTGACTATGAGTCACAAGGCGCTCGTATGGGCTTTTCCTATGGCGCAATCGGCGACTTCCACCTGGGAGGCAATTATGCTTTGTCCACCGGGCTCAACATTACCTATACAGGGGGCAGGCTCAGTTATCCTGTCGATGAAGGCCGGAAGGAAAGAACTTACAAACTTCAGTACCTTGAATTACCTCTGACCGTAAAAATGCGGACAGATGAAATAGGGTATATAACTTATTACGGGAAGTTTGGGTTTGGTGCCGGGGCCAACTTAAGGGCCACAGCCGATGACCGGTTGGCCAATATTACCGAGGAAGATGTTGATATTAAGAGAGACACTCCCCTGATGAGGGCTTCCCTGATCATTGGTTTAGGAATTGAATATTCCTTAGGGGGCAATACAGCCCTTGTGGGTGGGTTAACCTTTAATAACGGATTTACCAATGTCCTCCAGGGCCGAAATGAGGTTTCAGACCGCAAAAAAAGTGCGGTTTCAAACTATCTTGAGATTACTTTCGGGGTCATGTTTTAATTTTATTTTTTTGAATTTTTCATCTCCCAAACCGGGGGATGGTTTGTTATTATTTTTCATTAAAAGATGAAACATCCATGATCAACTTTAAACTCACATGAGGATGTTTATTTAAAAAAAAAGAACGTCATTCCAAAAGAAAAAAGTTAATTGTAGATGTTCTCCCGCATGGGCGGGACAGGCTTCTGTCAATATTAATCGAATAATAAACAGATGAAAGCCGGGATATTGCTGGTGAAACTCCTCTGTGGAACTCAGTGTTACAAAAATATTACACAGAGACCCGCAGAGATATCATAGAGAAACACAGAGAAGAGCATACATGAAACCTCCATGATTAAATTTAAACACACGGGAGGATGATTATTTGGAAAAAGAATGTTATCCAAAAAAAAAGTTAATTGTAGATGTTCCCCAGCAATGGCAGGACAGGCATGTACCTGACTTAATCAAATTATTAACACATGAAGATTGCCCTTTCACAATTTAATGCCCACGTTGGCCATTTCGGGTACAATGTTTCCCGGATGATTTCTTCCCTTGAGTCTGCCCGAAAGCAAGGTGCTGACCTGGTAGTTTTTTCAGAAATGTCGGTTTGCGGTTACCCGCCCAAAGATTTACTGGAAACAGATGAATTTATCCAGAAATGTCTGGAGGGTTTAGTGGAAGTTGCCACGCATTGTCAGGATATTGCAGCCATTGTTGGAAGCCCCTCTTTAAACAAGGAAGGAAGAGGCAAACGGCTTTACAATTCGGCTTTTTTTCTTTATGGCGGCAAGGTCAGGCAAGTTTACAACAAGGCTTTGTTGCCAACCTATGATGTATTTGAAGAGTACCGTTATTTTGAACCGGCCACAAATTTTCGGGTGGTAGCATTTAAAGGAAAAAAAATAGCATTAACCGTGTGCGAAGATATCTGGAACCTTGACAATTTCGCTTTGTATCCTTCCACCCCGATGGATATTCTCATTAAACAAGAGCCCGACCTGATGATCAATATCGGGGCATCCCCCTTTGCCTGGAGTCGGGTGGAAGAACGCATGGAGGTTTTTACCGAAAATGCCCGCAAATATCAATTGCCCCTGTTTTATGTCAATCAGCTTGGTGGGCAAACCGACCTGATCTTTGACGGGGGTTCCTGTGTTATTAATTCAAAAGGGAAATTGGTTGGTTCCTTAGGTTATTTCAAGGAAGACCTTCGAATTTTTGATCTTCAGGATGTGGAAAAACAACAGGGCCTCCCTGTTTCTCCGCTCAATGGAGAAGAAGAGAAAAACTCACTGTTATATGACGCCCTGGTTATGGGCGTGCGTGATTATTTCAGAAAATCGGGAATAAAAAAGGCCATACTTGGGTTATCCGGGGGGCTGGACTCCGCCCTAACCCTGGTAATTGCTTCCGAAGCACTCGGTAGGGAAAATCTGTGGGCCGTTTTGCTTCCCGGTCCTTTCAGTTCAGATCATTCGGTAAAGGATGCTGTACAACTGGCCGATAACCTGGGCGTTAAATATGATGAACTATCCATCAATGAGGTGGTGAGCTCTTTTGAAGATTCGCTAAAACCTTTTTTTAAGGATCTTCCCCCCGATATTGCCGAGGAAAATATTCAAGCCCGGGCCCGGGCCGCAATGTTGATGGGGTTAAGTAACAAGTTCGGTCATATGTTGCTCAATACCTCTAACAAAAGTGAAGCGGCAGTGGGTTATGGAACCTTGTATGGAGATATGTGCGGAGGACTTTCGGTAATTGGCGATCTTTATAAAACAGAAGTCTTTAGCCTGGCAAGATATATTAACCGCGAACAGGAGATCATTCCGGAAAATACCCTTGAAAAACCGCCATCCGCAGAATTGAAAGCCGATCAGAAAGATGCCGATGCACTTCCTGAATACCATATTCTGGACCCGATCCTTTTTCAGTATATTGAAAAAAAAATGAGTCCGCAGCAAATTGTGGAAGATGGCAATGAGGCTGCTCTGGTGGAGAAAATCATCAGGCTTGTTGACGGAAGTGAATTCAAAAGACACCAATCACCGCCGGTTTTAAGAGTATCGCAAAAAGGGTTTGGCGCAGGAAGAAAACTCCCGCTGGTAGCTAAATTTCCTTCTTCCTGGAAATAAAAAAGGCCATTGATCCTGCAAAAAAATTACCGGAAAAACGGCCTTTGATTTTTTAAAATTAAACGGTAATATTCAGTGCTTCAACAGCCTGAATTTCCGGGATGGCTTTTTTCATGGCTTGCTCCACACCGGATTTCAGGGTCATGGTACTCATGGGGCAGGAACCGCATGCGCCCAGCAACTCCACCACTACCACATTATCATCTGTTAACTCAACAAAACGTATATCGCCACCATCGGCCTCGAGGTAGGGGCGAATCTGGTCAATAACATTTTCCACTTTTTTTTGCAATTCTATTCTTTTGGGATCGTTCATTTTTATAAAAATTTAAATTCAACAATTTCAATTTATGGGCTGATTCAACTGTGTTGGCTTTGCCCGGCTTTGGTGTTTGCCTTGGCTATCTGTCTAACCAGATTGCCTGTAAGATGTTCAAAAAATGGTTTGGCCGGATGGTCTTCAATAAGCACTGCAGGTTTTCCCTTATCGCCGGCCTCGCGAACTCCCTGTATCAGGGGGATTTGCCCAAGCAGGGTGATGCCCTGCTCCCTGGCCAAATCTGCTCCGCCATTCTTACCAAAAATATAATACTTGTTTTCGGGTAATTCTGCAGGGGTAAACCAGGCCATGTTTTCCACAATTCCCAGCACCGGCACCTTTATCTTATCATTGGTAAACATACTTACTGCTTTTCGGGCATCGGCCAATGCCATTTGCTGGGGAGTAGTTACAATAACCGTACCGGTAAGAGGAATGGTTTGTACAAGAGATAAATGAATGTCCCCAGTTCCGGGCGGCAGGTCAATGATCATGTAATCCAATTCTCCCCATTGGGTATCCGAAAATAATTGTTTGATAGCGGAAGTTGCCATTGGTCCTCTCCAGATGAGGGCTTTGGCCGGGTCAACAAAAAAACCGATGGAAATCAGGGAAACGCCGTACTTTTCAATGGGCAGGATCATATTTTTACCGTTGGATTCCACTACCGAAAGCTCGGCATCTTCTACCTGAAACATCATAGGAATGGAAGGTCCGTAAAGGTCTGCATCAACCAGCGCAGTGCGCGCTCCCGAGCTTGCAAGAGAAACTGCAAGGTTGGCAGAAACCGTTGACTTTCCCACCCCGCCTTTACCACTGGCCACGGCAATTATGTTCTTTACACCTTTTAACATGGGGCGGTCTTTACTTCCTGAGGTGCTGGTTTTGGAAGAAAGGATGATGTCTATTTGCGCATCAGGGTCCGCAAGGTCATGAATGGCCTTAATGCATGCATTTTTTATGCTTTCTTTCAGGTGGCAGGCGGGTGTTGTTAGTTCCAGGGTAAGCCGAACCTTTTTGCCGTCAACCTCCAGATCTTTGATCATCCCCAGGCTTACCAGGTCCTTTTTCAGGTCGGGGTCGATTACCTGCCCCAGTGCATTCAATACTTTTTCCGTGGTTAACGGCATTCTTTATTTTTATTTGGTTTGTGTAAAAATAATACTTTTTTAAAAGGGGGCAATGGGAAAAATAGAAAGGGAATGTTTCAGGCCAGTTCTTTGTTTGGATCCCAGAAGTGTTTGTTAAAATTTGTGATCTGATCATTAATTACAGTAATCCCTTCGTTTTCCAACAGCTGCTTCATGGTATTTGGCCCACCGAAATGATGTTTACCGGTAAGCACTCCTGCCCGGTTCAAAACCCGGTGTGCAGGGATAAATTCCCCGGGGGCATGAGAATGGTTCATTGCCCATCCTACCATGCGGGCCGAGCGGGCGGTTCCCAGGTATTTTGCAATGGCGCCGTAGGTGGTGATACGACCCTGAGGCACCTGTTTTACAACAGCATATACCTTTTCAAAAAACGAGGGTTCCATGCTCAGATCATTTCGGGGTTTAAAACAAACTTCAGGTAATGGATGGGAAGATCCTGGGCCAGGTAGATCTTTTCATAGTAGGTTTGAATTTCCTTTACAAGAGGTTCATAAATTTGGCTTTCCTCACCGTAGAGGTTATAAGTATGGACTAAAAGTCTGTGTTTATTTTGCCGTATTACCTGCAGGGTGTATTCAAACAAATCCCTGTTATCTGTTTTTAGGTGGATAGGGCTTTTCCTGGTCAATATTTTCCCATATCTTTCCAAAAAGGCGGGGGAGGTCAATCTTTTCCTTTGCCGGGGTTTCCGGGGCTGGGGATCGGGAAATGTCAGCCAAATGCCCGAAACTTCACCCGGGGCAAAAAAATGGTTGATCCTTTCGGCCTGAATCCGCAAAAAAGCCACGTTGGGCAGTCCTTCTTCCATGGCTGTTTTGGCACCTCTCCACAAACGCTCTCCTTTAATATCTATACCAATGAAGTTTTTCTGCGGGTTGTTCCTCGCCAGTTCAAGGGTATATTCACCTTTTCCGCAACCCAGCTCAAGAATGACGGGAAAGGAATTTCCAAAATGACCGCCAGCCCATTTGCCCTTCAGGAAATAGTCGGGCACAGGGTATTTGTCATGTGGCTGAATAACGTTTGGAAAGGAATTGATCTCTCTAAACCTGGTAAGTTTATTTTTGGCCACGACAAAAAAGAGATGTTTGGATTCTGAATTTTAACGGTGCAGCACGTAGGCTTCCGGGGCAATTTCCTCTTTTACGGTCCTTAATTCGGCTTCGGCTTCTGCCAGGTCGTAATAGTAACCGTAGCAAACCCGGTGAAAGCCTGCAGGTGTGCGCATGAAGACACTGGCAAGCATTGCCCCGTCCTTGCGAAGTTCCAGAGCCAGCTCTTCCGCTTTGTTGGGATTCTCAAAGCTGCCAACCACTATGTAATATACAGGCCTTCCTGGTTCGGGTTTTGGAGGTTCCACCGAAGGATCCGGGACCGCAGGCTCAAGCTCAGGATCCACCACCTCGGTAACATCTCTTTCGACTTCAATGTCTTCCTCTGGCAATGCTTCCGGTTCAACCGGATCCACCAACTCTTCCTGAACTACAGGAGTGGCGCGAAAGATGCCCTGGTCTCCAAAAAAGTAGTCAAAATTTAAAGCCAGGATAATGATAATCACCAGCAAAGGTACAGCGGTAAAAGCCACCCATTTCAGGGCGGGGGGTAAACCGGCTTTTTGGCTTTTACGGGGTTCGCGAACTGCTTCTTCCCTTTTGGCCTGGTGATAAGCTACAGCTTTTTTAGGTTTTTCCGCTTCTTTTTCTTCAACAGGCTCCGCTTCTTTTTTTTCTTCTTTACCTGGTTTGGTAGTTTCTTCGGGTTTGGTTTTTTCGGCAGGCCTTGATGTATCGGTTTTTTCGGGCTCCTTTACACTGGTAAGCCCGGCGGCATCCTGGTTGTAGTTAACCGAAGTGTCGGGTTCAAAAACAATGTTTCCATCCGGGTCCTGGCTGAAAAGTCCGATTTTTTCCAATTCAACCTTTTTCCCTTTTTTCAGGGAATCGTAAAATTCTTCCACAAACTTGGAAAGAAAACCTTTTACCTTTTCCTCGTCAAGCTTTTCTTTGGCAGCTATCAGACCAATTAGGGGCGTTTCTCCCTCCTTTTTATCGGGATTGAACGCAACGATTTTGGATGGAGGCTCAATCTTTTTCTCTTCGGGGATAAATTTGGCAGGTACATACTTGGTGGTAAATTCACCAAGTCCCGGAAGAATTACCGAGTCATGCTCAAAAAGAAGCTCGCTGATATAAATTCCTATCTTCATGTGTAATGATTTGTGGTTTAAGGAATAACGGTTGCCTGGTCAAAAAGATTATTTTTAGATTTTGAAAAAATAAAAGCCATTGCTTAAAAAAACCTTTTTCCTGAAAAAAATCAACGGGTTTACCAAACAGGTATATACTGGGCTAAATTAAAAAAAACAATTCATAAAACACTTATGAATTAAAAAAATAAATACCGGATGTTAATAACTAAATAAGGTGATCCGGTATTTTTTCAAGATCTTCCGGGGTATCCACAGAAATGCTTTGCTCAGAAGTTACGGCAGTGAATATGCGGAAATGGGCATGCAGCCAGCGCAGTTGCTCCAGGGATTCGGCGGCTTCGATAGGGCTGGGAGGCAAGGCGGTTATCTTTTTCAAGGTGCTCATTTTGTAACCGTACATGCCAATGTGTTGATAAAAATTTGTGGAACCGGGCCATTGTTTTTCCGGCTTATTTCGAACAAAGGGGATGGGCGAACGGCTAAAATAAAGTGCTTTATGGTCTTTTCCGGTCACAACTTTTACCACATTGGGATTGAATAACTCTTCGGATTCCTGGATTTTTTTTATAAGGGTGGCAATATTACATTCCGGATTATCAAAAATACCCGCCAGCAGTTGAATTTGTGCCGGGGAAATGAAGGGTTCATCTCCCTGAATATTGATTATCACGTCATGGTCAAAAATTTTTTCTTCACGGGTTTTATTCCATATCTCTGCAGCTTCAAGGCAGCGTTCGGTACCTGATTGATGGTGTTTTGCGGTCATGACCACTTTCCCGAATGATTGTACATGCCTGAAAATACGATCGTCATCGGTGGCAACAATTACCTCAGCCAGCACTTCACTTTTTGAAGCCTGCTCAACCACCCGCCGGATCATGCTTTTGCCTTTGATATCTGCCAGGGGCTTTCCCGGGAAACGGGCAGATGCGTAGCGAGCCGGAATGATCCCGATAAATTTCATGGTAAGTGGGTTAAAATAAACCGTGGATCTCAGCATCGATTTTTTGGATCACATGCCCCAGATCTTCCTGGTTCTCACTGAATTTGATGTGGTCCACATTTACTACAAGCAGTTTGCCCAGTTCATAGCCATTGATCCATTCTTCATAACGTTCATTCAGTCTTTTCAGATAATCCAGCCGGATGGAGTTTTCATACTCACGGCCTCTTTTCTGGATCTGGCTTACCAGGGTTGGTACACTGGCTTTGAGGTAAATGAGCAGATCGGGGGGCTGTATGAAAGAACTCATGAGCTCAAAAAGGCTGGAATAATTATTGAAATCCCTGGAAGACATCAACCCCATGGCATGCAGGTTGGGGGCAAAAATGTAGGCGTCTTCATAAATGGTCCGGTCCTGTATAACAGTTTTTTCTCCTTTTCTGATATCCACGATCTGACGAAACCTGCTGTTGAGAAAATAGATCTGCAGGTTAAAAGACCAGCGTTGCATGTCTTCATAAAAGTTGTTGAGATAGGGATTAGTTTCCACATCTTCGTAATGGGCCTCCCATCCATAATGTTTGGAAAGCAAACCCGCAAGGGTGGTTTTTCCTGATCCGATATTTCCGGCAATGGCAATATGCATAGAATGTTGTTTTTGTGGTGAATATTATTTCCTGTCAGGGCAAAAGCTTTTGATCCATCTCATAGATATGAATGCCTTCGGGGTTAAGCAAGATCAATTGTTTGCCTTGCACCCAGGCAGATATAACACGGGTTTGGGGTAACAAAAATACATTTTCCTCTTCAAGGAGAAAATCAAATATCTTTAATTTGTCATTTTTAAGATAAACCAGGGCATTACCGAAAACCTGGAAACGGCTTATGCCGGGAATATTTATGAGGAAAAGGTAATCTGCAAATTTGTCGAAAACGGCTACGCCGCTAAAGAAATCGGACAGGTAAACCCTGTTTCGGCTTTCGGTCATAAAAACCGGTTGGTCAAATTCAGGCAATAGTTGGTGAATAACCGGGCTTCGGGCCATGACATTAAAGCGGTAATCATATCGTTTTAACCTGCTGCTTAAGGGGAAATATGCCCAAAACCATTCCTGTCTGGAACCACATAATACGGATGGATTTTCAAAAGCGAAAACATCCTGCGAGGAGCGGCCCGGATCTTTTTCATTAAGGTGATTGTCAAGCAATATCAGTTTTCCAAAATCCCGGAAGTAAACGATAATATTCAGGGGGTCAGACACATCCACACTGGAAATAGCTCCAAAACGCCGATTGGTATACCGGGAGGTGGTTTTGGTATTGGGGTTATATTTGGTGAGGCTTCCCTGGTTTACCCAATAAATATTGCCCAGGGCATCCGCCATTACCATGCTTGCTTCTTCCCGGATGGTTTCCTGAAGCCTGGTTTGTGCCGTCAGGTGATGTAGGGGAAACAAAAAAACACAAAACAAGAACCCGGTAATTACCTTGTAATACACTCGGATATTTATTGATTGATAAAGCTTAAAATTTCATCCACATATTTTCTGCCGTTGTAAAGCCTTGGTACTTTATTCTGCCCGCCTATTTTCCCTTTTGACTTCAGCCATTTGTAGAAGGTTTTTTTGGGCACGCTGGTCACTTTTGGTTGTTTAAGCATCAGGTCGGCAGTCCGTTTTGCTTCATAGTCTGAATTAAGAGATTTCAGCTCCTGATCAAGTATTTCGGTAAACTTGTCCAGGTTATCCGGCTCTGCTTCAAACTCAATAAGGTATTCGTGGGCTGCTGCTTCGTTGTCGTTGAGGTAAATGGGTGCAGCGGTATATTCACTGATAACAGCCTTGGTAGCATTGCAGGCTGCATCCAGGGCCTTTTCGGCATTGTCTATAACCACTTCTTCTCCAAAGGCGTTAATGAAATTTTTGGTGCGTCCCGAAATGGCAATCCGGTATGGGGAAAGGTTGGTAAACCGAATGGTATCACCAATCATGTACCTCCACAAGCCCCCATTGGTGGTGATCACCATGGCATAATTTACATCTTTTTCTACATTTTCAAGCTGGACAATACGCGGGTTGGATTCTTCCAGATCATCCATGGGAATAAATTCATAAAAAATCCCGTAATCAAGCATCAGCAGCATTTCAGAAGATCCAAGAATATCCTGGATGCCAAAAAAGCCTTCGGAGGCATTATAGGTTTCCATGTAATTCATCTTATCGGAAGGAATGATTTTTTCGAATTGCTCCCGGTAAGGAACAAAACTTACACCCCCATGGATAAAAAGCTCAAGGTTCGGCCATACTTCCAGAATGTTGGAGCGGCCGGTGATCTCCAGAATCTTTTTTAACAATAAAAGGTTCCAGGAGGGCACCCCGCTAAGATTGGTTACATTTTCCCTATAGGTGGCATGAGCAATCTTGTCCAGCTTCAATTCCCAGTCGTCCATCAGGGCAAGCTCCAGGTCGGGAGTGCGTAAAAACTCTCCCCATAAAGGGAAGTTTTGCAGCAAAACAGCCGACAGGTCCCCGAAATAGGTTTTGTTGCTGAATTCACTGACTTTATGGCTTCCACCAATAACCAAACCTTTCCCATCGAAGATCATGCTTTCAGGGTGGTTGTGGCAATAAATGGACAGCACATCCTTGCCGGCTTTGTAATGACAATCTTCAAGCGACTCGCTGCTCAGGGGGATAAACTTGCTCCTTTCGCTGGTGGTGCCCGAGGATTTGGCAAACCATTTCACTTCGCTTGGCCAGATAAGGTTGGATTCTCCTTTAAGCATGCGATCAATAAAAGGCTTTACATCCTCATAATCCTGCAAAGGAACCTGTTTTGCAAAATCCGCGTAAGTTTTTATTCCTTCAAAGTCGTATTTTTTCCCAAATTCGGTTTTGGATGAGGAAGAAACCAGTTTCATCAACAATTCATTTTGTACCTCAATGGGATTTTCCTTAAAATGCTCAATCTGGCCGATACGGTTTTTAAAAAACCAGGACACCACGGTATTTATAAAAGACATGGACAAGTTTTTTCGGTATGGTTAAATTCTCCCACAAAAATAATTATTATCCTTCCAATTTGACAGGGCTTGCTCAATTTTTATTCCAAAATGGGATGAAGGTTTGTTATTCTGCAACCTTTTGTAAAAGTTATTTTTTTACTTTTGAGATCAGGGGCTTTATTTATTTTGCTAAAACTTCAGAATATGGACTATTTAAAAACCTTCCGATACGATCCCGGCAAAGTTTTACCTGATTACGACACCGGCTTTACAGGAAATTATTCTTCAAAATCAGACATTACAAAAGATTTTGAAACCGGAATAAAGCGTTTGAGGGAGCTACAAAGCATGCTATACGCGCAGGGCAAACACGGGGTGTTGATCATATTGCAGGCCATGGACGCTGCCGGAAAAGACGGGGTTATCAAGCATGTGATGGCCGGGGTAAATCCCCAGGGATGCCAGGTAAAGAGCTTTAAAGCTCCCTCCGGGGAGGAGCTGGCCCATGACTTTATGTGGAGATGCGTCAAGGCCCTTCCTCAGAGAGGCAATATCGGCATTTTTAACCGGTCTTATTATGAAGAAGTGTTGATTGTAAAAGTTCATCCTGAAATTCTGAAAAAGCAAAATTTACCCTATTTTGATCAGCATCAAAAAGCAGGGAATGATTTTTGGACAGACCGTTATGATGATATAAATAATTTTGAAAAATACTTAACAAACAACGGTTTCAGAATAATAAAATTTTTCCTTAATGTTTCAAGGCAAGAGCAGAAAAAACGCTTTCTCTCCAGAATTGACAAATCTTCTAAAAACTGGAAGTTTACCATGAGTGATGTTAATGAAAGGCAGCATTGGGATAAATATGCAGCGGCTTATGAACAAATGCTTCATCAAACGGATGCAGATCATGCCCCCTGGTATGTTATTCCTGCTGACAAAAAATGGTATATGCGCAACGCTGTTTGCCAGGTTTTGGTAGAACACCTTGAGCAGCTCCAATTGACCTACCCCGAAGTAGGGCAGGCCCACCTTGAAGCTATAGGCAGGGCCCGGCTTCTGCTCGAAGATGAAGGATAATCATACTAATTTAAATAAAGAACCCGTTTTTAATAAAAAAAATATCTTGAATTTAATCAGAACCATTACAGGATTTGAAATACACTCCCGCAAACAACGCTGGAAGCTTTTTTTGCTTGGGTTTGCTGCCCTTATTGTAGGGGCATCGCTATACTATACCGATATTCTGGTAAAAAAGATTGCCGATGATGAGCGTCAGAAGGTATGGGTTTGGGCCGATGCCATTCAAAACAGGGCCGCCCTGGTAAAAGTGACCAATGAACTGTTTGAAGAAATAAAAAATGAGGAGCGCAAGCGGGTTGAACTGGTGGCCGAATCACTTGAAAGGCTTATAGAAGAAGATCTTTCCGTGGATCTGACCTTTTATATGGATATTATAGAAAGCAATACCACCATCCCCCTTGTTCATATTGAGGAAGATGGAACCATTGTGAGCACGCAAAACCTGGATGAAAGGTTTGCGGAGGGCGATGTTTTTGAGGGAGAACTCAGGGAGGCTTTTGATGTATACCCCCCGATATCCCTGACTTTTGAGGGGATCACACAATACATCTACTACCAGGATTCCCGTCTTTTTGCCGAATTGCGCGAGATGCTGGACAACCTGATCGAATCTTTCTTTTCAGAAACGGTTATCAATGCGGCCAATGTTCCGGTATTTGTAACCGACAGTGCCCATAGCCGGATAATTGCACACGGAAATGTTGAAATTGAGGATAGTGAGGATCCAAAGCAGGTTGAACAGCTAATGCGCACCATTGGTGACAGGAATCCGCCAATCACCATTGAACTTCCCACATACGGCGAGTGTCATGTATATTACACCAATTCATTTTTGCTGACCCAGTTAAAATATTACCCGGTTTTCCAGTTTGTGATCATCGGGGTGTTTTTGATCGTGGCTTATATACTGTTCAGCATGGCCAGGAATGCAGAGCAAAACCAGGTATGGGTGGGTATGTCAAAAGAAACCGCACACCAACTGGGTACCCCGCTTTCTTCCTTGCTGGCCTGGGTAGAATTGCTTAAAGCAAAAGGGGTGGATGAAAAAACCATGAATGAGATGTCGAAGGATGTCAAACGGCTGGAAAACATTACAGAGCGTTTTTCAAAAATTGGTTCGCCTCCAAAATTGATCCCGGCGGATGTGGTCCATGAGATCAATGAATCGGTTAATTATATGAAAAACAGGACTTCCCGTAAGGTGAAGTTTAATTTTGAATCTTCAGCAAAAGAAGTGTTTGCGCCCCTTAATCCAAACTTGTTTGGCTGGGTGGTGGAGAATATCATTAAAAATGCCATTGATGCCATGGAGGGTGCCGGTGAGATTAACCTAGAGGTGATCAATCAACCGAAAAATGTAATCATTGATATAACCGATCAGGGCAAAGGCATACCTTCTTCCCGGTTTAAAAGCATTTTTAACCCCGGTTTTACAAGCAAAAAACGAGGATGGGGGCTTGGCCTTTCCCTGAGCAAGCGCATTATTGAAAACTACCACAAAGGCAAACTGTTTGTAAAAAATTCTGAATTAAATAAAGGAACCACTTTCCGCATTGTCTTAAAAAAATAATTCTGATCCTTTTTTGTCTTTCGTTTGTATAAAAAAAAGGAGATATTTGTCTGTTGGTTTTCGCCGGAAGGGGATAATGTTCCGGAAATGGCCTGCTGTTTTTTTTAAGAACCCAAAAACATGATGAAAAGATTTGTTCCTGTTTTTCTGCTCTTGTTAACAGTATTGCTTGGCTCAGCCATGCGAAATCTTAGTGTGGAACGGATCATGTTTTCCATGAAGTCCCAGAGCCTGCACAGAGGGCAGGTGGCAGAAGTGGAAGCCGATCTTTTTTTCCAGGCATGGGATGGCAGGCTGGTTACGAAATACACCCGCCCTGTTCAGGAGGTGATGATTACCAATAATAAGGGCGAACTCGCCATATACAACCAGCAGGACAATACGCTTTACCGTAGTCAAAGCCTGGAATACAGCTCCGAAAATAACCTGATTTATTTTTTCCTGGCCGGCATGACCCAGGACCTTGGTTTGCGACAGATGGGTTTTGAATTGATGGAAATCCGGTTTGAAGACGGGCTGATGATCACCGAATGGTTTCCTCCGCCATCATTATACCATCTTTTTAGCCGGATTGAGCTGGTTCATGAAGATTACCTTCCCATATATGCAGGGTATTATGATGCCGGCCAAAAACTGGTAAAAAAGGTTTATTATACCAATTATGAGGAGTTTCCTGAAATTGTGCTTCCCATGAATATTACTGAGTTTAATTATACGGGAGGGGGCGACTCCATTGTTAACAGGGTTGAGTTTTCCGATGTCCGGATCAATCAAAGGGCAAACAGCCCATGGTTTAATTTTGAAATTCCTGAAGATGCTGAAATTATTGATTAAGAGTTTGGCGGTATCTCTTTTGCTGGGGTTTTACCTGGCCACAGGAGCTTTTGCACAGGAACCAAAGGACGACCTGGAAATTCTGCAAGGAAGCATTTGCAGTGGCTGTGACCATTCGCATCATCAGGTGACCTTTTTACAGCCCCGAAGCGAAAGCTGGGTAGCCCGTTATAACCCGGTTTCCCTGACCTTTTCTGGTCTGATGTATGTTTACCAGCGTTTTATTTCTCCCCAGCTGCCTTCCGAGTGCCTATATGAAACTTCCTGCTCGCATTTCAGCAAAGACCTGATTTCGGAATACGGCCTGTTAAAAGGAGTGTTTACCACCGCAGACCGCCTGATGCGGTGTAACCGTGTGGCCGCCATTGACGTACATCCCCTGCTGATTGATGAGCAAACCGGCAAAATAAAAGAACCTGTCGAAATTTATAAATTCCCCCGGGAATGAGGCTTTTCAGTATCCTGATCCTGTTCTGTTTCTTTGGTTTGATTTCAACGGATTTAAATGCCGGTGATAAGACAAAAGAACTGGACTTTGCGCGCCATCTGATTAACCGTAATGAATTGAATGAAGCCCTTTTTGTGCTTGAAACCATAGAGCCGCAATCCCTTTCTATGCAGGATTCGGTTTTTCATCTGAGCGGATGGGTCTTATACCGGCAGATGAAACTAAAGCCTTCCGCCAACCTCTTGTTAAAAGTTTCTGAAAACAGCCCTTTTTACCTTAAGTCCCGGTTTTTTAGTGCATATAATTTTTCGCATATCAACCAGGCCCAAAAGGCAGAAGAAATCCTTTACGGGCTAAAGCTGGATGCCAAAACCATGCACGGGAGCATGCAAAATTTTCAGTTGAGCGGCCTGGCATTGCTCAACAGGGATTTTGACGGATTTGAAAAGCGGGCCGAGAAATTTACCGGAAGCTTTCATGCCTTTGTCTCTGAGGAGAAGAACATGCATAGGCATTACCAGCGCCTTGCTAATGCCCCAAATCGATCTCCTTTTGTTGCGGGCCTGCTGTCAACAGCCATCCCCGGCCTGGGCAAAATATATGCCGGCAAAACAGCCGAAGGCGTGGTGGGCTTTCTTTATATTGCGGCCATGGGGCTCACGGCTTTCGATTTTTACAGGGGCTCGGGGCCCCAAAGTGCTTTGTTTATTTCTACGGCCTCCATTGCCGGAATTTTTTATATCGGGAACATATGGGGAAGTGTTACCACAGTGAACCGTCAAAACAGGGAATTCAACCATGAGATCAACCAGCGTATTTTGTTTGATATGCATATTCCTTTGCGCAACGCATTCAACTGATGCGGCAAGCAAAAATGATACCTTGTTTCAAACTGCCGACAGCCTGTTTGAGGCCGGAGATTATTTTGTTGCCTCCATAGAATATGAACGAATTTATTATTTTTCAGAAGATCCCCGTTACCGCTTTCTTGCCAATTTGCACAAAGCCCGGGCTTTGAAACAAAAAGGGGAGTTTGCGCGTGCCCGCAATGACCTTCAGCGATCCGTTACCGCAAGGGTGGAAGAGGAATTGCGGTTTCAGCTTTTTTATGAAATGGCATTTTGTGCCTATATGTCCGGAGACTTTTCGGATGCCCTTTCCCTGATCCGGCAAATCCATCACTATTTTGGCAATCACCCTGATATCGGGCAGATTTACCTCACCCAGGCTTTAACTTACCTGAGACTGGAAAGTTGGGACGAACTCCGAAATCATGCCGGGCATTGGGTTGAAAACCATGAATATGCCAATGAAAAGGCAAAGGAATTGCTGAAAGCACTTTCCGCAAAAATTGAAACAGAAAATATCCCTTCTCCCACTGAACCCAAAAAAGCCAGAATGTGGTCCACTTTCCTGCCTGGCTCCGGACATCTTTATGCCGGAGAGCCTGCATGGGGAGCGCTGAATGCCTTTTCGCAGGCATTCAGCCTGGGGATAGCCGGAGTCCTGATATGGAATGGGTTCTACATTGCTGCCGGAACCGGTGGTTTGGGCATGTTCCAGTCTTTTTATTTTGGTGGCATCCGGCAGGCAGGAGAACTGGCCGAAAGGAATTCCCGCAGCGAAATGGAACAATTTAAAAACAACGTCGCTCATTTGTTATTCTCAATAGAAAACGCTTTAAAAGCCCGGTAAGCCATGGTAAAAGGGAGAAACTTATTTTTTTTCAGGATGGGAACCATCATTTTGTTGATGATCTTTGCTTTTCCGGGTGAATTAAAGAGTGCTCCTCAAAATTTAAGTGCTGAAGAATATTTTAACCGGACTTTATTGTCCTTATACCAATTTGATTTTCAAAAGGCCGACTCCCTTTCCTCTTTGATGAATGCTCATCACCCCGGGCATTACCTGAGTGCTTTTTCCCGAACCCATTACTACTGGTGGATGCTCATTTCCCACGCCGAGCCCAAACCATGGGAGGAAAAATACGCAGGGAGTGTTGCCCACTCCATTGCCGCCATTGATCCGGTAATTGAAAGATCGTTTACTTACAATGATGTCTTTTATTTTATAAATATCTATGCCATGCAGGCCCGCCTGAGCCTGAAAAACGGGAAACTGATCCGCACCATGCAAAGCCTGAGGAATTGCATCTACCATTTGGAACTCTCTTTTGGAAGAGAGCATATCCATTCGGGGTTTTATCTTACCTCAGGATTATACAATTACATGACGGCTCATGCAGTAAAAAAGTACCCGTTTCTGCGGCTTTACGCGCTGTTTTATCCGGAGGGTGATCAGTCATTGGGATTGGAGCAAATCATAATGGCCGCCCAAAGTGAAAATGATGTCTGGAAAACGGAAGCAAGGTATTTGCTGATGCGGCTTTACCTTGAGGTTGAAGAGAACCCTGGTAAAGCACTGGAATACGCCTTATGGCTGACTGAAGAATATCCTTTAAACCTTATTTACCGTTATTATCATTTGCTGATTTTGAAAAATCTGGACAAAGAAGATCAGGTGGTTTTAATAAAGGAAGAACTGGGAGCCATGGCCCGGGCCAACCGAAACATCAGCAGCGAGCAGCGGGATTACTTTCTTGAACTAAAAAAGCAATAAAAAAAACGGCTTTTTTGCCTGCACAAAGGCAGAACAAAAAAGCCGCATCATTTTCCAAACGGGTGGTTTACCACATGAAGAACCTCGGATTATCAACATACTTGCTGATATCGTCCTCTACAACGGCAATAAGGAGTACTACCCAGTCGACAAATGCAACAATACCGCATCCCCCAAGGGTAAGGATGTATCCGATGAGCGTACCGGTAGAGGTACCCAGGTAAGCCCGGTGAATACCCAAAGGACCCAGAAACCAAGCCAAAACAAATGCAACAGCAGGTTGTTTTTGTTGCTGAAGCATGGCATGGCTGGAAGTGGATGCGCCTGCAAGGGGCGCCATAGTGTTCATGGCCAGGAAGTCAACTGGCTCTGCCTGGGCAAACATTTCATCTACTGCCGCTTCGTTCAGGCGGTAATTGCTGCTGGCTTCCGCATTAAATGCAAAAACCCCCAATAAAACCACCAGTGCAAAAGTGAATACTTTCTTCATAAACGTTGGTTTAGTTAATAAAATTTGTAAACAAAATAATTTATTACTTCCACAAAAATATGTTTTTTTTAACAAAAGTTTTAATTTTTAAAAAAAATAATAAAAAAAAGCCGGATTCCATGCCCCGGCTTTTTAAAATAATGGATCGGACAGGTTATTTCTCCTTCCGAAAACACATAAACCAATCTAAGCAATACTGATCTTCGTTTTTGCTTTCTACCCGGTCCTTTGCCGTGCCGCAGGATCCGGGAGGGGGAATGATCACATCATCACCCGGCTGCCAGTTGGCAGGTGTTGCAATTTGCTCCTTGTCGGCCTTTTGCATGGCAATGATCATGCGCTTGATCTCATCCATGTTGCGGCCCGTACTTAATGGGTAGTACAAAATTGCCCTGACTTTGGCTTCAGGATCCATAATGAATACGGCCCTTACTGCCTGTGTAGTGGACGCATTGGGCTGCACCATTCCAAATTTCCTGGAAACGTCCATTTTCAGGTCTTCAATTACCGGGAAATTCACTTCCACATCTTTCATTCCTTTAAACTCGATCTTTTCCTTTATGGTGCGCAACCATGCAATGTGGGCATAAATACTGTCGATGGATAACCCAATCAACTCCGTGTTCAGCTTGCGAAAGTCTTCCTGCATGGTGGCAAAGGTCATGAACTCAGTGGTACATACCGGGGTGAAGTCTGCCGGATGACTGAAAAGAATGACCCATTTGCCCGTGTAGTCCTCGGGAAAATTTAACGGCCCCATGGTTGTTTTGGCTTTGAATGAAGGGGCGGGATCGCCGATCAACGGCATTCTTACGGTTTCTTCCTGAATTACATCTTTTTCTTCCATATCAATTTTAATTTTAAAAGTTATTTTTATTTAATCCCTGATAGGGTGATAATGTTTTTTTCAAATTGTTCTTTAAAACCTTAAAGGATTTAAATCTCATAAAAATTATGAGAGAAGGCCGTTTTACAGGGCCCTATAATTTGCCAAACAACAAAGATGCGGAGTTTGTTCGCTTTTGAAGAAAAAATTCTTTATTATTGTGCAGCGGAAGGGTCTAAAAAATATTTAGATTATTTTTTTTCGGAGTTAAAGAAACAGAATCACTTATTTTTGTTTTTGCTTCTTTATAATTTTTAATGACTTGGATCCAATATTGGATTAGCATTTTTTGCAGGGGTGCTGAAAAAAATGAATATCCTATCAACTGTTCTTACGCTTTTTTTATATATCCATTAAAATTATTTTTTATGAAAAAGTTTTTCCTGTTTGTTGCAAGCTGCATGATCAGTGTGCTTGTTCTGGGTGCTTCTATGGAAGAAGTCCGTTTGATGCGTTTTCCGGCGATCCATGGTGATCAGGTTGTCTTTTCCTATGCCGGTGACCTGTATACGGTCGAACGCGATGGAGGGGTTGCCCGTAAACTGACCAGCCATGTTGGTTATGAAATGTTTGCCAGATTCAGCCCTGACGGGGAGCATATCGCCTTTACCGGTCAATATGATGGCAATACGGAGGTTTTTGTTATGCCCGCAGGGGGCGGAGTGCCAATCCGGTTAACTTACACCGCAACCCTTTCACGCGATGACATTTCTGATCGGATGGGCCCCAATAACATCGTGATGGGTTGGAAGGACAATGAAACAATTATCTTCCGTTCAAGGAAGCAATCTTTCAATGCCTTTAAAGGCGGGTTGTTTCTTGTCAGTATTCATGGCGGACTGCCGGAGCAGATCCCCGTGCCCGAAGGAGCCTGGATCAACTATGCCGAAGATGGTGAAAGTTTTATTTATAATCGTGTTTTTCGGGAGTTTCGCACCTGGAAATATTACCAGGGAGGCATGGCCGATGATCTGTGGTTGCATGACCTGAATGAGCGCACAACAGAGAACCTTACCCAAAATGAATCCCAGGACATTTTCCCCATGTGGAGGGGTGAGAATGTTTACTTTGCTTCTGACCGCGATGGCCGTATGAATCTGTTTGTTTACAACCTGGAGACAGCGCAGACCAGGAAGCTCACCCATTTCGAAGATTTTGACGTGAAGTTTCCTTCCATGGGAGGTAGTGAAATTATCTTTGAGAACGGTGGCTTTCTTTACATTTTTGATACTGAGGCAGAAACCATAGAAAAAATTAATGTTTACATTGCCGAAGATTTTGCTGCGGGGCGCGATCAGCGTGTAGATGCCAGCGAATTTATACAAACCGCCTCTCTGGCGTCAGATGGCAGCCGTGTTGCTTTCGGGGCAAGAGGAGATGTGTGGAGTGTCCCTGCAAAAAGCGGAATAACCCGGAATCTTACCAAAACTTCCGGAATACACGAAAGAAACGTCACCTGGTCGCCAGACGGACAATATGTAGCCTTTATATCTGACAAAACCGGTGAAGATGAGATCTATATTCAGCAGCAGGACGGCAAAGAAGAAGCCATTCAGCTCACTACCGATGCCGATACCTACAAGTACCGCCTGAGCTGGTCGCCCGATGCCACCAAGCTGCTCTGGGCAGATAAAAAGCTTCGCCTGCAATATGTGGATATTGAATCGAAGGAAGTTACCCTTGTGGATCAGGCTGAGGCCTGGGAATTTTCGCAATATGCCTGGTCGCCCGACAGCCGGTGGGTCACATTCACCCGGCCCGAAACAGAGCACTACAGCAGGATCTTTCTTTATAACCTTGAAACCACTGAAAAATTTTCTGTTACCGATGGTTGGTATGATTCTTCCCATCCTGCTTTCTGCGATGAGGGCAAATACCTGTTTTTTGTTTCCAACCGGGATTTCAACCCCATATACAGCCGCACGGAGTGGAACCATGCCTATACCGACATGAGCCGGATCTACTTTGTAACCCTCAGGGAGGAGGTCTCTTCTTTTCTTGAACCCCACAACGACGAAGTGTCTGTTTCCAGCCGAAACGAAAACGAAGAGCAGGTTGCAGGAAGCAATCCCGAAAATATCATTATTGACAAGGAAAATATCACCAACCGCATTGCGGTGCTTCCCATCGATGTTTCCACTTATTTTGGGATCACGGTAGTTAATGGTCATATTTATTATATGAAGAGATCACATGGGGATTCCCGCTCCAGCCTGATGATGTTTAAAATGGAGGACAAAAAAGAAACGAAGCTTGGGGAGTTTGAAGGATATCAGATCAGCGCCGACCAGAAAAAGATGCTGCTTTCTGACCGTGGCCGCTATGCGGTAATTGACCTGCCCCGTTCATCTGTTTCCATTGATGAACACATCGACCTTTCCAACATGAAGGTTTGGGTAAACCTCAGAAAAGAGTGGATTCAGATTTACAACGAAACCTGGCGGCAGATGCGTGATTTCTTCTATGCACCCAACATGCATGGGGTGGATTGGGAAGAGATGCGCGAAAAGTACTTACCCCTGGTGCATCATGTGAATAACAGGCTTGACCTTACCTATGTGCTTGGAGAGATGGTTGGCGAACTCAACGTTGGCCATGCATATGTTGGGGGAGGAGATGTACCCAAGCCCGATCGTATAAAAATGGGTCTGCTTGGGGCCGAACTCAGCCGGCATGAATCGGGTTTCTACCGAATTGAGAGGATACTGAAGGGAGAAAACTGGAATCCTTCCCGCCGCTCACCACTTACAGAAATCGGAGTGGATGTCAGCGAAGGAGATTATATCATTGCCGTAAATGGACGTCCGGTCAGCAGAATGCACAACATTTACGAGTCACTGATCGGGAAAGCCGGACAGCAGGTAGAACTTACCCTAAACGATCGACCCGGCAAAGAGGATACCAGAAAAGCAATTGTGGTGCCCGTGGAGGATGAAGCGGACCTTTATTATTACAACTGGGTGCAGGAAAATATCCGCAAGGTAAACGAAGCCACCGGCGGGAAGGTAGGATATATTCATGTTCCTGATATGGGACCCGGAGGTCTGAATGAATTTGTGAAGCATTTTTACCCCCAGTTGCGTAAAAAAGCCCTGATTATTGATGTCAGGGGTAATGGAGGCGGAAATGTTTCGCCCATGCTCATTGAAAGGCTGAACAGGGAACTTACTTCCCTTTCCATGTCGCGAAACGCAGCACCCGGCACCCGCCCGTCACAGATCCATCTGGGTCCGAAGGTCTGCCTTATCGACCGCTATTCTGCCTCCGATGGAGACCTTTTCCCTTATCAGTTCAGAAAACTGAACATTGGCCCGCTGATCGGAACCACAACCTGGGGCGGGGTAGTCGGCATCCGTGGCTCGTTACCGTTTATTGACGGGGGCACCCTTTCCAAACCTGAATTCGCACCTTATGACATACACGGAGAGGAGTGGATCATTGAAGGAATTGGAGTAGAACCGGATATTTACGTTGACAACGATCCCGCCAAGGAATTTGAGGGGATTGACCAGCAGCTGAACAGGGGCATTGAAGAGATATTGGAACTTATGGAAGATTATGATCAGGAGATCCATCCTGTTCCGGACTTTCCTGACCGTTCCCGACAGTAATAACTTCCGGAAGGCAGTTGATTGTAAGGGATAATAAAAACAGGCCCGCAGCATGATGATCTGCGGGCCTGTTTTTATCTGGTTTTTAATTGGTTAAGGAACAAAAAAATCAGCAACCAATGGGTTTCAGGTTTTTTAACCGGACCGGAAAGGGTCAGCCGGCCTAGAGGGTAGGATAAAAAGCGTCTTCAATATGGTTTACCTGGTATTTATCCCCTTTAAATAAAACCCCTATGATGTCAAAACGTACTTCCAGATCCAGGTCTTTTTTGATAAGGTAATGATTGGCCGCTTTGATCAGCATTCTTTGCTTGCTTTTGGAGACAAACTCTTCGGGTTCTCCAAAAAAGCTGGTACGGCGGGTTTTTACCTCTACCACCACCAGCACCTCCTCTTTTTTTGCGATGATATCTATTTCCAGGTGATCCGAAAACCAATTGGCTTCCAGCACCTCATAGCCTTTTTGGCGCAGGTAACCAATGGCAATGGCTTCGCCTTCTTTGCCGGTTTGATGAAAATCTGCCATTGGCTTTTTTGTAAGTTTCTTAATTCCAGGCAGTTAATTTTCCGGAAAAAGCTCAAGCTCAAAAAACTCCATGATGGGGTTAGCCAGCAGTTTTTTACAGGCGGTTTCCACCTTTTGCCGGGCTTGTTCCTCATCAGGTGCATCCACTTCCAGGGTGATGTGCTTGCCTACCCTTACATTTCCGATCTCCGGAAGGTCAAGGTTCTTCATGCTTGCGGTGATGGCTTTTCCCTGCGGGTCCAGCAGGGCTTTCAGGGGCATTACGTTAATCTCTGCGCGAAACTTCATTTTGCTGTTTTAAATTTGATGGGAGTGGTTGCCGGGGTTTTCCCCGGGCTGATTCATAAAATGTTCGATCAGCGACAAAATTATGTAAAAAATCATTATCAGGGGAAAAGCTTCCAGGCCGAATATCAACAAAAAAACCAGGGAACCGCCAAGGAAAAAATATCGTATCCGGTTTTCCCTGAATGATAAAGATTTAACTTTCAGGGAAAACATCCGGAATGGGGACACCAGCAACCAGGAAAAAAACAATACGATGGCTGCAAAAATAAAAGGGCTGGAAACCAAGTCCAGGATGATTCCATAAATCATACCCTGTTTGGCTGAATAGGCCAGGACAAAGGCCATGGAGCAAAAAAACAGTGCGTTGGCCGGGGCAGGCAGGCCGATAAAGGATTCGGTCTGTCTGGAATCGATGTTGAAAATGGCCAGCCTGAGGCCGGAAAAAACGGCCAGAAAAAATGCCAGGAAAGGGAAAACAATACGCAGGCTTTCGTGGTTAAATACCAGTGAAGCCTCACTTAAATAATAATAGGCAATGGCAGCCGGGGCCACCCCAAAGCTAACCAGGTCGGCCAGGGAGTCGAGTTGCTGTCCCATGGCAGAGCCGGCCCGGAGCAAGCGGGCTGCCATACCATCCATAAAATCCAGAATGGAACCGATGATGATAAAAATGGCCGCAATACCGGGCTGCCCCTCAATGGCCAATACAATGGCCACGCAACCAAGAAATAAATTGATGAGGGTGATAATATTGGGAATTTTTTTCATGGTGTGGATCTTTATAGCAAAGTTTTAAAAACCGGTTTATGACACAAAAAGAATTTGAACAGGCCCCACTTAAAGAAAAAGTGTACCGGGTGTTTGAAAAGGGAAAGGAGATCACTTCCCGCCAGTTTCTGCACTTTAACATCAAACTTTACACCCTTTACGGCTTTTATGTCGAAGTTTGGTATGTGCCTGCTGCCAACAAAATTGACAGGGTGGAAACCCTGAGTGTTGACGAAATTCTGAGTATTTACAAAAACCAGTTTGATATTTCCAAACTGCTAAAATAATGAGTTTTTTATACCGGTAAAGCTTTTCCGGCATTTTTCTCCCCTTTTTTTCCTGCGGTTTTTTCTTAAACTTTTTTCCTGCGTTTGGTTTTTCAGGCGAACTGTATATTTTTGTAGGCGCTTAGTTAGCCAACCGTTTATTTTAAAAGCCATATAAACCCCTAACCAAAACCTATATGAAGAAGCTATTCCCGCTATCCTTTGCAGTTTTATTCTTGTTCCCTTCAATTCTTGTCAGCCAGTCAAAGGAGATTACCCTTGAGCAGATCTGGCAGGAAATGTATTTTTCTCCTCAAACCATTACCCTGGGTAAATCCATGCAGGATGGATTGCGTTACTCCCTGGTTGAGAACAATACAGATATTAATGTTTATGAATATGAAACCGGTGAATTCCTGGAAACGGTTTTTTCCACAAAAGATCTTCTGACTGATGAAAACGGAGAAGCATTGGGTATTGATTATTATGCTTTCAGCCCGGATGAATCCATGCTGATCATTGGAGTAAACCAGGAATCCATTTATCGGCGCTCAACCCGGGCCGAGCATTATATATATCATATCGGGGAAGAAGAACTGGATGCATTGTCAGGTGAGACCACCCAACGCCTGCCTGAATTTTCTCCTGACGGAAAAAAGATTGCCTTTGTCAGGGGAAACAATTTGTATATTACCAATGTGGAAACCCGTGAGGAGTATGCTGTTACCACCGATGGGGAGTACAACCACATTATCAATGGTACCACCGACTGGGTTTATGAGGAAGAATTTGCTTTTGTAAAAGGGTTTTACTGGTCGCCGGATGCATCCCGGATCGCCTTTTATCGCTTTGACGAAGAACACGTCAAAGAATTCAACATGCTTCTTTACGGTGAGCTTTATCCCGAGGAGTACCGGTTTAAATATCCCAAAGCCGGGGAAGAAAACTCATTGGTCACCATTCATATATATGACATGAATACCGGAGAAACCCTTGAGGTTGACATTGGGGAGGAGAAAGACCAGTATATACCAAGGATCCAATGGACCCGGGATCCTGAAAAACTTTCGATTCAAAGATTAAACCGTCACCAGAATCAGCTGGAAATTTTGCTTGCGGATGCCGCCACAGGCAATACCTCTTTGTTATATCTCGAAAATAACCTTTATTATATTGACATTACGGATGATCTTACCTTTCTGGAAGATGGAAAACATTTCATTATCAGCAGCGAGATGAGCGGATACAATCACCTTTATCTATATGATATGCAGGGCAGGCAGGTTCGGGCGCTTACTTCCGGGCCATGGGATGTGCAACGCTTTCTTGGTGTAAATGAAAACAGGGGCCTGGTGTATTATCTTTCTCATGAAGAGTCGCCTCTTACCAATAACCTGTATTCGGTGCGTTTGAGCGGGCGTCGCAAAACCAGGCTTACCCAGGGGGAGGGAACCCATAACCCCACCTTTAGTAAAGGGTTTCAGTTTTTTATCAACCGGTTTTCCACCATTTCTTCACCTCCGATATTTAGTCTGCACAGTGCCAATGGCGAGAAAATAAGCATTCTTGAAGAAAATGAAGACCTGGTTTCCAAAACCAAAGCACATGGTTTTGTTGAGCCTGAGTTTTTTCAATTTACCACCAGTGATGATTTGGAATTGAACGCCTGGATGATCAAACCTGCAGATTTTGATCCCAGTAAAGAATATCCGGTATTGATGTATGTTTATGGCGGGCCGGGTTCCCAGACGGTTGTTGAACGATGGAATGCTTTCAACGGGGTTTGGTTTCAAATGCTTGCACAAAATGATTTTATTGTGGTATCCGTCGATAACCGCGGCACCGGCGCCAGGGGAGAGGAATTTAAAAAAATGACCTATCTCCAGCTGGGTAAATATGAAACCATTGATCAGATTGAAGCGGCGAAATACCTTGGTTCTTTGGAGTATGTTGATGCCGGCCGCATTGGGATTTTCGGCTGGAGTTATGGGGGATACCTGACTTCTCTTTGCCTTGCCAAAGGCGCCGACTGGTTCAATGCGGCGATTGCTGTGGCACCGGTTACCCACTGGCGTTTTTACGACACCATATATACTGAGCGGTATATGCGCACCCCCCAGGAAAATCCCGATGGATATGATGACAATTCACCCATCAACCATGTGGATAAAATATGGGGGAATTATCTTTTGATCCATGGCTCGGCAGATGATAACGTGCATTACCAGCACACCATGGAAATGGCCGATGCCCTTATTGAGGCAAATGTTGATTTTGAGCTGATGATCTATCCCAACCATGACCACAGCATTTTTTCGCGCAATGCCAGGTTTCATCTTTACCGGCTCATGACAGACTTTTTAAAAAGAAGTCTTCAGTAAATCAAATTGATGAAACGAGCCATGCCAAAGGGGTTGATAAACAGGAGAATGATTTTGTCATGGTAAGTGTCCCCTGCATGGGCGGGACAGGCATGTGACCTCCGTAATCAAATTATAAATAAATGAAAATTAATTTTCAAGGGGTTTTAATTTTGATAAATACAAAAATGTTTTTAACTTTGCATCCGCTTTTGGAAAAAGATAAGAATTATTGATATTCAAATTTTAAAGAAAAGAGGTAAGAAAATATGATCATTGTTCCAATAAAAGAAGGCGAAAACATTGACCGGGTTTTGAAAAAGATGAAAAGGAAGTTTGAGAAAACCGGTGTTCTCCGGGAATTGAGAGAGCGCCAGAAGTTCACAAAGCCCTCGGTTAAAAAGCGTGAAGAAAAGCTAAAAGCAATTTATATTCAACGTTTACAGAATCAAGAGGACGCCTGATTTTACCACAAGGGGTTAGGAATTTTTAGGAAGAAATTTTTGCAGATGCTGATTTTTTAGCATAATTTTAAGCAAAGATTTCTTCCTTCTTTTTTAGATAAGGTCGTTGATATGGGAGCCGAAACCGAAAGATTTCTTCAGTATCTTGCGCAGGAAAAACGTTACGCCAGCCATACCCTTATGGCTTATTCCAACGACTTAAAACAATTTTCCACTTACCTGAAGCAGCAATTCGATCTGGATGAGATGGAGCTAGCCCAAACCTTTATGATCCGCTCCTGGCTTGCCGGTCTGATGGCCGGTGGAATGGCCAGGACCTCCCTGAACAGGAAACTTTCTTCCGTAAAATCCTTTTTTCATTACTTGCAGAAAAAAGAAATTGTTCCACAAAACCCTACCCTGAAGGTCAGCAATATTAAAAAGAGCAGTCGATTGCCCGTGTTTGTTGAAGAAGAAAAGATGGATCAATTGCTTGACCAGGTGCCCTTTGAAAATGACTTTTCGGGACTGCGCGACCGGCTGATCATTGAGTTGCTTTACTTTACCGGTATGAGGCTTTCTGAGCTTATTGAGCTTAAACAGGATGATTTCGACCTGTACAATAATAATGTAAAGATTACGGGTAAAAGAAACAAGCAACGCATTGTTCCTTTGCTGGATAAGGTCAGAAAAACTTTTCTGGATTATACCCTGCAAAAAGAAAAACTTTTTGGACCATCAGGGGCTTCATATGTTTTTGTTACAGATAAAGGCAAAAAGTTGTATGCTAAATTTGTCTATCGGCGGGTAAATTTATACCTTAGCTATGTAACCACCAAAACCAAAAAAAGCCCGCATGTACTTCGGCATAGCTTTGCCACCCACATGCTAAATCACGGTGCCGATCTTAACGCCATTAAAGAAATTCTTGGTCATGCCAATCTTTCGGCTACCCAGGTTTATACACACAATACCATTGAAAAAATTAAAAATATTTATAAACAAGCCCATCCAAAGGCATAAATGTGGAGGATGAATTATGAAAGTAACGATCAGCTCATTGCAATTTAAAGCCGATGTAAAACTGGAAGACTTCGTACGCGAAAAAGTAGGTAAACTATCCCAGCTATATGAGGGTGTTCTTGGATGTGATGTTGTATTACGACTTGATAGCGCTTCCAACAATGAAAACAAGATTGCAGAGATCCGATTGTTGATTCCCGGAAATGATCTTTTTGCCAAAAAACAAGCCAGGAGTTTTGAGGAAGCAATAGATAATGCTGTTGATGCGGTCAGAAGGCAATTAAAAAAGCACAAAGAAAAAGTAAAAGGGATCTAGCGTTAAGCCGTGGCCTTTAAAGAAAAAAAAACACATTATTTTTTGGTAGTTTTTAAATCTTTCGTACATTTGCAGACCTTTTTATAAAGGTCTGCATTTTTGTTGTCTTTGAGGTTGTTAAAGGCTGCAAAAAAACAGATTAAACATCAGCCGATGTAGCTCAGTTGGTCAGAGCAGCTGATTTGTAATCAGCTGGTCGGGGGTTCGAATCCCTCCATCGGCTCCCTGGATAAAAAGAAAAAAGCATTCGGGGGGGTTCCAGAGCGGTCAAATGGGGCAGACTGTAAATCTGTTGGCTTTCGCCTTCGGAGGTTCGAATCCTTCCCCCCCCACGTTGAAAAGCGGAAATAGCTCATCCGGTAGAGCGACAGCCTTCCAAGCTGTAGGTGGCGGGTTCGAGTCCCGTTTTCCGCTCATAAAAAATTGTGCCGACGTAGCTCAGGGGTAGAGCGTTTCCTTGGTAAGGAAGAGGCCACGGGTTCAATTCCCGTCGTCGGCTCAAGTGTAAAGCAATAAATTTTTATAAACGAATTTTGTTGAATCCCTTTTTAAAACTTAAACACCCAGATTAGATATGGCAAAAGAAAAATTTCAACGCACGAAGCCGCACGTGAACATAGGAACCATTGGTCACGTTGACCATGGTAAAACCACGCTCACCGCTGCGATCACGCAAATTTTGGCAGGCAAGGGTTTGTCTGAAGTCAGAAGCTTTGATTCTATTGACAATGCTCCTGAAGAGAAAGAAAGAGGTATAACCATTAATACCGCTCACGTTGAATATCAAACGGAAGCCAGGCACTATGCACACGTTGACTGCCCCGGACACGCAGACTACGTTAAAAACATGGTAACAGGTGCTGCCCAGATGGACGGTGCGATCCTGGTTGTTGCGGCTACCGACGGCCCCATGCCCCAAACACGCGAGCACATTCTTTTGGCCCGTCAGGTTGGTGTTCCCCAGTTGGTTGTTTTCATGAACAAGGTTGACCTTGTTGATGATGAGGAACTTCTTGAGCTGGTTGAAATGGAAATTCGCGAATTGCTCTCTTTCTACGATTTTGATGGAGACAATATTCCTGTTATCCAGGGATCTGCTTTAGGTGCCCTGAACAATGAACCCAAGTGGGTAGATAAGGTAGTTGAGCTGATGGAAGCTGCCGATAACTTTATCCCGCTTCCTGAGCGCGATGTTGACAAGGATTTCCTGATGCCTGTTGAGGACGTATTCTCCATTACAGGACGTGGTACCGTTGCTACCGGAAGAATTGAAACAGGCGTTATCAACTCGGGTGACCCGGTTGATATCATTGGTATGGGTGCAGAAAAACTGAAGTCTGTTGTTACCGGTGTTGAGATGTTCCGCAAGATCCTTGACCGTGGCGAAGCCGGTGACAACACTGGTCTGTTGCTCAGGGGTATTGACAAAGATGCCATTTCCCGTGGTATGGTAATTTGTAAGCCCGGCTCTGTGAAGCCGCACAAAAAATTCAAGGCCGAGGTTTATGTTCTGAAAAAAGAAGAAGGTGGCCGTCATACCCCCTTCCAGAACAAATACCGTCCCCAGTTCTTCTTCCGTACTACCGATGTAACTGGTGAGATTTACCTGCCCGAAGGTGTGGAAATGTGTATGCCTGGCGATAACCTCACCATTACCGTTGATCTGATCACCGAAGTAGCCATGGATAAAGGATTGCGTTTTGCAATCCGTGAAGGTGGCCGTACCGTTGGTGCAGGACAGGTAACCGAAATTATTGAATAAACGCTCATAAAAAACAAGCCCCGGCGGGTTTTTCCCGCCGCGGTCCACACGGGTGTAGCTCAATTGGTAGAGTAGCGGTCTCCAAAACCGTTGGTTGAGGGTTCGATTCCTTCCACCCGTGCAAATATTAGAATATTTTAAAATTATGAAGAAAATCAGAGCCTATTTTAGCGAAACTTATGATGAGCTGATTCATAAAGTTTCGTGGCCCACATGGAGTGAACTGCAAAGTAGCGCAGTGGTCGTATCTATTGCTTCCCTTATAATCGCTTCGATCGTTTATTTGATGGATGCGTCCTTTAGCTCTATTCTACAGCAATTTTACCGTCTCTTTTTGTAATTATCCGGTTTGAAGGCTGCTGTCTGAATGTTCTAATATTTTAAATAATCTTCAATAATCAGATGCAAAAATCAAACGGGGTTTTAACTTCGTTACGTTAGTATGAGCGAACAAGTAAAAAAATGGTATGTTGTCCGGGCGGTCAGTGGCAGTGAAAAGAAGGTCAAACAATACATTGACAATGAGATTGCCCGTCTTGGACTGGAGGAGTACGTTTCGCAAGTACTGATCCCGACAGAAAAGGTCTATCAAATTCGCAAAGGGAAAAAGGTAAGTGCCGAGCGCAATTATTTTCCCGGTTATGTTTTGATAGAAGCGGCTTTGGTGGGAGAGATTCCGCATATTATTCGGAATATTCCAGGGGTACTGGGTTTTTTAGGCTCTGGTGGTGACCCCGTTCCCCTCCGTCCGGCAGAAGTGAACCGCATTCTTGGAAAAGTGGATGAACTTTCCGGAAAGGAAGAGGAATTAAATGTTCCGTTTATTGTAGGAGAAACCGTAAAAGTTACAGACGGTCCTTTTAACAGTTTTACAGGAGTAATCGAGGAGATCAATGAGGAGAAGAAAAAGTTGAAGGTGATGGTAAAGATCTTTGGTCGAAAAACTCCTTTGGAACTCAGCTTTATGCAGGTAGAAAAAGAATGATCCAGGCAACTGGGTTATTTACCTGCAGATGTGACTCGATCCCCTTTATTTGAAAAAAAAATCTAAAAATGGCAAAAGAAGTTAGTGGAATCATTAAGCTGCAAATTAGAGGAGGCGCTGCAAACCCCTCTCCGCCCGTAGGCCCTGCATTAGGTGCCAAAGGTGTGAATATCATGGAGTTTTGCAAGCAATTCAATGCACGAACACAGGAGAAAGCCGGAAAGGTTATCCCGGTGATTATCACTGTTTTCAAGGATAAATCCTTTAATTTTATAGTAAAGACCCCTCCTGTTGCAGTGCAACTGCGTGAGGTAGCCAAAATTAAATCCGGTTCAGCCGAACCAAACAGAGCCAAAGTAGCCACTATTACATGGGATCAGGTAAAAGGTATTGCCGAAAGCAAAATGCCTGACCTAAACTGCTTTACCGTGGAGTCAGCCATGCAATTGGTTGCCGGCACGGCACGCAGTATGGGCATCAGGATCAGGGGCGCAAAGCCTTTTTAAGCCTGTTGGCATTATCCTGTTGTTATTCATTAACTTAAAGCTTAACGGAATCTGAAAATGGCGAAATTAACGAAAAACCAAAAAGAAGCTTTAGCTAAGTTTGATAAGAAAGCGGTTTACTCTTTGTCTGATGCGGCTGAAATTGTTAAAAAAATCAACTATACCAAATTTGATTCTTCAGTAGATCTGGATATCAGATTGGGCGTTGACCCCCGCAAAGCCAATCAAATGGTCAGAGGGGTGGTTGCCTTGCCGCACGGTACAGGAAAAACCGTAAGGGTATTGGTGCTTTGCACACCCGACAAGGAAGACGAAGCTAAAGAAGCCGGAGCTGATTACGTTGGCCTGGACGAATATGTTGAGAAAATCAAAGGAGGTTGGACCGATGTGGATGTGGTAATTACTACTCCCAACGTGATGCCTAAAGTAGGTGCCTTAGGACGTGTCCTGGGACCCAGGGGTCTGATGCCCAACCCCAAAGCCGGCACAGTGACTATGGAAATCGGCAAAGCCGTCCAGGATGTCAAAGCTGGTAAAATTGATTTTAAGGTCGATAAATTTGGAATTGTTCACGCTTCCATCGGAAAAGTTTCTTTCGATAAGGAAAAGATTTTGGACAATGCCAAAGAACTTATCCAGACCATCATCAGGTTAAAGCCTGCTGCGGCAAAAGGTACTTACATAAAAAGTATTTATATGTCAAGTACCATGAGCCCGGGAATTCAGGTGGAAACCAAATCAGTAAAAGTATAAACGAAAGGTGACCCGCTCACCTTAAAGATGTTGACACGATATGAAAAAAGAAGAAAAATATCGGGTAATAGAGTCGCTTACCGAGCAATTAAAAAGTAACGACATCTTTTACCTGGCTGATACTTCTGAACTGGACGTTGAAACCATCAATAACCTCAGAAGGCTTTGTTTCAAGCGCAATGTTTCTTTGCAGGTAGTAAAGAACACCTTGCTGAAAAAAGCCATGGAAAATAGCGAAAAAGACCTTTCTCCGTTGTATGAGGTACTGAAAGGTGCTACTTCCATTATGTTTTCTGACACCGGGAATGTACCGGCCAGGCTGATCAAGGAGTTTCGCAAGAAAAACCCCAAGCCTCTCCTCAAAGGTGCATTCATTCAAGAAGATCATTACATTGGCGATGAGCAGTTAGACGCATTGACCAGGCTCAAATCCAAAGAGGAACTTCTTGGCGATCTTATCGGATTGCTTCAATCTCCTGCTCAAAATGTTATTTCTGCCCTTCAATCCGGCGGAGATACCATTGCAGGAGTAGTGAAAACCCTTTCTGAAAAAGAAAGTTAATTTTTTACCCTTAATTTTTTTCGAAAAGTAAAACCAATTTAAAACAGATATCAAAAATGGCAGATTTAAAAGATTTTGCAGAACAGTTAGTTAATCTTACGGTTAAAGAGGTTAATGAATTGGCCCAAATTTTAAAGGACGAATATGGCATTGAACCCGCAGCAGCTGCTCCTGTGGCCGTTGCAGCCGGCGGTGGTGAAGCCGGTGGCGAAGAGGCAGAAGAAAAAACGTTGTTTGACGTAGTGTTGAAAGCTGCAGGACCCTCTAAACTTGCAGTGGTTAAGCTCGTTAAAGAACTTACCAGCCTCGGACTTAAAGAGTCCAAAGAACTGGTTGACTCAGCACCAAAAGCCATTAAAGAACAAGTTACAAAAGACGAAGCCGAATCCCTTAAAAAGCAGCTGGATGAGGCAGGAGCAGAGGTTGAAATTAAATAAACCTGTCTGCAATAAAATCAGGATTAGACTTCTGCCGAATTGAAAAATTCGCTGTAGAAGTCTAATCTTTATTGCTGTTTATTTGTTTCTTTAATTTAGTATTTAACTAACAACAAAATTTCAAACCTTGGCAGCAAACAACAAAACCGGCGAAAGAATCAATTTTGCCACGGTAACCAAACATTTTGAATACCCCGATTTTCTAGAAGTTCAGGTGAAATCCTTCCAGGATTTCTTTCAGTTGGAAACCACTCCTGAAAACCGGAAAAACGAAGGGCTATTCAAGGTTTTTAGTGAGAACTTTCCCATTTCGGATGCCAGGAATAACTTTGTCCTGGAATTCCTGGACTATTTTATCGACCCCCCCAAATATTCCATTCAGGAATGTATTGAAAGAGGGTTGACTTATAGTGTTCCGCTAAAAGCCAAATTAAAATTATATTGTACCGATCCTGAGCACGAGGATTTTGAGACCATCATCCAGGATGTTTACCTGGGAACCATCCCCTACATGACGCCCAGGGGCACTTTTGTGATCAATGGTGCCGAAAGGGTGGTTGTTTCCCAGCTCCACAGGTCTCCCGGGGTTTTCTTCGGAACCAGTGTGCACGCAAACGGTACGCAGCTCTACAGTGCCCGGATCATCCCGTTTAAAGGCTCCTGGATAGAGTTTGCAACAGACATCAATAGCGTAATGTATGCCTACATAGACCGGAAGAAGAAATTACCGGTTACTACCCTTTTACGCGCTATTGGTTTTGAGAATGATAAAGACATTCTGGAGATCTTTGACCTCGCCGATGAGGTTAAGGTCAGTAAAACCGGCCTGAAAAAATATATAGGCCGTAAACTTGCTGCCCGGGTGCTCAAATCCTGGGTAGAGGACTTTGTTGATGAGGACACAGGAGAAGTGGTTTCCATAGAACGCACCGAGGTGATCATTGACCGTGAAACCCTTCTTGAAAACGAACATATCGACCTGATCCTGGATGCCGGGGTTAAAACCATTATTCTGCATAAAGAAGACGTTAACCTGAACGACTATGCCCTGGTGTATAACACCCTGCAGAAAGATACCACCAACTCAGAAAAAGAAGCCGTTGAATTTATTTACCGGCTGCTTAGAAATGCCGATCCCCCTGATGACGAAACCGCCCGGGGAATGATCGAAAAGCTTTTCTTCTCCGATAAGCGATATGACCTTGGAGATGTTGGACGTTATCGGATCAACAAAAAACTGAACCTTAACATTCCTATGGATGTCAGGGTATTGACCAAGGAAGACATTATCTATATCGTTAAATACCTCATTGAGTTGGTTAATGCCAAGGCAGATGTGGACGATATTGACCACCTGAGTAACCGCCGTGTACGTACCGTTGGAGAACAGTTATACTCACAGTTTGGGGTTGGGCTTGCCCGTATGGCGCGCACCATTCGTGAACGCATGAACGTTCGCGACAACGAGGTGTTTGCTCCTACCGACCTGATCAATGCCAAAACCCTTTCTTCGGTTATCAATTCGTTCTTTGGTACCAACCAGCTTTCCCAGTTTATGGATCAAACCAATCCATTGGCGGAGCTTACCCACAAGCGCAGAATGTCTGCCCTTGGGCCCGGAGGATTATCCCGTGAAAGAGCTGGTTTTGAGGTGCGTGACGTGCACTTTACCCACTACGGAAGGCTTTGTACCATTGAAACACCGGAAGGACCCAATATTGGCCTGATCTCTTCTTTGTGTGTTTATGCCAAAATTAATGACCTTGGCTTTATAGAAACACCATATTTTAATGTAAAAGAGGGTAAGGTGGATTTTGAAAACGATCCGGTTTACCTTTCTGCAGAGGAAGAAGAAACACAAATTATCAGCCAGGCAAATGTGCCCATTAAAAAGAATGGGCAGTTTGAGGAAGATCGTATTAAGGTTAGATACCAGGCAGATTACCCGATCGTTGAACCTGAGAAGATCAACCTGATGGATGTAGGCCCCAACCAGATTGCTTCGGTTGCTGCTTCATTGATCCCCTTTCTGGAGCATGATGATGCCAACCGTGCACTCATGGGAAGTAACATGATGCGTCAGGCCGTTCCCATTTTAAAACCGGAAGCGCCTATCGTTGGCACAGGCCTGGAAAAAAGAGTCGCTTCCGACTCCAGGGTTTTGCTGAATGCCGAAGGTGACGGAATGGTTGAATATGTCGATTCTGAAAAGATCGTGATCAGGTATTCGCGCAGCGATGATGAAAGGCTGGTTAGCTTTGATGATGACGTGCGCACTTATAACCTGATTAAATTCAGCAAAACCAACCAAAACAGCTGTATTAACCTTAAACCTATTGTTCGCAAAGGACAAAAGGTGGTCAAAGGACAAATATTAAGCGAAGGCTATGCTACCGAGAACGGAGAACTGGCCCTGGGACGCAACCTGAAGGTGGCTTTCATGCCATGGAAAGGTTATAACTTTGAGGATGCCATTGTGGTTTCTGATAAAATCGTTAGGGAGGATGTGTTTACCTCCATCCATATCGAGGAATTCTCTCTTGATGTTCGCGATACCAAAAGGGGCGCTGAAGAGCTTACGAGCGATATTCCCAATGTTAGTGCCGAAGCCATTAAAGATCTTGATGAAAACGGTCTGATCCGTATCGGTGCAGAGATTAATGAAGGAGATATTTTGATCGGTAAAATCACTCCTAAAGGTGAAACCGATCCCACGCCGGAAGAAAAACTGCTGCGTGCCATTTTTGGTGACAAAGCCGGTGATGTAAAAGATGCCTCCTTAAAAGCACCTCCCGCCACCAAAGGTGTTATCATTAACAAAAAACTTTTCTCCCGGGTTTTGAAGGACCGTAAGGCCAAAACCAAGGAAAAGATCATTCTGGATAAACTGGATGAAGAGTTCAACAGCAATGTAAAAGAGCTCCGGGCCAAGCTGATCGATAAACTGATCGTTCTTGTAAGCGGGAAGACTTCACAGGGTGTAATGAACAGCCTGAAAGAAGTGGTGGTGCCCAAAGGAACCAAGTTTACCCAGAAGGTACTGAATACGCTTGACTTCAGCACCATTAATCCCAATAACTGGACCACCGATAAGGAAAAGAACCGCCTGATAAGGGAACTTTTGCATAATTATTCCATTAAGTACAAAGACCTTCTGGGTGCATACAATCGCCGTAAGTTTACCTCCACCGTAGGGGATGAACTTCCGACAGGCATTGTGCAGCTTGCAAAAGTTTACCTTGCCAAAAAGCGTAAGCTTAAGGTGGGTGATAAGATGGCAGGCCGCCATGGTAACAAAGGTATTGTTGCCCGTATCGTCAGGGAAGAAGATATGCCTTTCCTGGAAGACGGCACTCCTGTTGATATTGTGCTTAACCCCTTAGGAGTGCCTTCGCGAATGAACCTGGGACAGATCTATGAAACGGTTCTTGGCTGGGCAGGTGAAAAACTTGGACTCAAGTTTGCCAGCCCGATTTTTGACGGTGCCAAAGTGGATGAGATCAATGAATACCTTAAGCAGGCCGGACTTCCTGAAAACGGAAAAGTTTACCTGTACGACGGTGGCACCGGCGAAAGGTTTGACCAGCCCGCTACCGTTGGGGTGATTTACATGTTGAAGCTTGGCCACATGGTGGAAGACAAGATGCATGCCAGGTCGATCGGTCCTTATTCGCTGATCACCCAACAGCCCCTTGGAGGTAAAGCCCAATTTGGTGGACAGCGCTTTGGAGAGATGGAAGTATGGGCACTTGAAGCTTTTGGCGCGGCCAACATCCTTCAGGAGATCCTTACCGTGAAGTCCGATGATGTTATTGGCCGGGCCAAGGCCTATGAAACCATTGTAAAAGGCGAAAATATGCCCTCTCCCGGTGTACCCGAATCATTCAATGTGTTGGTGCACGAGCTGAGGGGTCTGGGCCTCAACATCAAATTTGAATAAAATATTCATTTCGGGATGGGCTTTCCGAAGCCCTTCCCGAAATGTACCATTAGCATAACGTTCTTTGTTTGCTAATTGCTGTTAACGACAAGTTGTTTATATCCATTTCCTTTAACAATATATACTTTTATGGCTTTCAGAAAAGAATCCAACGTTAAAAGCAATTTCTCCAAAATTACCATCAGCCTTGCCTCACCCGAGTCCATTCTGGAAAGGTCACACGGAGAAGTGTTAAAGCCAGAAACCATCAATTACCGTACATATAAACCCGAAAGAGACGGGTTATTCTGCGAGCGGATTTTTGGCCCGGTGAAAGACTGGGAATGCCATTGTGGCAAATACAAACGGATTCGCTATAAAGGGATCGTTTGCGACCGCTGTGGTGTGGAAGTTACCGAAAAGAAAGTGCGGCGCGAAAGAATGGGACACCTGAAACTGGTTGTTCCTGTTGCCCATATTTGGTTTTTCCGTTCTTTGCCCAATAAAATAGGCTACCTGCTTGGGCTGCCTTCCAAAAAACTTGACCAGATCATCTATTACGAAAGGTATGTGATTGTGAATCCGGGTATTAAATCCGATGAGCTGAATTACCTGGATTTTCTTACCGAAGAAGAATATTTTGACATTCTGGAGTCTCTTCCAAAAGAAAATCAAATGCTGGAGGATGATGATCCCGGCAAGTTCGTTGCCAAAATGGGAGCAGAGGCATTGAAAGATCTGCTTTCCAGGCTCGATCTTGACCAGCTTTCCTATGACCTGCGCCATAAGGCCAATACCGAGACCTCCCAGCAGCGCAAAGCCGATGCATTAAAGAGGTTGCAGGTAGTAGAGGCTTTCCGTGACTCAAAGAAAACCATCGATAACAACCCCGAGTGGATGATTGTCGATGTGGTACCGGTAATCCCACCCGAATTACGGCCCCTGGTGCCCCTGGATGGCGGACGTTTTGCCACCAGCGACCTGAATGACCTCTACCGCAGGGTGATTATACGCAATAACCGCCTGAAAAGGCTTATTGAGATCAAAGCCCCTGATGTGATCCTGCGTAACGAAAAACGTATGCTTCAGGAAGCCGTTGACTCACTTTTCGATAACTCCAGAAAAACCAATGCGGTAAAAACCGAATCCAACCGTCCCCTGAAATCGTTGAGCGACAGCCTTAAAGGTAAGCAGGGACGTTTCCGCCAAAACCTCCTGGGTAAAAGGGTTGACTACTCTGCCAGGTCGGTTATTGTCGTGGGTCCTGAGCTTAAGCTTCACGAATGCGGTATTCCTAAAGAAATGGCTTCCGAGCTGTTCAAGCCTTTCATCATTCGCAAGATGCTGGAAAGAGGAATTGTTAAAACCGTGAAGTCTGCCAAAAAAATTGTCGATCGCAAAGATCCGGTGGTTTGGGATATTCTTGAAAACGTACTGAAAGGTCATCCTGTTTTGCTGAACCGTGCCCCCACTCTTCACAGGCTGGGTATCCAAGCATTTCAGCCAAAACTTATTGAGGGTAAGGCCATTCAGTTGCACCCACTGGTATGTACCGCCTTTAATGCCGACTTTGACGGTGACCAGATGGCAGTTCACCTTCCCCTTGGCAATGCAGCCATCCTGGAAGCACAGCTGCTGATGCTGGCTTCCCACAATATTTTGAACCCTGCAAATGGTGCGCCCATTGCAGTGCCTTCCCAGGATATGGTATTGGGTTTGTATTACATGACCAAACCAAGAAAAAGTACCAAAGATCATGTGGTCAAAGGAGAAGGCCTTACATTTTATGGTACTGAAGAAGTAGTTATTGCCCATAACGAGGGTGCAGCCGATTTGCATGCAATTATCAAGTTGCGGGCCAAAGTGCGGGAAAAGGACCAGTTGGTTGATAAAGTGATTGAAACAACCGTTGGAAGGGTTTTATTTAACGAGGTGATCCCTGAGGAGTACGGCTTTGTAAACCAGTTGCTTACCAAGAAAGCGCTTCGCGATATTATTGGCGGTATTATGAAAGTAACGGGGATTTCCCGTACTTCAAAATTCCTGGATGAGATCAAGGATATGGGATTCACCATGGCTTTCCGTGGTGGCTTATCCTTTAACCTTGGCGACATCCTGGTTCCGCAAGAAAAGCAAATCCTGATCAACCAAGCCGATGAGCAGGTTGAAGAGGTGCGCGGAAACTACAGTATGGGCTTTATTACCAACAATGAGCGTTACAACCAGATCATTGACATCTGGACCCATACCAATGCCAAACTCACCAAGGTTTTGATTGACAAAACCACCGCCGACAACCAGGGCTTCAACCCTGTATTTATGATGCTTGATTCCGGGGCGAGGGGTTCGAAAGAGCAGATCCGTCAGCTTTCCGGAATGAGGGGCCTGATGGCCAAGCCTCAAAAATCTGGTGCCAAAGGTGGTGAAATTATTGAAAACCCCATTCTCTCCAACTTTAAGGAGGGGCTGTCGGTACTGGAGTATTTTATTTCCACTCACGGTGCGCGTAAGGGTCTTGCTGATACCGCACTGAAAACTGCCGATGCCGGTTATCTGACCCGAAGGCTGGTGGATGTTTCCCAGGATGTGATAGTAAACGAATCGGATTGTGGTACCCTGCGTGGCTTAACCGCTACCGCCCTCAAAAATAACGAGGAAACCGTGGAGAGTCTTTATGACCGTATTCTTGGCCGGGCGACCCTTCACGACATCTATCATCCGACTTCCGGTGAGTTGATCGTAAAAGCAGGAGACGAACTTAACGAAGAAATTTGCGAGACCATTGAAGAATCGCCTATTGAAGCGGTTGAGATCCGTTCGGTATTGACCTGTGAGTCAAAATATGGCGTTTGTGGTAAATGCTATGGCCGTAGCCTTGCTACCGGACGAATGGTGCAAAAAGGAGAAGCCATAGGTGTTATCGCTGCCCAGTCTATCGGGGAGCCCGGCACACAGCTTACGCTGCGTACTTTCCACGTGGGGGGTACTGCTTCCAATATTGCCACTGCCTCAAAGATCAATGCCAAATATAGCGGCTTGCTTGAAATTGATGAACTCCGGGCTGTTCCGTTTACCAATCCGGAAGGTAAGGAGTATTTTGTGGTAATTGGGCGTTCGGCCGAAATGAGAATCATAGACAAGAATACCAGGATGGTGCTTACTTCCCAGAATATTCCATACGGTGCCAACCTGTATTTTAATACCGGTCAGGAGGTTAAAACCGGTGACCTGATTTGCGAATGGGATCCCTACAATGCGGTTATCATTTCTGATGTACCGGGTAAGGTGGTATTCAACAACATGGTGGAAGGTTCTACTTACCGGACGGACTCTGATGAGCAAACCGGTTATTATGAAAAGGTGATCATCGAAACCAAGGATAAAACCAAAAACCCCTTCATCAGCATTGTTGATGAAAACGGGGAGATTCTCAGGAATTTTGATATGCCGGTAGGTGCCCATATTGTATTGGAAGACAGCAGGGAAGTGAAATCCGGTACCACCATTGCCAAAATCCCCAGGGCAGTTGGTAAATCGGGCGACATCACCGGCGGTCTGCCAAGGATTACCGAGCTTTTTGAAGCCCGTAACCCTTCAGATCCTGCTGTTGTTTCCGAGATTGACGGGGTGGTTTCCTTTGGCAAGAAAATTAAACGGGGTAACCGTGAGGTGATCATCACCTCGAAAACCGGTGATGAAAAACGTTACCTGATCCCCTTGACAAAACAGATCCTTGCCCAGGAAAATGACTTTGTAAAAGCCGGAACACCCTTGTCGGACGGGCCCATTACCCCTGCCGACATCCTGTCCATCAAAGGCCCCACCGCCGTGCAGGAGTACATTGTGAACGAGGTTCAGGAAGTTTACCGCATGCAGGGGGTAAAAATCAATGACAAGCATTTTGAGATCATTGTGCGCCAGATGATGCGTAAACTTACCATCGATGATCCCGGCGATACCCGCTTCCTTGAGAATGAAATCGTGAACAAGGTTGAGTTTATGGAAGAAAACGATGAAATGTTCGGCAAAAAGGTTGTTGAAGATCCCGGCGATTCAGCCCTTAAGCCCGGTCAGATCATTACGGCAAGAAAGCTGCGCGATGAAAACTCCCTGCTTAAGCGTAAGGATAAAAAACTGGTGGAATCCAGGGATGCCAGGGGTGCAACGGCACGTCAGCAGTTACAGGGTATTACCAAAGCTTCCCTGCAGACCAAGAGCTTTATTTCTGCGGCTTCCTTCCAGGAAACCACCAAAGTGCTTACCGATGCTGCTGTAAACGCTAAGACCGATGAACTTACCGGGCTTAAGGAAAATGTGATCGTAGGTCACCAGATCCCTGCCGGAACGGGACTTCGCGAATACGAAAACATCATCGTGGGTTCCATGGAGGAATACAATATGCTGATGGCCTCCAAGAAAAAAGCGGAAACCGAAGAATAATTTCACAAAAAAAGAAAGGACTTATCCATGGCAGAACAACAGAAAAAATCAAATAAGCAGATCAATATTGAACTTGGGGAAGAAGTGGCAGAAGGGGTTTATTCCAACCTTGCCATCATTACCCATTCCAATACAGAATTTATTGTTGACTTTGTAAGGATGATGCCTGGGGTGCCCAAAGCCAAAGTGAAATCCAGGATCGTATTGACTCCGCAACATGCCAAAAGGCTGATGAAAGCCCTCAAGGACAATATTGCCAAATACGAATCCAATCATGGCCCGATCAAGGATATTGAATCTCCGGGATTGCCCATGAATCTGGGAGGACCTACAGCTCAGGCCTGATCCGACCTTATGAATTAAAAAAAGGGGTTGCGTGTTGAACGCAACCCTTTTTTTAATGGATTCAGAAAGGCTTTATTTCTTTAACTGTTTGTAACAAAACTTCAATCGCCTGTGCAGGGAACTCAGTGAATTTAATACCCAATGTGGATGGAACAAGGCCTGACCTGTCCCGGGAACTAATACAAAAAACCGAATATCCAAAGCGGCAGCGCATTTCCGGCCGGATATTCCAGGCTGTCTTTTACCACAAAAGCATTGGATGATCCTTTGATCTGTTTGCTGCTTTTGCCTGCACCGCCAATTTCAAACAAAAACTTTCCGTTCACTTCAAAATCAGTATTTTTTGGCTGATTTACCCTGTGTAAAACAGAAACCTGGTTGAGGAAAAATGTTTCCTGAACCGTGCCTATAGAAGGGGAAGTCTCGGCAATGGCATAGAGAAGGTTTGAGTTGTTCAGAAAGATCTTTTCGGGCTTTTGCGGGCTGGCAATGCTTTTACCGGATGGGTGCAAAAGCCTGATCAGCCTCGCTTCTTCCAGGAAGTACAGGTAGTTTAATATTGAATTTCTGTGTATCCGGCTTTTTTGCGAAAGGTTTACAATATTCGGTTTGAACGGAACCTGCTGGGCAATGATGTAAATCAACTGCAGCATTTTTTTCGCATTCCTTATGTCGAAGCCCTTTATCTCGGCCATATCGCTTTCAACGATCTGCCTGACGAGCTGCCTCAGGCGCAGGGGATAGCCGGCTTTATCCTCACTGAAAAACGGATAGTATCCATGAGAAAGATAATCATCGAAATGTTCCAGCGGCCGGAAATCCGGTGGGAAAATATCCCTGATATCCTGTTGGTTTTCCAGGATAAGCTCCATGGGTATGGCCTCAACATCAAGGTAACCGCACATTTTCAGAAATTCCCTGTAAGATAAACCCTGAAGCTCATACATCATTGCCCTGCGACTGAGATCAGCTTCCTGCCTGGAAATATCAATGATTGATGAGCCGGTAAAAATGATTTGAAGGTCGCTGTAGCGATCGTAAAGGTTTTTGATTTCCCTGGCCCATTCAGGATATTTATGGACCTCATCCAGCAGCATTATTTTACCGCCCTTCCGGTAGAAATCGTTTCCTGTATCAAGCAAGGAATGATTGGTGAAATACATATCATCCAGCGAAAGGTAAACTCCCTTGTTGGATGGCAGCCGTTTCTGCTTCAACCATTGCAGCAGCAAGGTTGTTTTGCCGGTTCCCCTTGCGCCCTTGATACCAATCAACCTGTTGTTCCAGTTTATTTCATGGAAAAGGTAGCGTTTAAACTTCGCAGATACTTCCCGGATAAGCTGGTCTGATAAACTAAAAAGATCCTGCATTGCATATTTGTTTATGCAAATATACTAAAAAATGCACAATAAGATGTGCAATAATAAAGCAAATAAGAATTGTAGAGTTAATTATCTTTCCCCGTTTTTCAGGTTAATGGCTGGTTTGTATTAATAATCAAGGAACAATGTGTTTTTTTTGCACATCAATTTAATCTGTCCCCATTTTAATGAAATATAACGGCAGGGGACAGGTCAAGCCCTGTCCTTACCGGTTCATATGTGTTAAATCCGGATGCCGGTCAAGCCCGGCATATACAGGCAGGGGTAAGGTGGTTAATCATTCATTCATTGCAATTCGCTTACAGGTATACCTGCTTTACACACAGGTAGCATTGCCGGACCGGGGTTGTATCGGCCGGGCTGGACCGGCCGTATTCTAAATAGCAGCAACCAGGGTAGGGACAGGGCTCGACCTGTCCCGGGAAAAACGGTTTGGAGGGTTGGCTTTGGGTTATGCCTTAAAAACGTTGACAAAGAATGGTTAATGGTTTTGTAATTCAATGATGGTTTAAGGCGAAATGCATCTGCCAATGAGGGTTCAGCATTTATTATCCAATCAGCAGGGGACAGGACTTGACCTTTCCCGGTAATTATAGATAAATTATTTATGAGGCGGAATAAAAAAGGGGTTGCGTTCCAAACGCAACCCCTTTTTTCAATAGGCTCAGAAAGCTGTTACTTCTGTATCTGGATTTTGTGGGTAATGGTTCCGCTTTCTGTTAGCACCTGTATGAAGTAAATGCCATTCTGGAATCCGGAGACATTCATTTCATAACGGTCGCTCAGTAACTGCTCTGAATAAACCACCTGTCCCAGCATGTCAATCATGCGCACTTCCTTGATGGTTTCATCAGCCTGGATATGAACCA
>SKVW01000175.1 GCA_007129255.1 Bacteroidales bacterium
ATGCCGATGGTCATGGTGGCGGTGGTTTCATTCATGGAGGCGTCCACTGCCGTAACGCCCAGTGTATAGGAGCCGTTGGGGATGTTGCGGGTATCCAGCATAATGTTTTTGTCCCCTTCATGAATGTCCTCGTCACCGGAGGTATTGGTGATCATCTGGTAATAATCTCTTTGCACGTAGTTGGCAATGGAAAAGCAGGTGGCATCCCTTGAGTAGATGGTTTGCAAAATCATGCTTTCGTGTACATTGGAAAAATAGGTGTCCAGCATAAAGTCGTATGCAAAGGATATTTGCTCTACCAATGGTTCATCGGGGTTCTGGTCTTCGTAAATTTTGTAGCTGAGCTGATAGACGTCAATTTTCCAGTGGGTGTTTGCCAGGTCGTGCACTTTGGCGATAATCCTCACATCTCCCTGAAGGTTCATGGGGTCGAGATAATTCAGGCTCTCATCCCGGAATGCAAACAGGTCGTTGCCGATGGCATTTTCAAATATGGGCGGGGTGATGTCGATGAGTTCAAACACGTCAATGTGGGGGTTGTTGGTGGTCCACCAGGCGCCGTTCCATATGTTGCCGCTGGCTTTGATGCGTGCAAAGTGAATGTGGGTAAATTCGTACCAGGGCCAGTACACCAGTTCTCCCACCACATCCCCGGCAAAAACCGAATCACCGGGAACAAAAGGGATGGAGGTTTCCACCAGGTGAGCGTAAAGGTAGCCGTCGGTTTCTTCGTCGGTATCTTCATTGGCGATGGCAATGCGGTAGTTGTAAATGCCCCCGGTGGTCAGCACCGCTTTTACCACCCCGTCGGCCACAGAAAAAACATCTTCGTTGGCATCGCCCAGGAAATCCACACCCGGGTGCAGGTAGGGGTTGCCGTTGTATTGCTGAATGGCCCCATAACTGTTACTAATTGGGTGGGCATAATCTTCACCGTATTTCAGAGGAGAGGGGATGGCCTCATGGCCGAGGGTGCGGGTGTTCCTTTGGTAAATCGCGGTATCCAGGTTTATGAGGCTGTGGTCTGTTTCCATCCGGTGCAGGATAAACTCAAACTGTTCCCTGTCCGCTTTGCGACTGACAAAATACAGCTGTTGCTCATGGGAAAGAGCCCTGAAAAAAGTCCCCTCCAGTTTGTGGATGGAAACAGGCAAACCTTCTTCAATAAGAAATACTTCATCACGGGTAAAAACCACCGGACGGTCATTGTGGATAATAATTTTATGGGCATGGCCGGGAAAAGCCATGGTTTCTTCTCCGATAAGCAGCTGCCTGTTTGCTTCCTTATAAATAAATGGAACGCCCTGGTTGTCAATGGCAAAAACCGCCGAGCCGGGGAATTCCCGAAGTGAATGGTCGAGGGTGTTGATGGCAATCAACTTCCGGGCATCAAAAAATACCAGATGACCTTTATCGGGAGAAAAATTGAGGTTATATACCCGGTTGAAATGCATTTCCTTTTGTTTCCTGCCTGAGGTGTCGTAAAACCGCATGGCCACCGGCACCGACTCTTCGTAAGCTTCCACGGTAAGATAGCCGTTCCGGCTTTGGTAAATGCCGTTTCCCTTAAACTGCATACCATCCAGTTCAATGAGCTTTTGCCCGTCCTGCGTAAAATAGACTGCATGGGCCAGCGGTTCTTCTCTGGATGGAATGATATGACCGGCCGGGTTGATGGTTACCGTTTGTGCTGTCAATATAGAGGGAAAGAGCAACAGAATGTAAAGGAGTAAATTTTTTTTCATTTTCCGGAAAAGTAGGGTGAATAATAACGGTAAAAGTACAAGGATTTGGGGATTTTAAAAGAACTGGTGAAACATTCTAAAAGGAACTTCATCCATGGCTATTTTCCGAAGGCTTTGCCTGATGGTGGCTCAGGGTTCAGATTTCATGAAAAGCCGTAATGATTATTTTAGTATTTTTGAAGGATCATTAAAATTCTCAAGGCCATGCACAGGCTGTGGTTTGTCCTGTTTTTTTCTCTGCTGTTTTTTTTTCATCCATCAATTTTTGCACAGGACTGGGAAAAACTGGACTCGCTCCGTTATGCCTATGAAGTTTCCCGAACAGATTCGGCCAGGGTAATGACCCTCGTAAATCTTTCCAGCGAATATGCCCGGTTTGATTTACCTGCTTCCCTGCAATATGCTGAACAAAGCCTTGAGCTTGCCGAGCGAAGCCGCGACAAGGAATTGATATCTAGCGCCTTACGCAACGCCGGGTTTGTTTGTTTTTTTAACGGTTTATTAGAGCTGGCCGCCAGGCATTATTACCGTTATCTTGAGATCAGAAGGGCCCTGGGCGACCATGAAGGAGTTGCCAATGCCATGATCAATATTGGTTCCATAAAGCTCCAGATGCTTGAGTTTGAAGACTCCAAAAATCATCTTTTGAAAGTCCTGGATTATATGAATGAGCATTATGGTTTGGAACTTGAGGATCCCGGACCTCTTTCCCAGCTTACCACAGTCTATAACAACCTTGGTGTTTCCTATCATAACCTTGGGGAGGAAGATAAAGCCATTGATTTTTACCAGAGGGGCATCAGCATTGCCCGGCGCACAACCGGACAGGAAAGAAATCTTGGAAACCTTTTAAACAATTTAGGACGCTCTTATGATGAAATGGGAAAATATCAGGAAGCATTGGATGCCATCCAGGAAGCCCTGGACCTTCGGATCCTGATGAATGATAAACAAGGGGAGGCCTCATCCTACAGAACTTTAGGTCTTTTTTACAGTTCCAGAGATGAGCGGCAAAGAGCATTATCTTATTTTTACAAAAGCCTTGGTATTGCCGAAGAAGTTGGTGTTCTTTCCCTTAAAGTCAATGTTGCAGAAAACCTGTTTAAGTTTTATGATGCAGAGAACCAAACTGATTCGGCTCTCAAATACCATAAGCTATTTAAGGAATACACAGATAAGATAAACAAAGAGGAGACAATGAAAGAACTTACCCGCCTGGAACTGACTTCACAGTTTAAGGAAAGGGAAATTTTGCGCAAGGCAGAGCAAAAAAGAAGGGAGCAGCTTTATTACGTTGCAGGATTACTTATGTTTCTGACCCTTATCATTCTGGCTTTATTGTTTTTCCTTGCAAACAGCCGGACGAAACGGTTAAGACTGTTAAATCAGAATGTACAGCTTGAGTCTGAAAACCTTAAACTTGAAAAACAAAACCTTGAGCAGGACCTGGAGGTAAAAAACAAAGAACTTACCACCAATGTAATGTACCAAATCCGGAAGAATGAGCTCATTCATGAAATTAACCATAAGCTACTGAAGTACAGTAATAAGCTGAACAAATCCCAGCAGGAGCAGATATGGGAAATTATCAAAGAGCTCGAAAGAACCCAGGATGATTCGATCTGGAATGAGTTTGAGGTGCGCTTTCACCAGGTACACAACGATTTTTATGAAAAACTTAACCAGGTCAATGCCGATCTAAGTCTGAACGAAAGACGTTTGTGTGCTTTTCTTCGATTGAACATGACTACCAAGGAAATTTCTTCTATTACAGGGCAATCATTAAAAAGTATTGAAATTGCCCGCACCCGCCTGCGCAAAAAGCTTGCGCTTACCAACTCCGATATCGGTCTTTCCGAATTTTTGATGGATATATAATATCCTGTTTTTCAATTTTTTATTTGCTTTTGTAGTAGAAAAGTAGGGGTGATTTTTCGTCCCCGAGGTGGTATTGTAGTATATACATTTTTGCAGTTGATTTTTTCCCGGATTAATATTGCAAAAACTTTTTTCTGCAATGAAAAAACCTGAAGCCGGATCCGGGAAAAAAAATGAACCCGGTTCTAAAATAAAAGAGTTGATGGAACAGAAAGATATGAGGATCAAAGCCCTGAAAAAGATTCTGGCACATTTTGAAAAAAGTAAATCCAAACCGGATAAGTGACAAGAAAGCCAATATTTAATCCTTTAATTACAAACAACAAAACACAACACAAATGAAAAAAAGAGTTTACAAACTAATGATTTTTGTCATGCTTTGTTTGGTTTTATCCCCTGCAATTGCGCAGGAATGGGAAAAAACCTACTCGGGGTTTGACTATATATTTACCACTTTGGAATTTCCTGAGAACCAAGGCCAGACAGGATACGCGGCCGGTGGACATGTAACCTGGAACGGCAATGGTATTGTTATAAAAACCACCGATGGTGGCGATACCTGGACATCTATGTGGACAGGCAACAACCAGGGAATCGAAGGAATGAGCTTTCCTACAGTGAATACCGGGTTTGTTGTAGGATTCAGCGGTTATTTTGGAAAAACTACTGATGGTGGCGATACCTGGACAACCATTGACCTGGGTATTACTCCTGAACCTTCAGTATTTTATGATGTAATTTTTAAAGATGAAAACAATGGAATTGTATTTCCACTGGGTGAGCCCGCTTATATTACCAATGATGGTGGTGCATCCTGGAGTGCCGGAGGTACAACTCCCGGATTGGTAGGAGCGGCTTGTTACGTAAGCGACAATACTTATTTTGCTGTAGGAAGTGGTCACATAATGAAAACCGAAGATGGCGGACTAACCTGGACATCTAAATTTAATCAGGCGCAGCTTCTTTTAACCGGCATTAGGTTCTTTGATGAAAATCAGGGGTTTGCACTCAGCGAAGACGGAAAATACCTGGAGACCACCGATGGCGGAGATAACTGGACACAGCATACTATTGGTAACGGCTTTCCCCTGTGGCGCGATGTTGCCCGTATTGATGACGATATTATGTATATCGCAGGTACACCGGAGCAGATATGGAAAACTACGGACGGTGGTGCCACCTGGGAAGATGATTACCCAGAAGGGACATTCCAGCAGGCCATCTATGAAATACAAGCACTACCCGACGGAACCCTGATAGCAGGCGCATCGCAAGGGTATATTTTCCGCAAGGCAGCCCCTGAATCTGATTACCCTTTTACAGAAGATTTCGAAGGGAGTGATGAAATCCCCGCTGGATGGACAGTGTACAACCAGTCTGGAGATATGACGTGGGCAGTCACCGACCTGATCAACAATACCCCGGGGGGCAGCAATGCCGCTTTCCATAATTTTGCCTTCGGGATGCAGGACACCTGGCTGACCACGCCACAGATCAGCATGCCCGACGAAGGAAACTTCTTTCTGAACTTCTGGCAAACCAACATGGACATTGACTGGTATCACAAAAACAGTGTGATGGTGAGCACGGGAAGCCCCGATCCAGCTGATGGCGATTATGTGGAAGTTTGGACCGAAGATATTGTGCCTGACGAGTGGGCCCCTGTTTACATAGATCTGGAAGGTTATGCCGGAGAAGACATTTACATCGCCTTTCGCTATGAAGGTGATAATGCCCATATATGGATTATCGACGATGTTGCCCTTGGAGAAGAGGTGGATGCCGATCCGGTGATGGTTGTGGATGCTGACGAAGTAGAGCAGTCGGTCGCCCAAAACGGAACGTCCACGAACAGGTTCTCTGTATTCAATGAAGGCATCGGCACCCTTGATTATGCCATTGAAGTGGACTATATCGATCAGGACGGCTGGTTGACTGTGGAGCCCTCCTCAGGCACGGTTGGAGGCAATTCCTCACAGTTCATTGACCTGACATTTAGCGGCTCCGACTATGATTTAGGCCTTTATGAAGCAACCATTACCATAACCGGTAATGATACTAATAACCCGGAAGCCACTGTTGACATCATTATGCACGTGATGGACGCCAGTCCCGTAAATCTTGTGGTTTTACAGGACACACATACCTTTCCAGTGGCCATATCTGAAAATGGGCAGCATGTGGTAGGCACTCCTTTTGGCGGAGGATCAGGTTATTACTGGTCGGAGGAGTCTGGTGTGACAAATATTGCTGCTGCGGTTGAAGGAGTTTCAGATGACGGAGAAGTCGTGGTTACCTACGATGATCCGGACCTCATATACAACGGGAACCCTGTCACGGTTGCCGGCAGATGGAGCCTGGCGACTGATGAGTTTGAATTCTTAGGGATGAACCCCGCAGCACCTGAGTTCTTCATGAATGATTACAGTTCGGGATATGGTATTTCCTCCGATGGAGCCACCATTGTGGGAATGCAATATTACCCAGGCTTTAACTACAAGGCGTTTAGCTGGTCAGAAGATGTTTACGATAACATCGGCGACCATGCTGACCTTCCCGAAGGCAATCGCCCCAATGGCATTACCGCCAATGGTGAGGTGGTATACGGCTGGGCGCAGACAGCAACTGCACCCCGGTCTCCTGTGATCTGGCATGATGATGAGATTATTTTTATAGATGAAACATCATCGGGTGAAGCATATGGTGTCTCCCCCAATGGACAGTTCATCACCGGCGAACTGAACTCCGATGGATTTGTGTTAAACACCGAAACGGGTGAGGTAACCACGTTTCAGAACACCCTGAACGATGGAATGATTGCCCCAGCTGCGGTAAGCAGCGATGGCTATGTGTTTGGGTTCACTGCCGAAGGCTTTCCGCCGCTGCCCAGTTCGCGCAGGGCTTTTGTCAGACACCCGGGAGGAAACCTCACCAAATTCAATGATTATGCAGTAGACCAGGGCTGGTTTGATGCGGAAAGCTGGACGTTCTATGCAATTACCGGTGTTTCCGGGGACGGAAACCGCTTCATTGGGGCAGGTATTGACCCCGATGGGAATGATGTTAGCTTTATGATTGACTTTGCGCCTCTACAACCTGAAATTGAAGTGAATCCCATGAGCCTGACTGAATTTCTGGAGTTGGGTGAAACTTCAGATCAAACCCTTGAAATCTCCAATACAGGAGAGGGTGATCTTACTTTCAACGCAGTAATTCAATATTTAGCTGATAATTCCAAAATACAGGAGGTTCCTTTGGGAAGATCAGGATTAGCCGATAGAGGAAATATTCAACTCGATAAAAAAGAGGGAACAGATGGTTTCCATCCTGCTTCCAGAGTAAATAATAATGATGTAATCCTGAATTATGACGGTGCCAATGTTGATGCCATTGGTTTGGTTGCCGGCGGTACTTTTTATGGAGCTGCTCGCTATACTTCTGAAATGGTAGCTCCTTTTGGCGATTACATGCTTGAATCGGTGGATGTATACATTGGTGATGTCCCCACAGAAATAAAACTTATGGTGTGGGATGCAGGTACAACCACCACTCCCGGTGCCCTATTGCATGAACAGATATTTTCGCCAACAGAATCAAGCTGGAATACTGTAACACTTGATGAAGCTCTTGAGGTCAGTGGTGCCGATCTCTGGATAGGGTTTGAAATCACCCATGATGAAGGTGTTTTTGTTTTGGGTATTGATGGAGGCCCCGCCAATATGGATGGTAACTGGCTCAGCGAGGATGCACAGGACTGGGAACATCTATCTGACTATGGCCTGAACGGAAATTGGAATATCCGTGCCAGATTGCAGTATGGCGGTGTGCAGTGGCTTAGCCTTGATCCTGCTTCCGGCACTGTTGAGGAGGGAGAAAGCCTGCAGGTAACCGTTATGTTTAATGCAGAAGGACTCCAACCTGGTATTCATGAGGCCAACCTCCGCATCAGCAGCAATGCTGTGAATGAGGGACTGTTGATCTTACCGGTAACCCTTGAAGTGGGCGATGCACCCATGTACACTTTAACCCTGATGGTAAACCCGGAAGATGCAGGAGAGGTGACCGGATTCGGGGAATACTACTCCGGAACTGTAGTTACGGTAAATGCAACAGCTTTTGAAGGTTTTGAGTTTATTAACTGGACGGATGAAGACGGTATGATAGTATCTGAAGTTGCCGAAAATGAAATATCCATGCCTGCAGAAGACCTAACGCTTACCGCCAATTTTGAGTCCACGGTTTCCGTCGAGGAATTATGGACTGAACAGGTGAGTATTTACCCTAATCCTGCCTCCAATTACCTGTATTTTTTGAGTGGTGAGACCATTTCAACAATTGAAATCTTTAACCTTCACGGGCAAAAAGTTTATTACCAAAAGGTTAATGATACACGCTATCGCATAGATGTTTCTTCTGTTCAAGCAGGGCTTTTCCTTGTGAGGATTGTTTCCACTGATGGGAAGGAATATACTGAGAAGGTCCATATTAACAAATAAAGAAGCATCAAAGATTTCTTCATGTCTATTGTTTTTTCGGGCCGCTGCCTTCCGGGTAGCGGCCCAGTTTTTTTTACCGGCTTATGTTTTTTAAAAAACCCAAACAATTATTCATTTTGATACATGGTTTTGTATATTTTTGCCGGCATGCTATAAAAAGGATTTGGCATAATTAAGCAGAAAGGGTTCATATTGGGAACTCCACGCTTTACCTATGCGAATACATACATTTAAATTAATGTGATTTGGTATAAAAAAATATCCATGATTAACTATAAACCCAAAGGAGAATAATTATTGAAGCATGCAGGAAGAGGATAGAGGGTAGAAGGCAGAGGGTAGAAAAAAAACTCCACCTTCCACCATCTAACCTCTATCTTCTAACTTCTACACTCAATATAGGAATCCGATATTCCTTTACAAATTGCAGAAAACCAAATAATTGTAAAAAAATAGACCAATGAAAAAAGTTACGTTTTTAATTCTGTTTGCTACCTTGTTTGTTTCAGCTGTAAATGCCCAGACTCCATGGCAGTTTAACTATCAGGCCGTGTTGCGCGATGATGCGGGGCAGGTGCTGGCTTCAGAAGAGGTAAGTGTTGAAATTTCCATTTTGAAGGACAGTCCCGAAGGGGAGGAGGTTTTTACCGAAACCCACCAAACCGCAACCAATGAGTTTGGATTGGTCAACCTTCAGGTTGGTTCATTATCTTCCCTGGAAGACATTGACTGGAAGGAAGCCGCCTATTTTATCCGGGTAAGTGTAAACGGCAGCCAAATGGGTACATCCCCTTTGCTGAGTGTGCCCTATGCCCTGCATGCCGCTACTTCGGCCGATGCTTTCAGCGGGGATTACCAGGACCTTGAGAACCTGCCCGACCTGGATGCCTTTATCGGAATTGAAGGTGCACAGCAGGGAGATATGCTTTTTTACTCAGGGGAGAACTGGCAGGTGCTGAACCCCGGAGAAGAAGGACAGGTGTTGATGGTGGTTGAAGGAATGCCCCAGTGGGCAGAGGTCCCTGAAAACGGGGATGAGCCCGGCACGGTTTCCGATATCGACGGCAATGTTTATCCTACCGTGGTAATAGGCACCCAGGAGTGGATGGCCGAAAACCTCCGGACTACGCGTTATGCCAACGGGGATGATATTCCCACCGGCCTGAGCGATAACGACTGGGTAAACACCTCCGACGGGGCTTATGCCGTTTTTCCCCACGAAAACGTGGACGGGGTAAACAGTGAAGAACAAATGATTGAATATTACGGGAAACTGTACAACTGGTATGCGGTGGATGACAGCCGCGGGCTTTGTCCGGCAGGCTGGAAGGTCCCCGACTATAACGACTGGGATGTTCTTGAAGGCTTTCTTACGGGCGAAGGCCATGACGGACAGCAGGGCAATGTGCTGAAAGACTGCCGGCAGGTGGATTCTCCCCTTGGGGATGAATGCCAGACCAGTGATCATCCCCGCTGGAACGAAGACACCTGGAACGACAACTACGGTACCGACCTTTACGGGTTTTCCGGCCTGCCATCCGGCTACCGGGGCAACAACGGCTTTTACTTTGCCAACGGCATGCTGGCCCTTTACTGGACTTCCTCCGAAAGCGGAGACAATACCGGCTGGCACCGCCACCTGAGCGTAAACGGCTCCA
>SKVW01000204.1 GCA_007129255.1 Bacteroidales bacterium
ATCGCCCCGGGCAAAAAAGAGACAAGTAAAAAAAGCGCCCTGTAAGGGCAAATTAAATTTCTACCCTATCCGCGTTCTGAACTGAGATGGAACGCAGAAAGCCGCGGATTGCCTTTGGCAAAACGCTGATGGTCGCGGATTTTTTCTATCTGCGTTCATCCGCGTTCCCGGAGGGATCCGTTGCATCCGCGTTCCAATCTTAGATGGAACGCTGATTGTTGCGGATTTATTTCTATCCATGTTCATCCGTGCAATCCGTGGCCTGTTTTTTTAAAAAGGCTATATGCTTTCTTCCAGCAGAACAGATATGTTTCTTACGGGCAGGAGGGAGGCGAGCATTCCGATACAAAATACGGTAAAAGCCACCAGCACCAGGTCGGGCCATTGCAGTTCAACGGGGTAGGCATCGATGATAAAGGTACCTTCGGCCTGTATGGAGATCAGGCCAAACTCCATTTGGAGCCAGCTGACGATCCCGCCCAGGAAGATCCCTGCCAGCGCACCTCCCAGACTGATCAGGATGCCTTCGGTAAGAAAAATCTTCTGGATGGTTTTTTTTGCTGCCCCCATACTATAGAGGATGCGGATATCCCGGGTTTTTTCAATGACCAGCATGGTGAGGGAGCCGATCACATTAAATGCAGCAATGATCAGAATAAAGGTAAGGATGAAAAAGATGGCCCATTTCTCGGACTGCATCACCTTGTAAAGGAACTCCTGCTGCTGCAGGCGGTTTTTTACTTCAAACTCCGGACCGGCAATTTCTTCGATCCGGCGTTGCAGCCTCGCGTGATTGACTTCGGGGTCTGCTTTTATGGCAATGGAGGTGACCTCATTGTCATAATCCAGCAGGCGCCTGGCCAGTCTCAGGGGCACCAGCACGTATTCCATGTCGTGTTCGGCCTGTATGCCAAAAACCCCGCTGGCATAGTTGGAAGTTGCCCGGAAGGCATCGGTGGGATGCATGCCCACGGTACGTCCACGCCGGGGCACGTAAAGGTTAAGGGGATTAAGGTAGTCGTGTATGTTGGCATTGAGCACATAGGCAACCCCCTGTCCGATCACAAAAAAGTCGGTATCTCCTTCCTTAAGCTTAAACTCCCCTTCAATCAAGAGGGTGTCAATGCCGGTGATCTGTTCAAATTCATCGGTAACCCCGCGCATGGTCACCAGGTGCTGTCGCTCGCGGTAGGTTATCAGGGCCGACTCTTCCAGCACCTCACTGAAAAGCACCACCCCCGGAAGGTTTTTAAGCTCTTCCTCAGGAAAATCGACCATGGAAAAGGTTTTTCCCTCCCTGAGGGTTATTTCAAAATCGGGATTAAAGGCGTCAAACAAAGACAGGATCAGCTTCTCAAAACCATTAAAAACGGACAATACCACCACCAGCGCCATGGTTCCTACCGTAACCCCGATTACCGATACCAGGGTAATGATGTTGATGGCATTGTGCGATTTTTTCGCAAACAGGTAACGCCGTGCTATGTAAAATGGGAAACGCAAGTTTTTTCTGTTTTATAACGGGATAATTATTTCCAGGCTTTTACCAACAGTCCGGTGCCTGAGCTGTGATTCAATTTAACATCCAGCTGGTTGAGCACAAGAACAAAAGGCATGACCAGCAGGTAATAAAAAGGCAGCAATACCAGGAATATTTTTGAGACCCCAAGAAGCAATATGGGATATTTCATGGAAAGTTTCCAGGAAATCTTCCCGGGCTTGCCGTAGGTATAGTTTGTCTCCACCTTGCTGAATCCTGCTTTTTTTAGTTTTTCTTCTATTTCCTTAGGGTTGTAGCCATCGCGCACATGTTCCTCAATAAACGACTGTTCCCCTTCCTGGTTTACCCCGCTGCCTCCCTGGTCGGAAGGGGTGCTGATCAACAACAGGCCCCCGCTTTCCAGGGATTGGTAAAAATTGGAAAAGACCTGTTGATCTTCTTCAATATGTTCCATCACATCAACGGATAAAACCAGCTGATAAGTATCCGGGTTTTTGAAATGCACAAGGTCCTGCACTTCGAAGCGGGCATTGGGCCGGCGGGCCTTTTCAAAAAAGGCTCTACACGAATTAATTTCATCCTTTTTGATGTCGATGGCATGCACGGTCCAATTGGGTTTTTTACGGGCCATATACCAGGTGTATTGCCCGAACCCGCTTCCTGCATCCAGTATTTTCACACCATATTTCTGTGAATGGTTACGGAAAAACCGGCGCAACTCCCGGTGAATATGCCAGGTGCGCAACAACAAGACGTCCAGCAAAAAGTAAAAGACTTTACGGGAAAAGGTCCAGCGGTTAAAAAGGCGGCCTAAGGTTTTCTTAATGGGGTCGTAATGCATGACAGGAATTATTCTTTCAGCAGCTTTTCAATATTTTCAATATAGTCCAGGCTGTCATCAATAAAAAACCTTAATTCAGGGATTTGCCTGAGCTGGTTTTTTACCCTTGCCGCCAGCTGCCTCCGGATCTCTTTGGCATGCATCTCCACCAGTTTCAACACATCACCGGGGTCTTTGCCGAAAACACTCAGGTATACCCTGGCAATAGAAAGGTCGCTGGTAACGTAAACTTTTGTGATGGTGATCATGGCCCCGGGAAACCATACTCCGCTCTCTTTTTGAAAGATCTCCCCAAGATCTTTCTGAATCAGCCGGGAAATACGTTTTTGTCGATTTGATTCCATACCTGCAAAGATACTACAAAAAACAGAGTCTGGTGAAGGGTAAAAGCTTGTCAAAAATGGAAGTCCCTGAAAAATAAAGGATTTTTCCCTGCGGTTTCTGGGAAGTTTGTGTTTTTTAATTTATTTTTATCAATCATAAAAAAAACTCGTCAAACCAACCCAAAAACTCCATCACCCATGAAAAAGCCGGAATTTTTTTACCAGGATCCTTTCCCTTTGGGGCAGGATGAAACTGAATACTATTTATTGACCAAAGACCATGTATCGGTTTCCGAATTTGAGAGCCAGCCTGTTTTAAAGGTCGAACCGCAAGGGCTGACCCGTCTTGCCCGCACCGCCCTGCGCGATGTGGCCTTTTTGCTGCGCAAGGACCACCTGGAGCAGGTTGCCGCTATTCTGGACGATCCGGAAGCCAGTGAAAATGATAAATATGTGGCATTTACCATGTTGCGCAATGCCGAGATCTCGGCAGAAGGAAAACTCCCGTTTTGTCAGGATACCGGCACCGCCACCATTTTTGCCAAAAAAGGACAACAGGTCTGGTCCGGGGGAGGGGATGAAAAAGCCCTTTCAAAGGGCGTTTTTGAAACTTACACCAAAGAATACCTGCGTTACTCCCAGACCATCCCTTTGGATATGTACAAGGAAAAAAATTCCGGGACCAACCTGCCGGCCCAGATAGATATTTTGGCTTCCGGTGAAGACACCTACGAGTTTTTATTTGTTGCCAAGGGCGGGGGCTCAGCCAATAAAACCGGGCTTTTTCAGGAGACCAAAGCCCTGCTTAATCCCGACAAGCTGGAGAAATATCTTGTTGATAAGCTGAAGAGCTTAGGTACGGCAGCCTGTCCTCCATACCATGTGGCTTTTGTGATCGGCGGCACTTCAGCCGAAAGCTGCCTGAAAACCGTGAAGCTGGCCACTGCAAAATACCTGGACAAGCTGCCAACCCGGGGTAATGAAGGAGGGCAGGCATTCCGTGACACCGCCCTGGAACAAAAGATACTGGAAGCTGCCTATAAACTTGGCATCGGTGCGCAATTTGGCGGGAAATACTTCGCACTGGATATCCGCATTATCCGCCTGCCCCGCCATGGAGCTTCCTGCCCGGTGGGCATGGGTGTTTCCTGTGCCGCTGACCGCAACATCAAGGCAAAGATCAACAAAGAAGGGATCTGGATTGAACAACTGGAAAAAAACCCCGGACGCTATATTCCTGAGAAATACCGCAAAGCAGACGTTAGCGGTGCGGTGCAGATTGACCTGAACCAGCCCATGAAAGAAGTACTGGCCGAACTGTCAAAACACCAGGTTGGCACGCGCCTGTCTCTTAACGGAACCATCATTGTGGGACGCGACATTGCCCACGCAAAACTTAAAGAGCGCCTGGATGCCGGAGAGGGATTGCCGCAGTACCTGAAAGACCATCCGATATACTATGCCGGTCCGGCCAAAACCCCTGAAGGGATGGCCTCGGGATCTTTTGGCCCCACAACAGCCGGACGAATGGACTCCTATGTGGATCTGTTTCAGCAGCATGGGGGCAGCATGGTGATGATCGCCAAGGGCAACCGAAGCCAGGCGGTTACCGATGCCTGCAAAAAATATGGGGGGTTCTACCTGGGCAGCATCGGTGGCCCGGCTGCTCTGCTGGCGCAGGAAAACATCAAAAAGGTGGAACTCCTGGAATATCCCGAATTGGGAATGGAGGCCATTTACCGCATTGAGGTGGAAGAATTTCCGGCATTTATCCTTGTAGACGATAAAGGAAATGACTTTTACAGGATGTAAGAGCCTGTAAAGGTTTTTGAACCTGTCGCCGTTTCGGCTGTTTTATTGAAAATACCCATTGCCCGCCCTGTCCGGAATCCATAAGCCGGACAGGGCAGTCTTTAAAAAAACAATTGCTATGCAGTACAGAACAGAAACAGACACCATGGGTTCCTTAAAGGTTCCGGCCGAAAAATACTGGGGCGCGCAAACCCAGCGCTCCCTTCAAAACTTTAAAATCGGAAAAGAAAAGATGCCGGTGGAGGTCATCCGGGCTTTTGCCCTTTTAAAGAAGGCAGCAGCTGAGGTAAACCTGGAAATGGGTGTGCTTGATGAAGGCATTGCCCGTCCTGTGATTCTGGCTTGTGACGAGATCCTTGGCGGGAAGCTGGATGATCACTTTCCGCTCGTAGTTTGGCAAACCGGCAGCGGTACACAGACCAACATGAACCTGAACGAGGTGATCGCTAACCGTGCTCATGAGATCATGGGCGGGCGTCTGGATGACCCCCAAAAAAAGGTGCATCCCAACGACCATGTTAATAAGTCGCAGTCATCCAACGACACCTTCCCTACGGCCATGCATATTGCGGCCTGCAAGCTGTTGTACGAAAACACCCTGCCTGGGTTGAAAAAGTTAAGGGATTCCCTTGAGGAAAAATCCAGGGAGTTTTCTGGGGTTGTAAAAACCGGGCGCACTCACCTGATGGATGCCACCCCCCTGACCCTGGAGCAGGAGTTTTCGGGCTTTGTGGCCCAGCTGGATCATGGTATCAAGGGGCTTGAAAACACCCTGCCGCACCTGCATGAGCTTGCCCTTGGCGGTACGGCAGTGGGAACCGGCATCAATGCCCCGAAAGGATTTGACCGGAAAGTGGCTTTAAAGATCGCCGAACTTACCGGTTATCCTTTTATGACGGCTCCCAATAAGTTTGAAGCCCTTTCGGCCCACGATGGCGTGGTGCAAACCAGCGGGGCTTTAAAAACCCTTGCGGTAAGCCTGATAAAGATAGGCAACGACATCCGCTTGCTGGCTTCAGGGCCGCGTTGCGGCATTGGTGAAATAATGCTTCCTGCCAATGAGCCGGGCAGCAGCATCATGCCCGGAAAGGTGAATCCCACCCAGCCCGAGGCCCTTACCATGGTGGCCGCCCAGGTGGTTGGCAACGATGCCGCCATTGCAGTTGGTGGAATGAACGGGCATTTCCAGTTGAATGTTTTTAAACCGATGATGATTTATAACCTGCTGCAATCTGCCAGGCTTATTGGGGATGCCTGTGTTTCCTTTGCCGAAAAATGCGTGGAAGGGATTGTGCCCAACAAGAAGCAGATACAGGCTTACCTTGAAAACTCCCTGATGCTGGTAACTGCTCTGAACCCCCACATTGGGTACGACAATGCGGCAAAGATCGCCAAAAAAGCCCATGAAGAAAACCTCACCCTAAAAGAAGCTGCGTTATCCCTTGGCTTGGTGGGGGAGAAGGATTTTGATAAATGGACCGATCCCTCAAAAATGGTATAAAAAAAGAGGCTGATAAAAAACCAGCCTCTTTTTGATCAAATATTTATTTTGTTTACCACTCCCAGAGGTCGTGCTCAAAGTTGCGTATCTCTTCTTTTACCCTTTCTGCTTCCAGCAATGCATCAAGACCGGTATAATATTCGGTGATGCGCCGATCGTGTACGTTGGACTCTTTGTAAATGTAGCTGCTGAAAAACCGGCGGATAAACAGGTCGTCGAAAGAGATGCGCTGGGCATCGTTGTGGCGGTTAAAAACCTCGGCCTGTACCAGGACATTTCGTGCTTCGGGATAATATACCCAGAACAAAGGTTCGTCGCCCCTTGATTCGCCGGTAACCGGATCAATGGCTTCCCTTACGGGGCAGATTCCTAAAATGCGCACATCCAGTACCGATCTCTTGCTGTCAAAAAACCACTCTTCCTTAATCCTGTAACGCATAACATCGGCAGGCTCAAAAGAAATGGTAATGGTGGTATCATATTCTTCGTAGGGCGGATCCGGTCGTTGTGCGGTAATGGTTTCCGTTCTTTCCAGTTGCGACATCAGGGCGTCAACGCTAAGGGGAACGGTAAAATCTTCCGTGGCCACATCATATGCGGTTATGGATCCCTCACGGATACCATCCAGCAATACCTGCATGAGGTTTCTCCTGCCATCGGTAGGGTTGATGGGGAAATAAAGGGGTTGATTCATTTTTTCCCTCAGGTCAATGACCTGCCATACCCTTTTGGCCCAAAGCACATCTGCTTCACGCACATAAGGCAATTCGGCGGGCCTTTTCTCCTGGATCATCAGCCTTTCATAAAAGCCGTCGCGAGGTTCTTCAATAACCTGGGCATTGGCTTTCAAAGAAAACACCATTCCCAGAAAAATGAAAACTAAAATTGTTCTTACCATGGTTAAACCTCCAAATTTTTAATTGATAGTGAGACTGATGGGGGGCAAAGTCCTTGTTCTTCCATCAGGTCCTGGTTTTGTTGTTATATTTTCAAAAATTATTCGCTGTCCCCGGGTGGCATTTTCAATGACCTGGATCATCTCTGGGGTCAATTGGTTGCTTTCTCCCCGGAAAGGCCTGAAGTCTCCGGCAATGGTGGTTGCCATTGTAAAGGAAGCGATTTCAAAGTTCATGTCAAACTCGAATCCTTCCAGTCTTGGAATAATGGCTCTTGCCAGAACCAGTTCATCCCTTGAAACCCTTCCATCGCGGCGGCCGGCAATATAGGCAACGGGGTCTGGAACAGTGCGCACCCTGAAATTGGATGTGCCCAGCGTTCTGGTTTCCCCTTCAATAACCGCCCTAACGTTGACTGTGGCTTCACGTGTTCCGGGTTGCATCCGTACAATGTAACTGCCGTCACGCTGCCTGATCAACTCTCCTCCTGAGGAGATGGTGGGGCGTAGATTTTCCGTGGCCACGCCCGGAGCGGAAATAGATACGGGGTTGTCTACACCAATGTAGAAAACGTTCATGGCATCGGCAGATACGGTTGCCGTGGGCCTCTCAACAGTATACTGCGTTGAGAAAGGATACTCCTGGGTAATTCCTGCAGGTGAGGTAACTCTTATTACTCCGCTGTGGGTTCTTGATCCGGTGGTAGTTGCCGGAATACGAAGTTTTCCCACCCCTTCGGTAACGGGTATTCTTCGTCCGTCAACAATAACTTCCGGGGTCATGCGGGTATCATAAGCGGCTACAAAAATATCGGCTTCAAAATGATCGCCCTGCATTACGATCTGACTGTTTGGAACAACCCTTGCGGCAATTTCGTCAAAGCGGAAGTCACCGGCGGTGATCAGGTCAAATAACATGCTGATGGCGTCAAATTCGGCATTACGCACCTCCGTAATTAACCGGCTGAGGTTGGTTGCCACGGCCACGGAAATTACGCGATCGAAGTTGAGCTGTTGCCAGGTTACCTGCCGGTCCTGCACGTAAAAGGGTCCTTCCACGTCAAGGCTAAGGGCAATAGCCTGATCGTGTTCGTTCAGTATGCTGTCTATTTTGCTGGTAAACTGGGCTATTTTTTCCCGAAGTGCATAAGCCCTTGATCCCGGGCCTCCAGGTCTTCCTGCAGGGTCTTCAATGTTTTCCACCAACCAAAAACGGGAAGAGGTACTGTAGTTGTCTTTGGCTTTGGAGTCCATTAAATCAAGAGTATCTGCCTCTTCGAATGAAATATTATTTACACGGGCAAGCATTTCAGTGCGATTGGTCTGAATATAACTGACCAATGAGTCGGCCAACCCCTGGAGATACATTGCTTCTCCAAAGTAGGGGCGCACCAGGTCTTCCGATATGGCCCTTTGTTCATAGAAGTCATCATAAACATCATCTACCTTCATCTCAAAATTCTTGTTGGTTTCTTCAATGCTCTTGTTGATCAGCGGGAAGGAGTCGAGCACTTCCACCGATACGTTCAGAGCCATCAGAGCCAGGAAGATGAGGTACATCAATCCGATGAGCTTTTGCCTGGGTGTTTGTTTTCCACCTGCCATAATATTGCTATATCAAATTTTTGCTAAAAGCTTTTTTGTCAAAAGTCGAATAAGATTATTTATTTACATTGAAGTTCATAGCCGACAGCATGTTGCCGTAAACATTATTCAGTGCACGGATGTTGCTGTTGAGTTTCTCCATTTCCTGCTTATACTGCTGGGTGTCGGCCAGGGAATCGCTCATGTTTTCAACCAAAGCGCCCACGGTTTTCTGCAGTTTTTCTGTAGAATCCGACTGGGTGGTAGCAGCCTGGAGCTGAAGCTCGTATGCAGCATTGAGAGCAGAAAGGTTTTGAGCGGTTTTATGCAATTCTGTGTTGAAGGTTTGTCCTCCCTGGGCGGAGCTTTCCAGTGCTTCTACAGCTTTGGTGAGCAGCTCGGCATTTTTGCTGTAGCTTTCACCCAATTGATTGTTATATACCGTAACGTTACGCATGCTGGTGTTTAGCTCTTCGGAAGCTTTCAGGTTTTCCTTTGCAGTTTGTGCCGTTTGCTGATAGGTTTCGCTAACCTGGTTCATGGAGGTAACGGCATTTTGAAGGCTGGCGCCGTATTCCTGCGAAAGGCTGAGATCATGCTTGAGATACTCCGAAGCATTTTTGTAGGATTGGCTCAACTCCAGCACAGATTTGGAGGCAGATTCCATGTTTTGAATATACTGATCCGTGGCAACGGCAGCATTGGATATCTCGGCCAGCTTTGAAGCATTGTCGCTAAGGTTGCGTAAACCCCTTCCGAGGTTATTGATCAGCTCGGGTCCAATATCTGCCTCCTCCAGCAATTTATCAAGATTGGCCGAAAGGGTAATATTTTGATTGGAGGCAGCGGGAACGCCCCTTCGATTTGCCTGATCAAAAGGTATATGTCCCTCAATGCCGGCCAGTTCCGGGTAGACCAGACTCCAGTCGGGTTCTTCATGGACCTGTTCAAAAGCTGAAAAGAAAAATACGACGGCTTCCACACCCATACCTACAATAAGGGCAAGATCAGCAAAAGGCCAGTGCATGATCTTAAAGAGTGCACCAATAATTACAATGGAGGCGCCCCATCCGTACATGCGGGACATGAGTATTTTCCAGGTTTTTGATTTTGCAAGTTTCATAATTTCTGGGATGAAAAATTTGTGATTTTAATTTTTGTCTTAATCTATAACGAAATTTTTTAATAAACATTGGATGCTCCCGGACCATCATCACGGTCGCGTCCGGGGTACATTTGCACACTGCGGAATCCAATGTATGATTTAGCAGTATCCTGATATTCATAGGCCCTTGTGCTGACCTGCAGAAAATATCCGACATCTTTCCAGGATCCTCCGCGCACCACTTTCCTTTTCATGGAGGAAGGATCATCAGGATCTGCTTCGTATTGATAATCCAGGTTGAGGTCGTGGCCGAACACATAGTAAGATTCATCGTAGGCATTTCTTGTCCATTCCGATACGTTTCCGGCCATGTCGTACAAGCCATAGTCGTTGGGTGGATAATGGCCGGCAATAACGGTATACAGACCTCCGTCATCGGTATAACGCCCCCTCATAGGCTTATAGTTTGCCAGGAAGCAACCGTCAACATTGCGGATGTAAGGACCACCCCACGGGTAGGGGTTCAGTTCCAGACCGCCCCGGGCAGCATATTCCCATTGGGCTTCGGACGGAAGGGAAAATTCCATGGCGAAAGGACGCCCGCGGCTGGTCAGGTAATTATTAAGGTATTGGGTGCGCCAGATGGTAAAGGCCCTTGCCTGCATCCAGTTTACCCCAACAACAGGATAGTGGTCATAAGTGGGGTGCCAGAAATACATTTGGGTCATGGGTTCATTATACGAGTAAGTAAAATCGTGAATCCATGCCAGGGTATCCGGGTAAACGTGGGTTTCATATTCTTTGACCAAATCGCCTCTAGGGGTGTCTCTTTCGGTACGGCGGGCCGCACGGTTCAGGTCAATGATGTGGTAGCGGTAGATCAGTTTACGGCTGTCTATTTCGCGACGGCGGAAAAACCTTTCATGCTCGGGCAGGTAAAGTTCGGAAAGGATATCCCTTTCTTCCTCGCCATCCCAGCGGATCCGCTGATCCCAATTGATCATCGGGGGGTCCAGGGGCATGCCAAAACGGTCTTCCATGATGAGGTGTTCATCATCAATTGCCGACAGCAGGGTATGGGCCAGTGAGTCCCTTACCCAGAAAACGAACTGACGGTATTGGTTGTTGGTAATTTCCGTTTCGTCCATATAAAATGCCGGCATCGAAATGGTTTTCGAAATGGCGTTTTGTGAATAGGCAACATCCTGATCGGATGGACCCATGATAAAACTACCCATGGGAATAAATACCATACCGGGAGGATCTGCATAATGCGCGTCGGGCCGGTTTTGAACTCCTGTCAGGTGTCCGCGGCCTGAACGGTCACAACTGGATAAAATAACTACGGTTAAGGCGATTAAAAAAACGAGTTTTTTCATGGTAGCTAAAAATTTTATGACCACTGAAATATTGTTGTTATTGGTTTTAACGATTATTTTTCTTTTAAGTTACAATCAATCCTTCAAAATTATAAAAACCTGATGTTTCTCTGAATCTCCTGTATTCTGTCAATATCAAGGCTAAAGCAATATTGTAACATTATTTCATGACTCCCGTAACTTCTTCCCATTCTCCCTAATGGAGAGGTGGTAAAATCGTAGGAGTATCCTACGCTTATCTGTTCTATGTTGAGTCCAAAAAGAAATACTACTGCGTCTTGCAGTCTATAACTAACGCCACCCCAAAACTGGTTATTGTATGTAACCAATGCATTTACATCAAATTGCAGAGAAGCCAGATCGGATTTAACCAGTACAGAAGGGCTTACCACGTAAGATGAATTATTTGGCAAAGTATAATCAAAACCTGCGGTGGCATAAGCATGTCTGCTCAGGGTATAATTGGCTTCACCAACATCCCCGCTGGCTTGCCTTAACTGTGTGAAGGAGAGCCCTGCCCAGGCGTCATTGTCCATCAGGTAAAATGCCCCGATCCCAAAATCTGCAAACATATGGTTTTCATCACTTCCTCCTGTAAGGGCGGGGTCACCGTCAACAATGGGTTTGAGTTCAGCAAAATCAATGCTCTTATCAAGAAAACCTACCTGGGCGCCAATGCCCATTTTTCCAAAATCAAGGTCCAGGTGGTAGGAGTAAGAGAGTTTAACCCCCACATTGGTTTCAAAGCCGAGCTGGTCCTGCAAAAAGCCAAGGGCCAAACCTCCGCGAATGAAGGCGATGGGGGCATCCACATTTAAAACATAGGTTTCCGGGTTTAAGCGGGTGCCCTCCTCATCTCTTAAGCCGAACCATTGCTGGCGGGCAAGAGCGGTGGCACAGATTGCATTGCGCAAACCGGCATATCCGGGATTGACCCCCATATTGTTAAACATGTTGTGGCTGAACTGGGCTTCCTGCTGTGAATAGGCCACATTGTGAAAGAAAAATACAATAAAAGCGAATGCAGCGATGCCCTTTATTTTCATTGAAGTTTTTTTTAACCTGCTAATCTTTTAACGGAAAAATTATCGAATTATTGATAAGAAATTTAATTTTTAAAAACCGTTATTTAATATGATTTTAGCGGGTCAAAATTACAATAAAAAAATTAACGGCAGCATTAGGGTTTCATTTTTCGGATCCAACATTTCAAAGAGCAATGTGCTTGTCAGGTTGTAAATCAGAAACCCGATAGCAAATACAAATTTAGCATAGCAGGCATATGGGAATATCAGTAATAATACTAGATTTTAATGGTGGATTACCTTGGGAGAAAATGCGGAAAAATTACATTCTTTAAGTTTAACAAGGGATAGAGGAGGCGGAAAGGATTAAAGGAATTTCTGATAAACCTGCCACCATTTTTCAGGGATTTCATCTTCACAGGCCGCCTGGTATTCCCTGTAGGAGCAAGGCACGAGGAACTGCCGCTCGTATTTGGCTTCCAGGCCCATGGGGCAGGGTACCTCCATCCACCAGCGATCGCTTTTTTTGCTTTTGTAAAAAACGATCTCATTTTGAAAATCTTTCAGGGATACTACATATTTAATGTATTCACCCGAGTCTTTTCGCTTACGGTCGGGCAGGTCTTTTTTTCTTTGAAAGAAACCGTCAAAAAAATACCAAATCATTTGGGCTACCAGGTGAGCGGTTTGCTCTCCCTTGTCAAAAGCCGGGTTAACTTCATAAAAGCCGATGGAAGAGAGCTTGTCGCTTAAGCCGGCATAGCGGATGATCTGGCAGGCCTCCTCTCCGTAGAAGCCATTGGGCGAAGCATTGGCATTTCCCGGGGCATCGGACTGCCGAATGCTGGAAACATCAAAGCTGAACATATCGGCATTTCGCACAATGGGCTCCACTTCTTCCATGTCTTTTTTTACCTGCCCCAGGCGGTAGATGTCAAAATACAGTTTTTCCATCAGTTCTATGGCGTCTTGGTCCACAAAATAGGTCTGGTATCCAATGTTGGTATAATTAAAAAGGTAATTTGGCTGATGGGTAAGAATGGTGCTAAGATAGTTGCGGTTGGTGAGCTTTTCTTCTCTTTGCATGCCGATATCAAAGCCTGAATCCACCGATACAATGTTGATAATCTGTCCCAGGGCTTCATAAGCCTGGTAGTTGGCATAGGCAAGGTCCTGGCTTCCCCCGATGATTACCGGGGTGATCTTTTTTTTAATCAACTCAGCGACTGCAGTTTTTACTGCAAAGTAGGTGTCGTTTACCGACTCACCGGCTTTGATGTTGCCCAGGTCAGCAATCCGCGATTTAAAGGGTCCCTGAAAAAGGCTGTACAAATATTTTCGTACGTAATCGGGTGCCAGGGCGCAACCTTCATTTTCAGGGGCATTGCGGTCTTCTTTTACTCCAATAATGGCAATATCGGTTCCTTCAAGTTCAGGAAACCCCTCCTGCTGGGTATGGCAGATCAAAGCTTCCCCCAAAATAAGGGGGTGATGTTTTTTGCCGGAAAACAGGCTGCTTTTGTCAAGGGGTTCGAAAAAATCCACTATGTCCATGTGTTCCAAAAAAATCGGGTTTTATTTTCCCTTTTTTCGCGGGGAAGTTTTTTTGGTTTTACGAGATTTTTTGGCAGAGGTTCCTTCTTTAATGATATTTAAGCATTCCTCCAATGTAAAATCCTGAGGATCTTTGTTTTTGGGCAGGCGGTAATTTTTTCCGGAAGCAGAAATGTAAGCCCCCCAGCGTCCTTTCAGGATTTTTATATCCGGGTTCTCTTTAAACTCACGGATAACGCGCTGACGGTCTTTTTCCCTTTTTTCTTCAATGAGCTCAATGGCTTTGTCTTTGGAAATGGTCAGGGGATCTTCAGAAGCCGGAATAGAAACAAACTGCCCGTCATGACGGATGTAGGGGCCAAACCGGCCCACGGCAGCCACCATTTCTTTTCCTTCATACTCACCCAAGGTGCGCGGAAGCTTAAAAAGTTCCAAAGCTTCTTCAAGGGTAATGGATTCCAGGCTTTGATCTTTCCGAATTCCGGCAAACTTTGGCTTTTCTTCCTCTTCGGCATCTCCGATCTGCACCATAGGGCCGAAGCGCCCGATTTTCGCATAAACATTACGCCCGGTTTTGGGGTCTTTTCCAAGGAGGCGCTCCCCGCTGAATTTTTCTGATTTTTCAAGGGTTTCTTCCACCCTTTGGTGAAACGGAAGGTAAAAATCCCTGATCACCTTGTCCCATTCTTTCTGGCCCTGGGCGATTTCGTCAAACTCTTTTTCCACGCTGGCGGTAAAATTGTAGTCCATGATCTCTTTAAAATATTCCATTAAAAAGCTGTTGACCACAATCCCAATGTCGGTCGGAAAAAGCTTGTTCTTTTCTGCACCGGTGGTTTCGGTTTTCTTTGCCAGGATAATTTCATCATCTTTAAGCTGCAATTGGCCGTAATGGCGTTTTTGCCCTTCCCGGCTTTCTTTTACTACATACTCTCTTTTCTGAATGGTGCTGATGGTGGGCGCATAAGTAGAGGGGCGGCCAATGCCAAGTTCTTCAAGTTTTTTTACAAGGCTGGCTTCGGTGTAGCGGGGGGGGTGTTTTGAAAACCGCTCTAGCGCTGTAATATGATTCAGGTCCAGTTGCTGACTGACCTTCATGGGAGGCAAAATGCCTTCCTGTACTTCTTCCTCCTCTTCATCGGTGGATTCAAAATATACTTTAAGAAACCCTTCAAACTTCAGGACTTCCCCGCTGGCAACAAATTTTTCTTCAGCGGTAGAGATGCCGATGGTTACATTGGTTTTTTCCAAAAGGGCATCACTCATCTGTGAAGCAATGGTTCTTTTCCATATCAGCTCGTAGAGGCGTTGTTCCGAAGGATCTGCCCCTGCCTGCGACACTTTAAGATCGGTAGGCCTGATGGCTTCGTGTGCTTCCTGGGCTCCTTTGGATTTGGTGGCATATTTGCGCAGCTTCACAAACTCCTCACCAAAGCTTTTTTCTATTTGCTCTTTGGCCATGGCCATAGCGGTACCGGAAAGGGCCAGGGAGTCGGTACGCATATAAGTGATCTTTCCGGATTCATAAAGTTTCTGGGCCACCATCATGGTACGGGCCACTGAAAAACCCAGTTTGCGGCTGGCTTCCTGTTGCAGGGTGGAGGTGGTAAATGGCGGAGCCGGAGATTTTTTGGCAGGCTTTGTTTCCACATTCTCCACGGTGTAAACAGCTCCCTTACACTTTTCAAGAAAAGCCCGGGCCTCTTCCTGGCTGGAAAAACGCTGGGGCAACTCTGCTTTTACCGGAACAACCTGCCCTTTATGCTCCACATCAAAAATGGCAGAAACCCTGTAAGAGCTGGTGGATTTAAACCCCTGTATCTCTTTTTCGCGTTCCACGATCAGGCGCACGGCAACAGACTGAACACGTCCGGCAGACAGGGCCGGCTTAACCTTTTTCCATAACAGGGGAGAGAGTTCAAAACCTACCAGGCGGTCGAGGATGCGCCTGGCCTGCTGGGCATTTACCAGGTTGCGGTCAATTGGGCGGGGCGCTTCAATGGCCTGCATAATGGCCTTTTTGGTAATTTCATGAAAAACAATGCGCCGGGTTTTTTCCTCTTTTAATTTCAGGCTTTCAGAAAGGTGCCAGCTTATGGCCTCCCCTTCCCGGTCTTCATCCGTTGCCAGCCAAACCGTTTCGGCTTTCTGCGACAACTTCTTCAGATCGCTCACCACCGTTTTTTTATCGGCAGGAATTTCGTATTGAGGCGTAAACCCTTTATCTACTTCAATGCCGATTTTGCTTTTGGGCAGGTCGCGTACATGACCGAAACTAGATTTTACCAGGTAATCCTTTCCTAAAAATCCTTCAATGGTTTTTGCTTTTGCCGGTGACTCCACAATGACCAGGTTCTTTGCCATAATTTTTTATTTTTGAGGGCCAAAAGTAATAAAACAATCCGTAATGAAACGGTAATCGGGTATTGTTTGTTTGCTTGACAGCCAAGTCAATGCATTACAACACCTAACGTACATTTTTGGCCTTTTATTGAAAATACAATGTTATCGAAAAAGAAAATACTCTCTGAAAAGTTGGCATAAAAAGTTTGCAAAGAAAAACAATTGGTTCTAAACTACCCAGATTCTCCCGGACTATTTTTTCAGGTGCCACCCTTTTTTTAATTAATTTTGCAGATTAAATCAGGCTGAAATCCCAGCCTTAATTATTGAAAATCAATTGGTGAAAAAGAAATTATATATAGAGACCTATGGATGTCAGATGAACTTTTCTGACAGTGAGATCGTGACTTCTGTAATGACAGAAAAAGATTTTGAGCACACCCCGGAACCGTGGAATGCAGATGTGATCTTTTTGAATACCTGCTCCATTCGCGATAATGCTGAAAAAAGAGTGCTCAACCGTTTGAAAGAGTTGCAAAGCCTGAGAAAGAAAAACCCGGGCCTGATCATTGGCGTACTTGGTTGTATGGCCGAACGCATGAAAACCACCCTGCTGGAAGAGGGCCGCATCGGCTCCAGGGTGGATATGGTGGTAGGCCCCGATGCCTATCGCGATCTTCCGCAGCTTATGGCCAATGCCGAAACCGGGCAGAAAGCCATCAATATCCTGCTTTCCACCGAGGAAACCTATGCCGACATTACCCCGGTGAGGCCTGTCAGTGGGGGGGTTTCCGCGTTTATTTCCATTATGCGGGGATGCGAAAACTTCTGCTCCTACTGCGTGGTGCCTTTTACCAGGGGCAGGGAAAGAAGCCGGGATCCTCAGTCAATCCTTCGGGAAGCAAGAGAATTGTTTGAAGCAGGATACCGGGAAATAACCCTGCTGGGTCAAAATGTGAATTCTTATCACTGGAAGCTGGAAAAACAAAAGGAAGACAAAGGGTTTCCCGGCCTGCTGCAAGAGGTAGCAGAAATCAGCCCCTTGCTCAGGGTGCGTTTTGCCACTTCCCATCCTAAAGACCTATCGGATGAATTGCTGGAAGTAATCGGTGCATTTCCCAATATCTGCAAGTCCATTCACCTGCCTGTACAGTCGGGCAGCACGGCGGTGCTAAAACGGATGAACCGCAAATATACCCGGGAAGATTACCTGAACCGGATTGAGACCATAAAACGGATCATGCCGGGCTGTGCCATCTCTACGGACGTAATTACGGGTTTTTGCGGGGAAACGGAAGAAGACCACCAGGAAACCCTCCATTTGATGGAGCGGGCCGGGTTTGATTTTGCCTTTATGTTTAAGTACTCAGAGCGACCCGGGACTCCTGCAGCCAAAAAATACCGGGATGATGTGCCCGAAGAGGTCAAGACCCGGCGCCTGGAGGAGGTGATCCGTCTTCAGCAAAAGCAATCTCTTGCCAGCAACCGCCGTGATTTGGGAAGCATCCAGGAAGTATTGGTAGAGGGTCGTTCAAAACGTTCTGAAAAAAATGTTTCTGGCCGTAACTCGCAGAATAAAGTGGTTGTTTTTCCTGACGAGGGATTTAAGCCGGGAGATTATGTTAATGTTAAGATTACGGATTGTTCCTCGGCTACTTTAAAAGGGGAAGCGGTCAAAGCCTGAGCCAAAAAAATTAACCATTAATTGTTTCCAAAATCCGGCCTTAGCGCGGGCTGAGCAGTGCTTCTGCCATGCGCAGATCTGAGGGGGTGGTGATTTTGATGTTCTCCGGATTGCCGTCAACCAAAAAAATGCGGTGCCCATCGGTCTCAAAAACAGAAGCATCGTCAGTAAAAGATTCGGTATAATTTTTATTATAGGCCTTTTTGATCAACCGGGCCTGAAAACACTGGGGGGTTTGCACCAGCCGCAATTTCTCCCTGGGCAGGGTTTCGCTCAGGGCATTTTCTGTGATCCTTACCGACTCGCTGACAGGTATTACCGGAATAGCATTTCCAAACTTCTCTGCATAATGAAACCCCCTGCCAATAGTCTCCAGGGAAACAAGGGGGCGCACCCCATCGTGGATGGCCACAAGGGCGTCATCAGGTACCTGCTTCAACCCGTTTTTAACAGAATGAAAGCGGGTAGGGCCACTAACGGCCATTTGATGGCGGTGAGGAAAGCGGTGTTTTTGGCAAAGCGACTGCCAGAATTCAAAATATGCCTCCGGCAAAACCAGGACAAATTCTATATTCGGGGCATACCGCAAAAAGGTCTGAAAGGTATGCATCAGCAAAGGCTTTCCGGCAACCTCCAAAAACTGCTTGGGCAGGGAGTTTTTCATCCGGGTGCCTGCACCACCAGCCGTGATCAATGCATACTTTTTCATAAGCCAGGATTGAATTTCTACAAAATCAACATGGCATCCCCGTAGGTAAAGAATTTGTATTTCTCTTTAGCGGCTGTTTTATAGGCTTTCATCAAAAGGTCAAAGCCGGCAAAACCCGCCACCATCATCATCAGGGTTGATTGTGGCAGGTGAAAATTGGAGATCATGCTGCTTGCCACGCTAAAATCATAGGGAGGATAAATAAATTTGTTGGTCCAGCCCTCATAGGGTTTTAAGTGACCTGAGATGGAAACCGAAGACTCCAAAGCCCGCATGGTGGTGGTACCTACCGCACAGATATTTTTTCGTTTTTCTTTGGCCTGGTTGACAACCTTTGCTGTTTTTTCTTCAATAAGAAACTCTTCGCTGTCCATTTTGTGCTTGCTGAGGTCTTCAACATCCACACTTCTGAAATTACCCAGGCCGGCATGCAGGGTCACTTCCGTGAAAGTTATTCCTTTTATTTCCAGGCGCTTTACGAGCTCCCGGCTAAAATGCATACCTGCAGTTGGTGCGGCAACTGCCCCTTCACGTTTTGCAAAAACGGTTTGGTACCGATCCCGGTCCTCAGGCTCCACAGGCCTTTTTATTAATTTAGGAAGGGGTGTTTCGCCAAGAGATTCCATGGTTTTTTTGAATTCATCGTATGTGCCGTCAAAAAGAAAGCGCAGGGTGCGGCCACGGGAAGTGGTATTATCGATAACTTCCGCCACCAGGTTGTCGTCTTCTCCAAAATAAAGTTTGTTGCCAATGCGGATCTTGCGCGCCGGATCTACCAGCACGTCCCAAAGCCGGGCTTCGCGGTTCAATTCGCGCAAAAGGAACACCTCAATTTTGGCGCCTGTCTTTTCCTTTGTGCCGTAAAGCCTGGCAGGAAATACCTTGGTGTTGTTTACCACCATTACATCTCCGTCCTCAAAATAGTCCAGCACATCTTTAAACATTTTGTGCTCAATTTCGCCGGTATCGCGGTGAATCACCATCAGGCGGGATTCATCACGACTATGGGCCGGCCTCTCGGCAATCAGCTCGGCAGGAAGGTTGAATTTGAAATCAGATAATTTCATGGGTAATATTTAGTTTTTTTTACTTATGTAAAAAGCCAGATTCTGATCCGGCTTCAAATCAGAAAGATTTAAAAATCTGGATACTCTTTCCGGAAAGGTGTGCAAAGATAATATATCAATAAAGGGATGTCAATAGTTTTTATAAATAAAACGCTGAGGAGCCTTTTTTGTTGGTAAAAGAAAAAAAATGGCGGCAGGAGATCAATCCAAAAATCCTTTTATATGCCGGTCAAAATCTTCCACCTTCCAGGCATCTGTTACCTTAATATCTCCAATTCTTTCCCTGCGCAGTTTTTTCAGGTAAGCGCCCGAGCCCAAAGCTTCCCCAAAGTCCCTTGCCAGGGCACGAATGTAGGTACCTTTGCTGCAAGCAATCCGAAAGTCCACTTCAGGAGGTTGGTAACGGGTGATGTCAAACCTGCTGATGTGGATCTCCCGGGCCTTAAGTTCAGTTTGTTCACCCCTGCGGGCAAACTCATAGGCCCGCTCTCCCTCAATTTTTTTTGCAGAGTAAATAGGAGGTATCTGCATTTGACTGCCAACAAAACGGAAAGCGGTTTTTTCCAACATTTCAGCTTGGATATGTTCGGTTGGAAAGTGATGGTCGGGCTTGGTTTCCAGGTCGAAAGAAGGTGTGGTTTGCCCGAGATAAAAAGTGCCGCTGTATTCTTTTTCCATGGCCTGGTATTGGTCAATAGTTTTGGTCATTTTCCCGGTGCAGATGATCAGCAGGCCAGTGGCCAAAGGATCAAGAGTCCCGGCATGGCCGATTTTTATTTTCCGAAGGCCTAATTTATACCGGATAAGGGAGCGAACCTTATTGACCACATCAAAAGAGGTCCAGGTCAGTGGCTTGTCAAAAAGCAACAACCGGCCCTCCATTAAAGAGGCTTTGAGTTCTTCTTTTTTATGGTTCATTATTTTTCAGAAAACACCGGTTAAGATAGCGCCGAGGCCAACGGCCAGGGTATAATAGGAAAAATAAACGATCTTTCCTTTTCTTACCAACGACAGCATCCAGCTGCAGGCAAACAGTCCGGCACCAAATGCGGCCACAGCACCAATGACCAATGGTGTAATATCCATGGTCCCTGCAGTGGCTTGTTCGGAAACACTCAACACCTTCAAAAAGTTGGCCCCAAAAATAGGAATAAGCACCATGAGGAAAGAAAAGCGGATGGCTTGTGCCCGCTCAATGCCAAAAAATAATGCTGTACTGATGGTTGCTCCGCTTCGGCTAATGCCGGGAAGAATGGCAAAAGTTTGAGCAAGGCCAATGATCAGGGCCGTTTTCAGGTTGACTTGCTTGCCCGCCCTGGGAGCATAACGGGTAAGGAAAAGCAAGGCTGAGGTAATAAGCAACATAAAACCAATAAAAACCACCCTGCCTTCAAAAATGGTCTCAATCTGCTCTTCGAAAAGCAAACCCACTATGGCAGCGGGGATAGCAGAAGCCAGCAGAAGCAAAACAAATTTCATTTCGGCATTCCACTGAAAGCGGAAAAAATTAACGATCAGGGAAACGATATCCTTCCAGAAAACTACCACCACGCTCATGAAGGTGGCCCCGTGAACAATGATATTAAAGGTGAAAAAGTCGTGTGGGTCTTCCAGTTTAAATATGGCTCCGCCCAGTTCAAGGTGGCCGCTGCTGCTCACGGGCAAAAACTCAGTAAGGCCTTGCAGCAGGCCCAAAATCAAGGCTTCTAACCAGCTCATAAAAAAAACTTATTTTTTTGTTTTCTGATCCTTTCGGGCAGGGTCTTCCGTAACGTTACGGGTCTTTTTAAGGATGGCGTAAATCTGGATTCCATATCCGGCAAGCACGAGAATAGGCGCCAGGGTCATTCTGCGAAAGCTGAAAATGTCTTCGCTGAACCGGGTGGGATCGTCACTCCCTCCTCCGATCATTAAAATGAATCCAACGGCTGTTACCAAAAGCCCAATAATCAGCCATTGGTATTTGCTGCGGTCAAACAAAAGTACTTTTTCTTCTTTTTTTTTCTTCATCATAGCAAGGGTTGATGAGGGTTGCAAAATTTGGATCAATAATAATACAGAAAGTCGGTTTTTATCCTAAGGTATTTTTTTACGGCAAAATAAGTGGATATCCAACTGATGATAATACCAAGCATGATCACCAGGGCAAACAGGCTCATAAGCATTTGTGGATCCTGAAAATCAACCAGCTCAGGTATTTGCTGCTGGCCCGCATAAAGGGTGGCCACCAGCAGGGCAATGGCAAGGGTAGCCCCAATCAGGCCCTGAACGATTCCTTTTATTACAAAAGGTCTTCGGATGAACCCCTGTGTGGCACCAACCAACTGCATGCTTTTGATCAGGAACCGTTTGGAAAAAACACTCAACCTGATGGTGTTGTTGATCAGCGCAAAGGCAATGATCAGAAGCAGGGTGCTGAAAATTAAAAGGGCAACACTAATGCGGCGCACATTCTCATTAACCTGGTGAACCAGTGTGCGCTGGTAGTCCACTTCCTGCACAATGGGATAACTCAACACCTTCTCTTCAAAAATTACCAGGCTGTCAGGATTGGCATAGCGGGCATTGAGGGTAACCAAAATGGAGGGCGACAAAGGATTGTAGCCAAGAAACTCAACAAAATCTTCCCCAAGATCCTGGGTCAGGTCTTTTGCGGCCTGCTCCCGGGTAACGTATTCGGTGGAGCGCACTGCCGGCATGGCATCGAAGGTTTTCTGAAGATGGGTAATATCCGCTGTGCGGGCATTCTCCGTTAAAAACACAGAAAACCCAATGTTCTCTTTTACATGGTCCGATAGCTTTTGGGCGTGCATGATGATCATGCCCAAAAGTCCAAGAACGAATAAAACCAGTGTAATACTTACCACTGTGGAAATATAGGAGGTTTTTAGCCTCCTGCCAATGAGCTTTTCTTCTTGTTTGGCCATGTGTTTAATTTACCGCCTGCAAAATTAATAAAATTTAACCACCCTTCCGGTTTTTAAGCTTCTTATAAGTACGGCTTTTAACGTTTTTTATTGCCTGCAGGACTGCAGGAATTAAAGCTGTTGAATATTTTTTATTTTGTGTTATTTTTTTAACTTGTGGGGCCCAAAAAGCTGATTGAATTCAGAAAAGTTGCTTTATCTCAAAACAAAAAAACTTAAACATGAAAACACATTGGATTTTATTATTAACAGGAATGCTCACCGGGATGTTGTTGAAGGCATGTGGGGAAGCCCGACCACCGGCTGCCGAAGCCCTTGGCGGCACCATTATCGTGGCAAGCAAATCAGGTAACGATGTTTATTTTGTTAACCGGGCTTCGGGAGAGGTAAAGGCAATTGCCCCCACCGGGCTTGAGCCCCATGAGGTGGAAGTGTCCGCTAATGGGTCGATTGCCGTTGTTAGCAATTACGGCGACCGCGAAAACCCCGGCCACACCCTTTCGGTTTATGAGGTTAAGAGCGGTGAACTCATTAATACCATAGATTTGGGAGAAGAACACACCCGGCCCCATGGTATGCAATGGATGGGTGAAACCACCCGCCTGCTGGTCACTGCCGAAGGCAGTCGCAACCTGTTAATTGTGGATGTTGAAAGGGCAGAAATGGTTCAATCCCTGTATACCGGAGAGGACGTTTCCCATATGGTTGCTGCTAACCCTGACTTTTCCAGGGCATTTGTGCCCAGCATCCGTACCGGAAATATGGCCGTTTTTGATTTGGAAAAAGGCGAAATGATCCGTCATGTCTACAGCGGGGAAGGAGCCGAAGGCATTGATGTTTCTCCGGATGGAAGAGAGGTTTGGGTTACCAACCGGGGGGAGAACACCATCTCGGTTTTTGATGCACAATCTCTTGAATTGCTGGAAAAACTTCCCTGTAGGGACTTTCCCATCCGTGGGAAATTTTCCCCCGACGGTGAAAAATTCCTGGTAAGCAATGCACGCTCGGGCGACATCGCTGTTTTCGACGCCCGTGAAAGAACCCTCATCGGTACGGTTAAACTTACTCCCCCGCTTCCCCATGATGTGGATGAAGATCGTTACTTTGCCGAATTTCCCGAAACTTCCGTACCAATAGGCATTGTAGTGCCCGACAACTTTTTTGCATATGTGGCCAATACCCGTTCAGATGCAGTTACCGAAATTGATTTGGAAAAACTGGAAATAACCCGGCATTTTGAAGTGGGTGAAGAACCTGATGGAATCAACTTTTCTATTGTTGAGCCCCAAAAAAGTAACTAATATTGTTTTTTTTTACAGCAAAACCATTCTATCTGAAGTCTATTCTTTCATAGTTATTTAATGTTAATTTATCGGCAGGGATAATAAAACAATGGGCTAAAACCTTAAAAAATTTAAACGATAAAAACCTGCTTCTTGTTTTTGAAAAGTAATGACACAACCCATTTTTGATTTTTTTGTTTTTGGGATAAAACCCGTGTTTAATAGAAAAAAAAACAATGAAAGAAGATACCGGTAAGGGTTCGGCATAAAAACCTCCAGGGAGTGGTTTCTCTTTGTTTCTGAGGAGTTTTTAATGATTAAAAAGTTGAAAAAAAAGTTAAAGTTCTTTACCTTCGGGCCTCTGTTAAAAAAATTAAATGCTTTTATTTTTAAGAGTCTAACGAAAATTTAATGAAATTCTAATTTGAATATTCTGTTATTTATTTTTAACACCTCTCAATTTTTTTACTAATTAAAACGACTAAACTTTATGAAAAAAGTTACGATTACCCTTATTTCTTTATGCTTTCTTTTCTGCCATCTGTCCATGGCAGGCTCCCAGGGATTTCAACCCCTGGAGGATGACAATGGCTGGACCATTGTTGCCACATATGAGATCAACAGCCACGCCAGCGGCCTGACTTCCGACGGAACATACCTTTATATTGGCTCCTATGGAGGTGGGAACGGTCCTGACATGTATTCTTTTGATCTGGCTACCGAAGAGCTTGAATTGATTTTTTCCGGCAACCATGAAGAAGCCCTGGGGCTGACTTATGATGGTGAATATTTATGGACCATCAACAGGCAGGGAACCGGCAACCCTTCTGCAGCCATTCAGCTGGATATGAATGGAAGTATCCAGAGCCAGTTTGATCTTCCCAATACCTACATGTCAGGTATTACTTATGATGATGGGGATTTTTGGGTTGCCACCTATCACCCCAATCCGGGCACCATCCACAAGGTTGATGACCAGGGAACGGAAATCTCCAGTTTTACACCCCCTTCTGATCAGCCATGGGATCTTTCCATGCAGGGCGACTCCATCTGGATCATCGACTACTGGAATGATTTTATTCACCTGGTAGAAAATGATGGTACCCTGATTGAATCTTTCCCTTATGAAGACCACAGGGCTTCCGGTATTTATTTCGATGGAACTTTTTTGTGGTATATCGGCCGGACCTCAACCGGGATAAGCACTCTTTATAAGGTAGATCCCTGGGGTACCGGTACACCGGTGATCCAGGCACCTTTTTCTCACAATTTCGGGAATGTTACTTTGGGTAATTTCGAAGAATGGGAAATGAATGTAATTAACGAAGGAACCGGTGATCTGATCATTGACGATATCACCTTCCCGGAAGACAATCAGTCTTTTTCTGTGGATGCTGAATTTCCCATTACCATTGAGCCCGATGCCATCGAGGCTATTACGGTTATTTTTGAGCCCCAGGAGATTGCCATTTTCGAAAAAACCATGGTCATCCACTCCAATGACCCACAAAACGGGGAAGTGGAAGTAGCCATTGCCGGAAACGGCCTCGCTTCAGGGGCCTACCTGGTCGCGGATCAGGAGCTTATCGATTTTGGTCCGGTAAGGATTCATTCCAACAACCGCATGTTTATGGAAGTAAAAAATATGGGTGATGAGCAACTTGTGTTTGAAAGTATAGATTTCTCAAACGATTACTTCTACTGGGACGATGCCATTGAGTTTCCCCTTTCGCTGAATCCGGTGCAGTCCATGGAGTTGCCATTATGGTTTATGCCTCACCTGGAAGGGGTTATTGAAGCAGAAGCCACTTTGATGTTCAATAATGAGGACCAATCGCCTCACAATATTTTTGTAAGAGGGCTTTCCGAAGATGAAGAGCACCTTATTGGTGATATTCTTTGGCAGATGACCGTTCCGGGAAGCAACTGGGACAACCCAAGGGCCATTATGAACGTTCCAAGCATTACGGCTGATGACATCGATGATGTATTGCTTTGCACCCGGGGATTAAGTATAATGATGCTCAACGGAAATGCTTCAGGCACCCCGGAAATCCTTTGGGATGCCGAGATTGGCACTGTAGAATACCCCAAAGCCATCGGTTTGCTTGACGACATCAACGAAGACGGTTACAAAGACATTGTGATTGGTACAGCATACGGTGACCGTGCCGTTACCGCTTTGGCAGCCAAAACCGGCGAGATCATCTGGCGTTTTGAGACCACCATTTACGGAGGTGGCGGATGGGTTTACATGGTAGATGTCAGGTATGATTTCAACGACAATGGTTATATGGACGTGCTGGCAGCTACCGGAGATGATGGTGATGGCACCGGTCCGAGACGTATTTTCCTGTTGAATGGTAAAACCGGAGAGGTAATCTGGGAAACCCCCATGGGTGGTGCTGCCTATTCTGTGCTGGCCGTGGAAGACTTTACCGGAGATGGTGTGCCAGATGTAATTGGTGGGGGATCCACCCCGGGGCAACAGGGTAGAGTTATCGGTATTAACGGAGCCAATGGCAACATCGAATGGGACTTTACCACTTCCGGAACTTCTGTATGGGCCCTTGAACAAATTGACGACATTACCGACAACGGTGTTAAAGACATCATTGCAGGCAGCTTTAATGGGTTCTATTACCTGATGGATGCCACCGATGGAGCCGTTGAATATTCGGGCAATTTGGGTAATGCTTTGATCCTTGATTTTTGGCATGCCGGCGATTTGAATGAAGACGGCTTTATGGATATTTTCCCTGCTTATTCCAGTGTTCCCAACGCAGTGGCTATTAGCGGGCAGGATGGTCAGGTTCTCTGGTCTACAGCCATTGCTGACCAATCCTGGAGCGTTACGCCCCTGCGCGACATCACCGGAAACGGCATCAACGATGTTGCCATCGGTACCCTTTTCAACAACAACAATGTTTACTTTATCAGGGGCTCCGACGGGGAGATCCTTGAAACCATTCCCATGCCGGATGCTGTGGATGCCATCAGGGGAATTCCGGATATTACCAACGACAACTCCATGGAAGTAGTGGCCGCCAGCCGCAACCAGCAATTGTTTGCTTTTTCCGGAGGAACCGGCGTTGCACCTGATTTTTACAATGTTACTTTTATTGTAAATGATGAGGAAGGCAACCCACTGCAGGAAGCCCGGGTCAATATTGTGCAATCAGGTCATTTCTTTGTAACCGGAGAAAATGGTCAGGTTGTGGCCAACATTGCAGAGGGAAGTTACAACTTCTCCGTCAGCAAATCAGGTTTTGCCCCGTTTGAAGGCACATTTGACCTTGTTGATGAAGACCTTACCATTGAGGTGACCCTTTACCCGGATGATTATTTTGACGTGACCTTTGTGGTTACCGATGATGCAGATCCGGCCAACCCGGTTGAAGAAGCCCTTATTGAAATTGCCGAGACCGGACAAACCTATACAACAGATCAGAATGGTATTGCGGTGATTTTGATGGATGACGGAAATTACACTTACACCGTTACCAAAGAAGGATATTTCGATGCAGAAGGATCCTTTGTGGTGGACGGAGCCGACAAAACCGTTGAAGTGGTATTAGAGATTGATGACACCTCTATTGCCGACCTTGATCCAATGGTTACCGAAGCTTATAATTATCCCAACCCATTTGCTGAGCAAACCAATATCCACTTTACCCTTACCCGGGAAACCAATGTTACCATTTATGTTTACGACATGAGGGGAAGGAAGTTCAGCATAGTGGACAACCAAACCTTCACTGCCGGCGAAAACACCTTTCAGTGGAATGGCACAGGCCCAGAAGGTGCCCGTTTGCAGGAAGGAATGTATTTCTTCGAAATCAATACCGGAGAACAAATTTTCCGCAACAAAATGCTCATCTTGAATAATTAGGGATTATCTCTATTCAAAAAAACGGGAGAGCCAATTTGGCTCTCCCGTTTTTTTATTCCCTCATTTCCCGCTCTAAAAATCAGGAAATCGGACTTTCTTTTCCTACATGAAAGGGCTATTATAACCGGAGATAATTTTTTATGTTTTTTCAGGCGGGTAATCTAAAAAAACCGTAAGAAAACCGATAAGATCATTTATTTTTAATATACAGAAGTTTGTTTTTTTTCACATCTGATGCGGGGAATAAAAAAAAATTACTATATTGATCCCGCTATACAGGTGTTTAATTTTTTAATACAAAGCCATTAGCGTTGCGTCTTAGTTAAAACATTGTCAACTGATTATAATTTTGCTCTTTGACATCTTGATATTTTGCGCTTTCAAAAAGTTTTGCCATTGGTGTATTGTCAAAAGGTGCAAGGC
>SKVW01000047.1 GCA_007129255.1 Bacteroidales bacterium
CCGTAATGTGGCCAACGCCAAGCCGGGCAAGCATTTCAATGATATATCCCCCAAGGCCTCCGCATCCAACCACCACCACACGGCGTTTACGAAGGCTTCTGTTTTCCTCCGGGCTCAGCATTTTCTCATTGCGAATATATCTTTCCATTTCTTTTTTTTATGGCACACGAAATTACAAAAATAAAAGGGGGAAGAAAAATTTACCCGCCGCCCACCGGCGGAAAGATGGAGAGCAAATCCCCGCTTTTTAATTCCTTGCCAGGGTCATCGTCCCGGCCATTAATCATTAATATGGCCACCTCTTTTTTGGGTATTTCCAGTTTTTTCAGCGCGTCTTCTGCGGTTGCCCCTTCCTTCAACTCAAGGGAAACTTCTTTTCCCCGGTTTTCTCTCAGGGTGGCAAACAGCTTTACTTTTATTTCCATTTTTACGGATTTTAATTCATTTGAAACGATCGGGCAGGGGGAAGCAACTTACAACTTATTATTCAGAAAAAACTTCCCTTATGCCCGGGATGCTTTCTCACCAGTTTGACTGTCAGTTGCAAAATACAAAATTTCTTGCCCAAAGGCAATCGGCGCATGAGGGCGAAACGCCATAGCAGTCAAAATCAGTACTCTTTACCAGGTCGCATCCTTCCACCAGTTCGCAGTCGGTGCAGGATGGGAAGTGATTGTTGTAGATCCTTTGACGAAAATCAGCATAATCCTTTGATCTCCAAATATCTGTAAGGTTTTTCTCCTTAAGGTTGCCGAAGCTGTATTGCAATATTTTTTTGGGCCTGCCAAATACATATTCCTTTCCGTCATGTGAAAGCCTGTAGCAGGGAACCACCTCTCCGCCAGCAGTGATATAGGTTGCATCGTTATCCACAAAAGCACAGCGGCGTTCTGTTTTCAGTTCAAATTCGGGAAGGATGACCCTCAGTCCTCTTTTGAAACTGTAATTCCTGATCTTATTCCACAAACGTCTCATTTCCGAATTCTCATAACGGCGATATAGGATTTTATCGGCGGACTCCTCATCCACAGGCATAAGGTTTGAAATGACCAGGTTATTAATATCCATATCGGCCAAAAGATCCATCAGGGGAAAAATGTCGCTGATGTTGTCCTTTGAGGCTACAAGCTGAATGTCCAGCAAAGGCTTTTCTTTGCCGGTCTTCTTTTTCATTTGGTTGAAATGCCGGATGTTTTTCAGCCAGAAATCCAGATCCACCCCCCGGATTTTCTCCATATTTTTGTGCATGCCATCGACAGAAACAATAAAAAGGTTTACTTTTTCCAGGATCTCCGGGGTGAGTTTTTCCAGGAAAAGGGTACCGTTGGTGGTGGCCCATATTTGTTTTTGCTGAAGTTTGCTTAAAACCTTTCCGAAGGATTCTGCGGCCATGGGTTCTCCCATCCCGCCAAGGACCACAGTTTTTAATTCTTTTTGGGTATTTATCTGTGCGATCACTTTTTCTAGCAAAGCAGGGGGCATGTCCCTGGGTTCATCCTCCCATGATCTGCGGTAGCAGGTTTTGCAATCCAGGTTGCATTGGTCGGTTATTTCCAGGTATATTTTTTTTAACATAAGCGGGAAAAAAAGCTGTCCGGGGGCTGCATGGGTTTACCCATTCCAGCCTCCAGACAGCAAAAACTAATTATTAACTAAGCTTCCACCTGCAGTTTTTGCAGGGTTTCCGGTTTGGGAATTCCGGACTCATCCCAGCCCCTGATATTGTAATAAATGGGGAGCATTTCCGACAGTCGTGATTTGTTGCCTTTTGAAGGGCCATCCGGAATGGGGTCTTCCAGCAAGCGTTTGGGCAGGGTATCCTGGGAAGGGTCGATGCCCGCCTTCAGGTTGTAATTCCTTTCCAGATTCCAGATGCGGTCGCCGGCTTCCAGGATGTCGGCATCTGAGAACTCTTGTCCAATCACTGCACTAATCATGTCGGCATATCCTTTGGCGTCGATGGCAAAGGAAGTGAACAGGCAAAGCCCTGCGCTATCAATGTAAGCGGTGAGATCCTGGAAAATTTTCACCCATTCTGCTTTCCCGTCAATGGCAAACCGGTCGAGTTTTTGCGGCAGGCCAAGAATTTCAGGAGAGATCATGTATCCCCGCACATGGCACCCGCCACGGTTGGAGGTAGCATATTGCAGCCCCTGGCCCTGGATACCCCTGGGATCATAGGCAGGCAGTTCCAGTTTTTTAACCGCCATGGCCACTTCGGGCATTCCAAAATGCTCACCCATGCGATGGGAGCCTTCAGCCATTTTGTCTCCGATCATGCCTTCGCGATTGCCCATCTTTTTGGTCCACTCCACCATGCTCTTTGCATCGCCAAATTTAAGGCTCAATCCCTCATCAATGTCATTGTCTTTGATCTTTCCTCTCTGGTAAAGCTCCATGGCAGCAGCAATGGTTACCCCGGCAGAGATGGTATCCAACCCCAACTCATTGCACCAGTAATTTGCCTTGATCACTTCTTTCATGTCCGAAACCCCGCAGGCAGCGCCAAAGGCCCATATTGTCTCGTATTCGGGCCCGCCGCCTTCAATGTCGTCGGCTTTGGCATAGCGTCCGCAGGCAATGGGGCAGGCGAAGCAGGATTCCCGCTTGATCAGGAAATTTTCGGCAAGGTGTTCCCCGCTGATGTTTTCCGCTTTGTCAAAATAGGTGGTCTGGAAGTTGTTGGTGGGGAATACCCCTCCTTCATTGATAATGTTTACCAGCACAGCCGTTCCGTAGGTTGGAAGGCCCTGACCGGTAACGCCGTTGTCTTTGATGTTTTGTCTGGCTGCTTTCGTCACTTCTTTGAGTTTGTCGGGGTTAGCGATGGTGGGTTTGGAAGAACCTTTAACCACAATGGCTTTCAGGTTTTTGGAACCCAGTACTGCGCCGACACCCGAGCGGCCTGCCGCGCGGTTGATGTCGTTCATCACGGCCGCAATTTTAGAAAGTTTTTCCCCGGCAGGACCGATACAAAGGATCTTTGCCTTGTCAGGTGCTTCCTTGGCCAGGGCTTCCGTAGTTTCGCTGACTATTTTACCCCACACATGGGAGGCATCCCTGAGTTCCACCTTGTCATCCTCAATAAAAACATTAACCGGTTTCGGGGATTTTCCTTCCAGAATGATCAGGTCGTAGCCGGCAAATTTCAATTCCGATCCCCAGTAGCCTCCGGAGTTGGAGCTGGCAATGGTGCCGCTCAGGGGCGATTTGGTCACCACCATGTACCGGCCGCCGGCAGGGGTGGGGGTGCCTGTAAGTGGACCGGTGGCAATGATCACTTTGTTTTCAGGAGAAAATGCATCCACATTCGGATCCACTTCCTCAGCCATGATTTTTGAGCCCAGTCCCCGCCCTCCGATATAACTCAGTGCTTTTTTTTCATCCAGATCTTCCACCTTCCAGGTGTGATCCGTTAGGTTTACGCGTAAAATTTTTCCTCTGTAACCGTGCATAGTTTTTTCTTTTTGATTTTACAATAGCAGACTATTTTTTTCCTTTTATTGGCAAGCTTTAGACCAATTAATATAAAACTCTGAGCAGCAAAAAAATAGCAATCCAACCAATTCTGTTAAATTGTTAACAACCTTTTTTAGTTGTATAGTTCCTGCACAAAAAATGTTTATATTTGTGTTCTAAAACAAAACACTGTTTAAAAATCAAACAGTTTTTGCCGGGTTTTGAAGGAGGTTTTTTATTTAAAATGACTATAAATTAGATGATTTTCTTTTGATCAGGATGAAAAGTTTGGCAGCATGTTAAAAAACTGGAGACTGGGATTGGTGTTTTTGTTTTTGAGCGGGTTGATCCTGTTGTTTATTGTGGCACCCCTGCTGGGAATGTTTCTGCAAACCAGCGGAGATCAATACCTGGAAACCATCGCCGATGCTGAGGTCAGAAGAAGCATTCGCCTCACTTTATTAGCATCTCTTGCAGGCACCGTTTTGTTTGGAATTGCTGCGATTCCCTTGTCTTACATTTTGGCCAGGAAAGAATTTTTTTTGAAAGGTTTGGTAAATGGACTTGTTGATCTTCCGGTGGTGATCCCTCATTCGGCGGCCGGAATCGCGCTTTTAGGGATCGTAAGCAGGGGAACTTTACTGGGAAAAGCCGGAGAAGCTGCCGGGATCCAGTTTGTAGGCGGAGTAGGCGGTATTGTACTGGCCATGTCTTTTGTCAGTATTCCTTTCTTGATCAATGCTGCCCGTGATGGTTTTGCAGGGGTTCCCTCCAGGCTGGAAAAAGCAGCACTGAATTTAGGGGCCTCTCCCTGGCGGGTGTTTTTCACCATTTCCCTTCCCCTGGCCAGGCGGTCTATCTATACCGGTTTGGTAATGATGTGGGCCCGCGGGCTCAGCGAATTCGGGGCCGTTGTAATCATTGCCTACCATCCCATGGTAGCCCCGGTGCTGATATGGGAGCGGTTTGCTTCTTTTGGACTGGCCTATGCACGCCCGGTAGCTGCGGTTTTTGTGGCGGTATGCCTTGCCGTTTTTGTGGTCATGCGCTTACTTTCAAAAAAACAAATCCATGCTAGAAATTGAAAAAATCAGTGTGAGGTTTAATTCTTTTGGTCTTCAGGATGTTTCCCTGAAAGTGGAGCAGGGAGATTACCTGGCTTTGCTTGGGGTATCCGGGGCAGGAAAAACGGTAATACTGGAAGTACTGGCGGGATTGCTGAAACCCCAGAGCGGACGCATCCTGTTGCACGGAAACGACATCACCTCCCTGAAAATACAGCAACGCCGCATAGGGTTGGTCTACCAGGACCTTTCGCTTTTTCCGCACCTGAACGTTGAGAAAAATATCGCTTATCCTTTACGAAACAAAAAGTTTTCAAAAAAGGAGGTACAAAGCCGGATAAAAGAACTGGCCAAACAAACCGGAATTCCTCATCTTTTAAAGCGTTATCCCGGCACATTATCAGGCGGAGAAGCCCAGCGCGTGGCACTGGCCCGTACCCTGGCTTCCGACCCGGAAATTTTATTGCTGGACGAACCCCTTGCCAATCTTGATGTGAAACTAAAAAGCGGGTTAAGGGGCCTGCTTCAGCAGATCAACCGCAGCGGGAAAACCATCATCCATGTTACCCATGAATACATGGAAGTGGCAACCCTTGCCAACAAGGTGGCGGTGATTGAGAACGGCCGGCTGGTCCAGACCGGCACCCCTGAATCGGTATTTCGCCACCCCGAGAGTGAGTTTGTGGCCCATTTTAGTGGTGTAAAAAATATTTTTCCCTGCCGGATTGAAGGAAACGGGAATAATAACGGTTTGAAAAAAGCCACATTGGGCAAAGCATGTGAAATCCTTTTTGTTGGTAATGAGGAAGTGGGGAGCGGGTTTGTCATTGTCTCCCAGGAAGATATCATTCTTTCGGAAGGCCCCCTGGATACTTCAGCTGTCAATCAGTTACATGGCTTTATCAGGGAAGTTTACCTGTCGGGTTCGGCAATGGAAGTGGTGGTGTCGGCAGGGGTAGATTTTGTGGTGGCGGTGAGCCGGAAATCTTTTGAAAAAATGAATCTGAAGCCCGAAAAACCCATCTGGCTTAATTTTAAAGCCTCCTCCGTTAAATTCATTAAAAACTGATGCGTGCGCTGTTTATTTCAGCTAATACGTGATCTTTTCCCCCTTACCCGTCAAAAAAAAAGAAACCAACAAAACCAGATATCATGAATGATCAGAAAACACAGACCGAAATCATCCAAAGGTCTCACCAGCGATGCGAGGCATTCGGGGTGGATAAATCCAGGGTTTTTTCTGCCCGGATATTGAAAGGGGAGGCCCTTAATGAAAGATTAGCTGAAAATGAATACCTTCTGGATATTGCTGCGCCATTCATGGACATCCTTTATGAAGCGGTAGCCAATTCGGGATTCTTTATTTTGCTTACCGATAATGAGGGTTGTATCCTACGCTCCAAAGGTGACCCGGATACTATTGTGCTTTCAGAAAAACTGAATATGGTTATTGGTGCTTTCATGGACGAAAAAAGTATTGGCACCAACGCCATGGGCACGGCCCTTTATGAAAATAAGCCCCTTCAGGTTACTGCAAAAGAACATTATATTTGTGCTTACCACCGCTGGACCTGCAGTGCCGCTCCCATTCACAATTCCCGGGGAGAAACCATCGGAACCCTGAACCTTACCGGTGCCAGCGAATTGCTCCATCCCCACACCCTTGGCCTGGTGGTGGCTGCCGTGCGGGCCATTGAAAACCAGCTGAAGGCAGAGGAAGCACAGATCAAACTCAACGAAACCTATCATTACCTGAAATCGGTCATTGAATCGGTTTCTTCGGGCATCATTACCATTGACCTGGAAGGAAACATCAAAACCATCAACCGCTGGGCCTGCTCCCTGTTAAAAGTTGAAAAGCAGGAGCTTATGAATCAATCCATCGGCCGGCTGCTGCCCTACTGGAAGGATATTTATCAGCAGTTTCGCAGGGGAGAAAGTTTCCTGGATACCGAAACCATTCTGCCCGGCCCGGGAAATAATAAAGACAGGTACGACCTGAGTGCCTATCCCATATATGGGCATGATGAAAAGATAATCGGGATGGTGCTGGTGGTCAAAGGAATGCAGAAAATCTTCAACCTGGTGAACAAGTACACCGGCATGCGGGCCCATTATACCTTTGAAGACATCATCGGGGAAAGCCCCGAATTGCGACAGATTATTGACCACGCCAAAAAGATCTCCAATACCCCAAGCACGGTTTTGCTGATGGGTGAAAGCGGCACGGGAAAGGAGTTGCTGGCCCAGTCCATCCACAATGCCAGTTCCCGACGCAGAGAGGTTTTTATTGCAGTTAATTGTGGGGCCCTGCCCAAAAACCTTATTGAAAGCGAGCTCTTTGGGCATGAGGAAGGTGCATTCACCGGCTCTAAAAAAGGCGGACATGCCGGAAAATTTGAATTGGCCAACGGAGGAACCATTTTCCTGGATGAGATCGGAGAAATGCCTTTGCATATGCAGGTAAATCTTTTGCGGGTGTTGCAGGAAGGGTATGTTACCCGCATTGGCGGCACCAAAAATGTTCCTGTAAATGTAAGGGTGATCGCTGCTACAAAAAAGAACCTGATTGAAGAAGTGCGCAAGGGAACATTCCGGGAAGACCTGTTTTACCGCCTGAGCGTAATCCCGTTGTTCATTCCACCATTGAGGGAAAGAAGCCAGGATGTGAAAACCCTTTTCAATTATTTCCTAAATGTGAAAGCGCAAAAACTCGACAAACCCATTCCCAGGATCAGTGATAGTCTTTACGACCAGATCTTTGAATATGACTGGCCGGGCAACGTCAGGGAGTTGGAGAACTTTGTGGAGAACCTGGTGAACTTTAACGGTATTAGTAGTTTTAACATCATCTCCACTAACCGTTCCAACGGGTTTCAAAATTATTCCAACGGACCGGATGAAACGAGAACGGCGGATTCAGGGATAAAAGAATTTGAACCGGGAGGACTTTCTCCAAATCTGTCTCTTGAAGACCTGGAGAAAAAAGCCATCAGGGATTGCATGGACAAACACAAAGGCAACATGTCCCGTGTAAGCCGGCAGCTTGGTATCTCCCGTTCAACGCTGTACTCCAAAATGAAAAAATACAAACTGGAAGTAAACTGATAAAATTACAGGCCTAAGCAGGTAATAAAAGAGAAGGTATTTTAAGTTTCTATTAAATTTTTGTTTGGTTTTTTTAACCCGGAAAGTCAACAGAATATTGTTGGCCCGTCATTTCCTTATTCCAGCCCATTGAATGAAAAAGCTTTTTCTTTGACTTGAAAAATATAAACAGATGTTTAAAAAATGATTTCATTTTTGGTTGAGAAACTTTTATTTTTGTTCAGGGAAAATTAAAAAAAAGGGAAAAAATGAAAAGGCTAAAATCCAGGACCAAGATCTTAAGCCGCCACTTGCAAAGGCGTTGGGTAGCAAGGTCTGCTGCCGGCGGCGGGGCATTTTTCAAAAACAAAAATGCCCAGACTACCAAAAACGACTCCTATCTCAGGGAGATGTGGGAGTCTTATCTTTATTTTGCCAGGCTGGAGTTTTAATTTCCTACCCGGCGTTTTTTACAGTTATTTGAAGCCCTCCGGGGCTTTTTTTATTTAAATTCGTCCGGTTTAACAAAAGGTTAAACTTTTTCAAATCAGTGAACAAAAATAGAATCTGTATCTTTACCGTTTAAATGTTGTATTGTCCAAACCATTAATTATATCTTTTTTTTATGATAATGAAAAAATCAAGGTTCACATTATTTTTCGCGGCATTTTTGTTATTGGGTGGGTTATATTCCTGCCAGCTGACTGCTGACCACCGGGATGAAACCAGGATCCCGAAACCCAAAAATATAATTTTTCTTGTCAGCGACGGCATGGGCTACAACCATGTGCTGGCTACCAATTTTTATGAGCATGGTGAAGCTTATGCCCAGGTATATGAACAAGATGACTGGGTGAGGTTGGCTTCATCCACTTATCCTGCCATTACCCGCATCGATGGCCTGGATACACTTTTCGGGACCGGCTACAACCCGCGCCTGGCCTGGGAAGATCCGGATTACCTTCCCCGCGACTATACCGGCAGTGCCGAAAGTGCCACAGCCCTGTCCACCGGAGATAAAACTTTTAGTGCTTCTATAGGAATAGGCGTCAATGGAGATACCCTCACTCACTTGAGCCAGGCTGCCAAGGAAATGGGTAAGTCCATAGGGGTGGTTGTCAGCGTGCCATTTAACCATGCAACACCTGCCGGCTTTGTGGCGCATAACAGATCACGCCACAACTATGACGAGCTGGCTTATTATATGTTGTTCAATACCCGCCTGGATGTGATCATGGGTGCAGGAAATCCCGATTATGATGACAACGGACAACCCAGGGAAAGGAATCCCCGGTATTTTGGTAAGGAGGAGCTTTGGGAACAGCTTCTGGCCAACGACGGCCGTACCGAATTTGAAGTGGAAGACCAAACCTACCGTGTGACCGATGCAGATGGCAATGGCCAAAGAGACCCCTGGACCCTGGTGCAGGACCGGGAAGATTTTATTGCCATGGCATCGGGAGAGACCCCCAAAAGAGTGCTTGGTATCCCCAAAGCATATTCTACCATTCATTACAACCGGGAAATGGCAGAGGATGAAACCATGCCATTTACCCAGCCGCTGAATGAAAACGTGCCCACCCTGGAGGAAATGACCAAAGCTTCTTTGAACATCCTTGGGCAAAATCCTGAAGGGTTTTTTGTAATGATTGAAGGAGGCGCCGTTGACTGGGCCGGGCACGACAACCATCTTGGCCGCATGATCGAGGAGCAAACCGATTTTAATCGCTCTGTAGATGCCGTGGTGGAATGGGTGGAAACCCACAGCAGCTGGGAAGAAACCCTGGTGATCGTTACCAGCGACCATGAAACCGGCTACCTGACCGGACCCGATCATCCCAATCCGGTAAATCAGGCGGTGATTAACCGTGGGCAGGGAAACCTTCCGGAGCACAAATGGAACTATGACTCCCACACCAACATGCTTGTTCCCCTTTTTGCCAAAGGTCCCGGAGCGGATCTGCTGGAAAGGATGGCTGGGGAGATGGATCCGGTTCACGGACCATTTATCCAGCATTCCGACATAGCCAATGTTTTGTTTCTTTTGTGGGAAAAACCTGAAATAGAAATTCATAAGCTTGATTAAGCTTAAAATTTTCTGATGCAGAAAAAAA
>SKVW01000206.1 GCA_007129255.1 Bacteroidales bacterium
AAAAAATGATCTGGATGCTGAAGAGCATGAAACGGGCTTGTTTTATGTAATCGAGGTGGAAGGAAGCGGAAGTCATCCTCATGCAGGCTCCAGGGTGGTTGTCAACTTTAAAGGATATTTGCTTGACGGAAAAGTTTTTGACGAGGGGCAGAATTTTCAGTCAAATCTTGCCGGAACCATTGAGGGGTGGAGGGTTGGTATTCCCCTTTTTAAAAGAGGAGGCAAAGGCATGTTGCTGGTCCCTTCCGCCATGGGATACGGACCTTATGGTATGCCGGGAATTCCCCGTAACTCCGTATTGATATTTGATATCGAGTTGATTGACTTTAACTAATCCGGGATTCTCAATAAAATATATTTTGCTGAGAAGAAACTGAATAAAAAACAATTGTACTTTTGCATTCCACAAACCTGAATAATTAAACTTTTGGAAAATGGCCAGTTTAAAAGACCTGAAAAAAGACATAAACTATCTGGTAGATGAAGTAATCGGCACCTGCCTGTTACATCAATATACCCAGAAAAAGGAAAAGCAGGAAGAGATTGACAATCTGATCGAAGAAATGATTGATTTCCGGGAGAAATTAATCTATAAGGTGAATCACCCGGAAGAACGCGAAAACAATCAAAGTAAAAAAGCCTATTACCGGAGTTTGTTTGAAGATCTTCTTGAAGAGGTGAATCAAGCCTTTGAAAAGCTTAACGAAATTACCCGCTAGCCACTAAAAAAACCTGTGAAAAGGCGCCCATTCAGCGCCTTTTTTTATATCATCCAAAATATGTGCGGACGTTATTCCCTTGCGAAAAAACCGAATGAGATCTCGGAGCATTTTTCCATCCGGCTTTCCGAAAACTTTTCTTCAGGATACTACAATGCCGGACCGGGACAGGTTTTACCCGTTATAACTACCGGGACGCCGGAAATTCTGCAACTGCTCCACTGGGGCTTTCCCGCACCCTGGAAAAGTGCCGGCTCATCCAGCCTGATCATTAATGCCAGGGCAGAAACCCTTGACCAGAAACCCCTTTTTAAAAAATTGCTGGAAAACCAAAGGTGTATCATTCCTGCCGATGGGTTTTATGAATGGGAAAGGAAAAAATCCGGAAAACAACCCTACCGTTTTATTTTAAAAGATGGCGGGCTTTTTGCTTTTGCAGGCCTTTATCAGCAATTTAAAGATGAGAACGGCAAACCATTTTCTGCTTTTTCCATTATAACCACCAAAGCCAACGCCCTGGTTGAAAAAATTCACACCCGAATGCCCGTAATTCTTACTCCGGAAATGGAAACCCTTTGGCTTGAAGGTAACAGTCTTTCCTCATTGACCGGTAATCTCAAAAGTCCATACCCCAAAGAAATGATGAAAAGTTATAAAGTTTCACCCAGGGTCAACAAAGTCTCGAACAATGAGCCGCAACTGCTAAGGCCATGGGACGATCCCTCTCCCACCCTGTTTTAACAGGTCATATTCTTTTAATAACTTTACAAAACCATTGCATCCTAATCAAAGCAACCGGAAAAAATGAAAAATAACAGAAAAAAAGATTCCGGAAAAAGACCCGGTGCTGCTTCAGGCAGAAAGTCACAGGATAACCGTCGTGGAAGCCACGGTAAGCAGCAGGCTTCGCGTACCGGGAACCCAAAAAAATGGAAAAAAGGAACAGGCAAAAGTCACTTCCATGTCAGCCCTGAATCAGGTGATGAGCGCATAAGGCTTAACAAATACATTGCCAATGCAGGGGTTTGCTCCAGAAGGGAAGCCGATACCCTGATTGAAAACGGAGCCATTACCGTAAACGGAAAAATTGTTACCGAATTAGGCACCAAGGTAAAGCCTGATGACGTTATTATGTATGGTGATCAGCGGCTGGTAAACGAAAAAAAGGTCTATATTTTACTGAACAAACCCAAAGATTATATCACTACCGCCGATGATCCCCAGGGCAGAAAAACAGTTTTGCAGCTTATAAGGGGAGCCTGCAAGGAAAGGGTTTTCCCCGTGGGGCGCCTGGATCGTAATACCACCGGTCTGTTATTGCTGACCAATGATGGGGAACTGGCAAAAAAGCTGACCCATCCAAAACATCGGGTAAAAAAGCTTTACCATGTGCAACTGGATAATGCCGTTTCTAAAGCAGACCTCGAAAAAATTGCAGAAGGGGTAAAAATTGACAATACCCTGGTGGTACCTGACCAAATTGCTTACACAGCCGGATCGGCCGGGAGAAAAGAAATAGGTATTGAGTTGCATTCAGGCCAAAACAGGGTAGTCAGGCGTATTTTTGAAGAAATGGGCTATAAGGTGACCAAACTCGACAGGGTCACTTTTGCCGGACTTACAAAAAAAGACCTGCCCAGGGGGAAATGGAGATTCCTTACCCAAAAAGAAGTCAGTTTTTTGAAAATGATTGGTTAATATTCCGGACCTGCTTATGGAAAGCTCCTCCCTGACAAAAAAACAAATGTTGTTTCAATTCCTGAGGCTTTCGCTGATTTCGGGCTTGGTTTTTATTGCTTCCTTCCTGCTTATTCTGCTTGTTTTGGCCTGGGTTTACCAGGAAAGGATCAAAAACCTGATGATAGCCCATTTAAATGAAAACCTGCAAACCGAAATTTTGGTTGACGACATTAGTCTGAACCTGATCCGAAGCTTTCCCCTGGCCTCCCTTTCCTTCTCCAATTTAAAGGTCATGGAAGCCGGCAACCATCATCCAAAAGACACCCTGCTCAATGCACGCAGGCTCTACCTTCAGTTCAGCCTCTGGGACCTGGCCAGGAAAAAATACATCATCAAGCAGCTGGAACTGGATAATGCTTCCATAAAGGCCGCGATAACAAAAGAGGGACATCCCAATTACCTTTTCTGGGAAACCCCAGCTGAAGCCGGGGAGGAAGAATCTTCATTAAGTTTTAACATCCAACGGATTATCCTGAATAATACCTATTTTTCTTACCGTGATGACGAAAAGGGACTCCTGATAAATATTGATGCCGAGCGCGGCAGCATGCGCGGGCTTTTCAGCCAGCGAACCTATAGCCTTCAAGCCAAAGGCGACTTCTTTGCCAGGGAACTCATGATTGGTTCTTCTTCCATCATAACAAACAAGCCGGTAAAGTTGGATGTAGGTTTGATCGTAAGCGATCAAAAAGAGTTTACCTTCGAAAAAGGCGACCTTTCCATCAATAACCACGGTTTGAGGGTGGAAGGATCCATAATAAACCTGGACGAAGGGGTACAATTCGATACCCGTCTTTCGGGAAGAGACCTTCAGTTGCACCACCTGATCAATGACCTCCCGGAAACCTGGAAAAAATACACAGAGGGTTACCGCAGTAAAGGAGAGCTTATCTTTAACGCTTCCATTATCGGGGTATTGAACCCCTCGGGCAACCCAAGGATAAATGCAGATTTTCATATAAGCAATGCCGAGCTTACCCATCCCGGAAGCGGGTTAAAACTAAAAGGCCTTCAGTTTAAGGGTGCTTTTGATAACGGAAGCCGAAGAGACCGTTCAACAACGTCCCTTTTCTTTGAAAATTTCCTGACAAAGATCAGCGATGGGGAATTAAATGGGAACTTTTCCATCAGCAACCTGGATAACCCTAACCTGAACATTGACATGACGGCAAATCTGGATGCAGGGGATTTTGTCAAATTGCTCAGAATGGACACCATCACCAGGGCAGAAGGCAGACTCAACATGCAAGTGCAATTCAGGGGGAGCATGAGCGAAAAAAACCGATTTTCTACCCAAGACCTCCTGGCGGCAAAGGCTTCCGGGTACCTGCAAGCCAGCGATGTCGCTTTCAGAATAAAAAATGATCCGTTGGTTTATGAGAACTTTAACGGGCGTTTCATGATGCAAAACAACAACCTGGTTATTGAAGAATTTACCGGTAATGCCAGCAATTCCGACTTTGATATTGCCGGTCATTTTCGAAATGTTTTACCCTATCTTTTGGTGGAAAATGAGAAAATATTTGTGGATGCCAACCTTAGGGCTCAAAACATCGATTTTGACGAGCTGCTTCAGGAAAATACCGGTGAGGCCGATACGGTATACCGGCTTTCCTTTTCCGATCGCCTGGGCTTTAACCTGGAAGCAAACATCGTAAATCTTAAATTTCGCAGGTTTGAAGCACAGCATGTGATGGGTTCGGTAAGCCTTCAAAACAAACAATTTTTTGCCGAAGAGGTTGCTTTTCGTGCCATGGACGGACATATCAGGGCTTCAGGTTATATTGACGGCCGGCAAGGCAAAACCATGACCTTTGGTTGTAACGCCCATTTAAGGGATGTAGACATCCATAAACTCTTTTACCAGATGGGCAACTTCGGGCAGGAAAGTATTGTAGCTGACAATATTTTTGGAACGGTCACTTCCGACTTTCAATTTTCCGCCCAATGGAGCCCAACCCTGGAAGTGGACTGGAGTACCCTTGAAACTACTGCAAACCTGAAAGTGGAAAATGGCGCCCTGGTAGAATATGAACCCATGCTTGCCCTTTCGCGCTTTTTAAGGGTAGAGGGAGACCTGAATCATGTTACCTTTTCCACCCTGGAAAACCAGATCCGGATCAAAAACCGGAATATCATTATTCCCGATATGGAAATCAACTCCAGCGCATTGAACTTAAAACTTTCCGGAGAACATTCATTTGAAAACGAAATCAATTACCGGATGCAAATCCTCTTGTCAGAAATTCTGGCACGAAAGGCCCGCGACAGGCGAAACCCCCAGGAGCAATACGGCGATATCATAGATGACGGACTGGGGCGCACCACCCTTTTCCTGTTGGTTACCGGGACTACCGACAATCCTGATTTCAGCTACGACTACCAGGGGGTCAGGGAAAAGCTCAGAGAAGACCTCCGGGAGGAAAGGCAAAACCTCAGGGAAGTATTCCGAAAAGAATTCGGTTTGTTTTCAGGAGAAGAAAAAGATACCCTGACCGAACCAACCCCCCGGCAAAAAGAAATGCAACGCATTCAAAAACAGGAAGAAGGAGAGTTTATTATTGAATGGGAGGAGGAGGATTTTTAGTTTTAATCCGCCTGCCCCTAAAATAACGCAACAGTGATCGGTTTCCCCAACTGCAAAATCAATCTTGGCCTCCATGTTCTGGAAAAGCGGCCCGATGGATTTCACAATATTGAAACCATATTTTACCCCTTGCCGTTTTATGAAGCCCTGGAAGCAGTTAAGGCCCCAGATGGGGTCACTTCCTTTCACAGCAGCGGCCTGCCTGTCCCCCTGGATGGAAAACCCAATATTTGCCTGCAGGCTTATGAAATCCTTAAAAAAGAATATAAAATCCCCGCAGTTAAGTTCCATTTGCATAAAAAAATCCCGTCCGGGGCAGGGCTGGGAGGTGGAAGCGCCGATGGGGCTTTTACCCTATGCCTGCTTAACAAAATTTTTTCCCTTGACCTCTCCAAAAAAAAGTTGCAAACCATGGCTGCCAGCCTTGGAAGCGACTGTGCCTTTTTTCTGGAAAACAAGCCCATGCATGCCCGGGGCAGAGGAGAAATATTAACTCCTGTTGCAGTAAATTTAAACGGGTATTCCCTGGTTTTGGTTATCCCTCCCATTCATGCATGCACCACCGAAGCATATGCCAATATCCGGCCGGAAAAACCCGCCATCCCCCTAAAGGAAATCCTTAAAAAACCAATAGAACAGTGGAAAGAAACCCTGACAAATGACTTTGAAAGGGCCGTATTTTTAAAATACCCTGAAATAAAAAAGATTAAAGCCCTCCTTTACCAGGAGGGTGCAATGTATGCTTCAATGAGTGGCAGCGGATCTGCAGTGTTTGCATTATTCAAGGAATCTCCTCCCCCGGGGTTAAAAAGACTTTTCAACAATTGTTTTTTCAGGGTTTTTGATTTTGGAAATCTCCACTCAAAAGGTGCCGGTTTGAAACGGCAAGGGAGGGTGTTTTTATAAAAAACTTTTTCGATTTCTTTTTGTAAAGTTGGTTTGTTGCATAAAGGTTTTTCTAATTTTATTATTTTTGAAGAAAACCCCAAAAGACCTAAACAATTATTCAACAAATTAAAACCCTTTACCATGACAAAAAAACATTCCTGGATTGCAGTTTTTTCCATGCTATGGTTACTGGCATTTGCCCCCGGATCATTTGCCAATAACGATGATGTTTTAACACCCCAGAATCTTTTTGACCTGGAAACCGTAGCAGAGGTTGCCATTTCACCGGACAAAAGCCATATTGCCTTCACCCTTCACGTTCCCCGTCCTTTTACCCATTCAGCCGGACCCGATTACAGGGAGCTTTACCTTTATGAAGTGGCAACCGGTGATATCATTCCCTTTATGACCGGAAACCGAAGCATTTTCAATATTGGCTGGACCCCTGCGGGAGATGCGGTAACATTCAGGGCAAACCTTGATGAAATACCCGGGGTGCAGGTTTACGCCATGAGCCTGCGTGGTGGAGAAGCTTACCCCTTAACCGAGCATACTGCCAGTGTTTTGGCGTATGAATTTATTAATGAAGAAAATCTGGCCATAGTTTCTTTAGGGCCTCAGGATCCTATGCAGAGCGAGTTACGCCGCCAGGGCTTCGAAATTGAGGTGTACGAAGAAGAATGGCGACACCGCAATCTTTATAAGTATGAGATAGGAACCCATCAAACCACTCAGTTGACTGAAGGAGTCACCGTTTTCGATTTTACCCTGAGCCCGGATAAAAAATACGCGGCTGCAGCCATCGCTCCCAGAAACCTGGTAGACGACAGTTACATGTTTAAGCGCATACACCTGGTGGATATGGAAACCGGAGAGGTTACCAAAATCATGGACAACCCCGGAAAACTGGCCAATATGGCCTGGAGCCCAGATGGTTCCAGGCTGGCCTTCAGAGCTGCCAGCAAACTGGAAGACTCCGTGGAAGGAAGCCTTTTTGTAATGGACGTACCTACCGACAAAGAATTCGAAGACCTTCGCAATTATGCGGAAGGCATGGAACTTTCCGTAATAGATTTTGCATGGGAAGACAACAACACCCTGCTTTACGCAGCAGAAGAAAGCGTTGATATAACCCTAAGCCGTCAAAAAATTGATGAAGAAGACCGCACCCTGGTCATTGAGCCCGAGAGAGTGGTTTTCAATGGGTTTCAATTCCATGACGGGTTGGTTGTCTTTACCGGCAACACATGGGAGCACCCCAACGAACTCTACACCTTTAACCTTGAAACCGAATTGCTTCAGCGCCATACCGACCACAACCCCTGGCTGGAAAATATACGTCTTGGGCAACAGCGGAAAATGGTTTACAATGCAAGGGACGATAAGGAAATCCATGGTGTTTTGCTGTATCCTTTAGATTATGACGAAACCCAATCCTATCCCCTGATCACCTATATTCACGGGGGGCCCGAAGCCGCCGTTCAAAACGGATGGTCTACCTTTTACTCAATCTGGGGGCAAATTGCCGCGGCAAGAGGGTATTTTGTATTTATGCCCAACTACAGGGCCAGTTCAGGACGTGGGGTGGATTTTACCATGGCCGGATATGGCGACCTGGTAGGCACCGAATATGAAGATGTGCTGGACGGGATCGATCACCTCATTGACAAAGGGTATGTTGACCGAGAGCGTGTCGGAATGGGTGGAGGATCCTACGGAGGGTATTTCTCGGCATGGTCTGCAACAAAATATACCGATCGTTTTGCTGCTTCCGTGGTGTTTGTGGGAATCTCAAACCAGATATCCAAACGAAATACCACCGACATTCCGTGGGAGGATTATTATGTTCATTGGGGGTATTGGACCCACGAAGATTGGCAGGATGTTTATGATCGCAGCCCGGTAAAATATGCGCACCAGAGCCTTACCCCTACCCTGGTGCTTCATGGAGCCGATGATCCCAGAGTACATCCCGGGCAAGGCCTGGAGCTTTACCGTACTCTCAAGTTGCATGGCAATGCCCCGGTGCGACTGATCTGGTACGAAGGCGAAGGGCACGGAAACCGGAAAAATGTGCACCGCCTTGATTATATTGTACGCACCATGGAGTGGTTCGACCACTATCTGAGGCTGGACAAACCCCGGGATGAAAAACCCGACAAATACCCGGATTACGGATTCTGGTAATAAATCAACCCGCCGAAAAATCAATCGGCGGGTTTTTTTTATTCATTTCCCGGCGTTAAACCAAAAGTTTTATCTTTGTCGCTACTAAAATTTTGCCGCTTTTCTTCAATCTTTCATTGAAGAACCGGCAGGGCAATCCTCATAACCGTAAAACCATCAATATGCAAAATTTCTGGAGTAAATTAAAAAGCACCTCATCAAAGGGTTTTGCAAAATCCCTTGACATAATAGAGATTGTAGGAAATAAATTACCCCATCCAGCCACCATTTTTGCCATGCTGGCTGGCCTTGTGATCCTGATATCTGCCCTCACTTATTTTCTGGGGGTTTCTGCCGTTCACCCCGTTGATGGTAATGTGATCACGGTAAATAATCTTTTAAGCGGCGATGGCATCCGCTGGATGTATACCAATCTTCTGGATAATTTCCTTAGGTTCCCGCCCCTTGGTTACGTTTTGGTAGTAATGGTCGGTATTGGCCTGGCAGAAGGAACCGGACTTTTTGCCGTATTGATCCGCGCCCTGGTGCTGGGTGCACCCACCAAATTGATCACCGCAGCCGTGGTTCTGGCAGGTATCATTTCCGGACTTGCCGTTGAGGCCGGATATGTGATCCTGATTCCACTGGGAGCCATGATCTTTCACGGAATCGGCCGACACCCAATGGCTGGCTTGGCAGCTGCCTTTTGCGGAGTAAGCGGTGGGTTCGGTGCAAACCTGGTCATCGGCTCCATTGACCCCATCCTTGCAGGTATCTCAACCTCTGCAGCGCAGCTGATCGACCCCGATATGGTTGTTAATCCGGCCGTGAACTATTATTTTATGATTGCTTCCAGTTTTGTGGTATTGTTTGTTGGGACATGGGTTACCGATAATGTGGTGGAACCCCGTCTTGGCAAATACGAAGGCAAAGCAGAACGCCTGACCATTGAGCAACTGAAACCCGAAGAAAAGAAAGGCCTGAGGTGGGCCGGGATTTCCGTGGTTTTATTCTCCTTACTGATGGCCTATACGGTTATTCCTTCCGATGGACTGCTCAGGGATCCTGAAACCGGATCGGTATTGCATTCTCCGTTCTTCGACGGGATCATTATCGGCATCCTGCTCTTTTTCTTTGTCCCCGCTTTGGTTTACGGACGCATTGTGGGCACCGTAAAAAACGACAAGGATGTAATGAAACACATCATTAAATCCATGAGCGGAATGGGAGGTTATATCGTGCTGGTGTTTTTTGCTGCCCAGTTTGTTTATTTCTTCAATGAGTCCAACCTGGGCCTGATCATCGCCATTAAAGGAGCTGCCGGGCTGCGCGATATCGGTCTGACCGGGCCACTGCTCATTGCGGCCTTTGTTTTGCTATCTGCATTTATCAACCTTTTCATGGGAAGTGCCTCCGCCAAATGGGCCATTATTGCACCGGTATTTATTCCCATGCTGATGCTGCTCGACAACGCTTACCACCCGGGAATTACCCAGGCGGCTTTCCGTATCGGCGACTCCCTCACCAACCTGGTAACCCCCATGATGAGCTATTTCGCCCTGATCGTGACCTTTGCCCAGAAATACGATGAAAAGTACGGCATTGGTACCATTATCTCCACCATGCTGCCCTATACCATCTTTCTAGGTATTGTGTGGATTGCAGTGCTGATGCTTTGGGTGTACCTGGGAATCCCCCTCGGACCCGATGGACCTATCTATATCAATTAAATGAGCTTATAAAAAAGAGGCTGTCTCAAAATCAACTTTCGGGACAGCCTCTTTGTTTTTTTAAGCATCTCGCCGTCAGTAAAAACTGATGGCAAAAGTGGTAAGATTATTATTTGAATAACGCAACAAAAATGTTAATCCCCGTCCACTTGTGTAAATTCGACGCCGGAATGTCCTGCGGAGGATTCCAGGACTTTGGTTTTATTATGCTTTCCATCTTTGGCGGGACATGGAAACACTTGAAACTATGGAAATCATTAATTCAATAATCAAAAAAACATAAATAAAGCCCAATCCAAACGCTGACTTGCCCAGCCTGTTATTCTTTGTGCATGGGTAAAACAGAGGAGACGCAATAAAAAAAAGGCTGCCTTTTAATTTTAAGACAGCCTTTTTCTTAATCCTGTAATTCTGTATAAACTATTTTATAATGAATTTTAAGAATCCGGTTTTCCCATCTTCCTCTATCCTGAGAATATACATGCCGGAATTCAGATTCACCACTTCCAGTTCAAGGCTGTTGCCTTTCATTTTTTTACGTAGTACTTCATTCCCCATCACATCCATTACCCTTACCATTGCAGCATCTCCGGAAGGCTTTTCAATCCTGAGTAAATCCGAAGCCGGATTGGGATAAACCGTAACATCCAACAATTCGGATTCTTCAATTGAGGTAGTGGTAATGGTATACTCAAAGGTGGAAATGTCACTGAAAAATCCCTCTTTATAAGCAATGGCATTAATTGTAAGATCGGTTTCAATTACGATTGGATCGGTAAAAAGCTCGCTTTGGTCGTCCGGGTCTTCACCATTAAGGGTATAGAAAATGTCTGCATTTTCGGTGTCCGTCATCAGGGTTACTTGCGTACCTGCGGGCACTTCGCCTGGTTCGGGATCGGCATAAGGGGCTTCCACATCAATTTCATCCATAATGTCTCTTACTTCAATGTGGTCGATCTTGATCATGAATTCTCCAACGGTTTCGGTATGATGAAACGCAATGTAGATGTCCTGCCCGGCGTATTCGGTAAGATCCAATGCTCTTTCCGACCAGGCGGTGTCTTTGGGTTGCAGGGTTTCTTCCCACAGCACCTCGGTAAACTCATCCAAACGGTTGGTGGTGGTAGAAACATATACTTTGTAATGGTCATAGGCATAAGTCGGGTCGCCATTGGCCACCTGGAAAGAGAATTCCTGCTCGTCACCCACTTCAATTTTGGGGGTCACCAGCCAGTTATCGGGCTCCAGCTCACCCATTCCGGGAACATAAGAAAACGACAATGCAACATGGTTTCCGCTATAAGGGGTGTGCACATGGCCGTAGCCGAGCATCCAGGCAACATGGTCCTGATTCACATCGTGCGTCATCCAGCCGTGGGGCGGGAATACCGTAGTCTGAAAGTTCTCAAACACAAAAGGCTCTACCGGCATGGATATGCCATCCAGTTGAATTTCAATATCGCCTCCGTTGGTTTCGATCAGGAAGGTCTGGGGAAACTCCCCATCCTCAAAAGGTTCAAAAGAAATATGAAAGACGTATTCTTCTCCAAATTCCAGTTCCACTTCATCCGGTTCAAGGGTGGATTTAAAATAGTTTCCGCTGAATCCGGCTTCATTTACTACCAGCACACCGGCTCCCAGGTTTCTGAGACGGAATTCGTCAGAGGTCGTCCAGGTATTGTTGGGGATACTTCCTGCATTCCAGCTTTCTTCGTTGATCCAGGCCACAGGCTCGGTCATGGCGCCTTCTACCAATATATCATCAATGCCAACCGGAAGGGCATTGTTGGGATCCCCATCGGTAGAATGCCTGAAACGAATATATATTTCCTCACCGGCATAATCTGTAAGATCTGCATTGGCAGGCATATAATTCTCCATTGGTGCCGGGGCACTGAAAATGCCTTTTAAATCCCATGATTGCCCGTAATCCTGGCTAACTTCCACATAAAGGGTATCATGACCGATGGCCGTTTCGCCCTGATCTTCTTTGCCATATACATAGCCGTTTTTCCAATAAAAAATAAGTTCAAACTCCACACCATCGGGAATTTGCAGAGGGGGAGTGATCAGGATAGCATCCACAGGATGATTGAAGCTTGCCATAGCTGCGTACTCACCACTATTGGCATTGGTTGTGGTCGTCCAGTATCCGTCCTGGTTGATCCAGCCTGCCGGTGGCACCGCACCTTCATCGTTTTCAAAACCTTCTTCAAAAGGAAATACCGTTACCGGGTGATAAATGATGGTATGGAAAGACCATACAGGGCAATCTTCAGCATCACCAACATCGTTGTATGGCACAACCTGCCAAAAATACTCCGTATCGTAATCCAGTTGAGGGGTTTTGAAATAACGGTTGGTACCCACGTCTTCTCCGTCAATAATATTGGTGGGGGGATTGTCGGTACCAAGGTATACCTTATAGCCCTGTGCAAGTGCCGAAGCATTCCATTGCAACAACTGGGTAACAAAAGCATCTTGCAGCCCATCTTCAGGACGGGGATTGGTTGCGGGGTTCGGCTCAACATCATGATAGATATCAGGTGCAATAATGTAATCGAGAAACACAACCGGTTCTCCATAAAAGGCAATGTAACCAAGGCCTTCGTATCCGTCAAGATCAATGATATATCGCTGGAAGGAATTGGTCAGATCAATGGTTTCCACATCAGTCCAATTTTGCATATCCTCCGAATGCTTCACGGTAATTTCACCGGTGTTTTGGCGGCGGGCATAAAAAACCAGTTCGTTTCCCTCCTGAATATTTACCTTTGGGGTAATGAGCATGCCGGGATCTGCGTTGGAGCCCAAAGTGGCATTGCCTCCACCCATAAAACCTCCAAATCCCCTGCGGGTCCAGGAGTCAGGGTCCACAGTCCATTGCTCTGGGGGAAACTCTGTATTTCCAAAGGTTTCAATAATGGCATATTCGCTTACGGCAAAACCTTCCACGTAAATAAAAACAGGGTCATTTACACTGTTGGTCTCCAGGGAAACGTAACCATTAAAAGTTCCCGGCTGTGTGGGCTCAAACCTTATATCCACCAGGCCGGTTTCTCCCGGCTCAATGGTGCCTGAATAATTGGTGGTAAAAGGAAGCCCGTTATTGTCAAGGCCTGTAATAACAAGGTCATCGGTGCCGGTATTTTTTACGTTCACATTTATGCTTTTTACATCATTTTCGTGAATGTAAAAATAATACAGCTGTGGGGGTTGAATGCTTAGTGCCGGTCCATCCGGGATATCCTCAAACCACATCCGGATATTGGGACGGTGGTTTTTTATAGAGTATTCCTGTGGCGGATTGGCAGGATCATAGGCTGGTGCCATATCTTTTGTCGCCAGTAAACTCATCTGAGAGCCCACGGCTGTGGAGTAGAAGTGGCAGTTCAGCCGAAAACCCGGCTGATCTTCCGTCATGGCAATCAGAAGGTTATCTTCATTGTTGTATTCAAACGGGACCTGCAAGGATATTTCCGCCCATCCTTCCTGGTTTACCACATTATAGGTTCCATCATAAACCAGGGTAAGATCCTCGGTAATGTATGTGGTCAGGGTTTCCTGGTCCGTATGTGCCATAAAAATGCGCACCTGGTCGTCCCATTTCCGCCCGCCATCGTATTCAAAGGCCAGCTTATAAATCCGCTCTCCTTCAATGTCTATTTCTTCCTGCAAAAAAATGGTCTGGGAATAACTGTAAGAATGATAAGGGTCAATAGGAAGGCCTGCATCCTGGGTTCCATCTCCTATTTCAATGGAAGGCCCCTGCCCGAAAACTTGTTGAAACGGCATAAACAGCATCAAAAGGATGCCAATTATACCTGTTAAGTAAAACTTCTTCATTTTGGTAATGATTTTAGTTATTAAAAAAACCGAAATAAATTAATGGACAGTTTTTGTCCTATGGTCTGGCGAACATAACGGTTACAAAATTAGATAAAGTATGACTGGCTGGCAATCGGTGTTTTAAGGTATTTCAAAAATGGGTTTTCTCAGTGCTGGTACTGATTTTTGCAGCAAGCAGTTTAAAGTCACCTACATTTTTTCAGGCACTTCAATGCCCAAAAGTTCCATCCCATTTTTTACGGTGCGGGCCGTGAGCTGAGAGAGCCTGATCCGGAACTCGCTTATATCCTTGTCGGGCTCATTCAATACGGAGTAGTCGTGATAAAACTGGTTAAACTCCTTACAAAGTTCATAGATATAATTGGCGATCTGTGCCGGGCTTAGCTCTTCCGAAGCTTCCATCACCACCGCAGGAAAATCGTACAGGGTTTTCAGCAGGTTTTTTTCTTTAACGTTCAGTTTAGAAGCCTCTATCGAGGGCATAATTCCTTCCACCCTCTGCTGTCCGGCCTTGCGAAGGATAGAACGTATACGGGCATGGGTGTACTGGATAAAAGGCCCTGTGTTGCCATTGAAGTCAATGGATTCAGCTGGATTGAACAACATGTTCTTTTTGGGGTCAACCTTTAAAATAAAATATTTTAGGGCACCCAAACCAATGATGTGGTATAAGTGTTTTTTTTCCTGCTCACCGATGTCCTGTGTTTTGCCAAGTTCTTCTGTGGTTTTTCTTGCGGTTTCCACCATTTCATCCATCAGGTCATCCGCATCCACAACGGTTCCTTCGCGGGATTTCATTTTGCCTTCAGGCAATTCCACCATGCCGTAACTTAAATGGTGCAGCAAACCGGCGTATGGTTTTTCCAGTTTCTTCAACACCTTTTTCAACACATCGAAATGGTAGTTTTGCTCATTGCCCACCACGTAAACCATTTTTCCCGGCTGAAAATCATCATACCTCAGCTGGGCGGTTCCAATATCCTGGGTCATGTATACGGAAGTACCATCTGCCCTGAGTAAAAGTTTCTCATCCAGCTTAAAATCTGAAAGATCGGCCCAGACCGAACCATCTTCCTTTTGGAAGAAAAAGCCTTTTTCCAGACCTTCTTTCACCAGCTTTTTGCCAAGGAGGTAGGTATCGGATTCAAAGTAAATTTTATCAAAATCCACCCCAAGTCGTTTATAGGTTTGGTCGAAACCTTCATAAACCCATCCATTCATTTTTTCCCAAACGGCAATGGTATCAGGGTCACGCAACTCCCACTTGCGCAAAAGTTCCTGGGCTTCCTGCATCAGAGGTGCAGATCTGCGGGCTTCTTCGGGGGCAAGGCCCTGCTTTTTTACCAGTTGATCAACTTGTTTGCGCAATTCTGTTTCAAATTTCACATAGTAATCACCCACAAGTTTGTCGCCTTTTTTCCCTGAGCTTTCAGGAGTTTCCCCCTCCCCGTATTTCATCCAGGCCAGCATGGACTTGCAGATATGTATACCCCGGTCATTGACCAGGTTTACTTTTTTTACCGTGCTGCCGGCTGCCTGTAAAATGCGGGATACAGACCAGCCAAGCAAATTATTACGAATATGCCCAAGATGCAGCGGTTTGTTGGTGTTGGGAGAAGAATACTCCACCACCACAGGGTTCTCTTTCCTTTCGGGTTGAAAACCAAAGTTGGTATTGTTCATTTCCTTTTTCAGAAAATCCAGCCAGAATTCCGGGGCCAGGGTAAGGTTTAAAAATCCCTTGATCACATTATAACCGATCACCTCTTCAACCTCCTTTACCAGGGAACCCCCAATGATTTCAGCAGTCTGCTCCGGAGAACGCCGGGCAATTTTTACAAAAGGAAAGACCACCAATGTAAAATCTCCTTCAAATTCCTTACGTGTTTTTGTAATGGTGACCAGTTCAGGAGCCACCACCTGCCCAAAATTGTCTTTAATGATTTCTATTACGGCGCTGGCAATTTTTTCTTCTACCTTCATCCTGATATATTTTTGTGTGGGGCAAAATTAAGGTTTTTCAGGCAAGCAACTTCAAAACCCACAGAAGAAAAAACAATGAAAAACCCAATTGCAATAACCCTCCTTTTAACTTCTGTTTTTTAAAAAAAGCCCACAAAAAAATTCAAAAAATAGTAAAAACCATGGGTTTTTTCGGTAACGGAAAGAGATTCGTTTTAAAAAATTGAATAAGGGAAATGAAGTTATATCCCGCCAAAAAAGCCAACAAACGAAAAAATCTTTTAGATTGCTTGCATTAAACACTTAAACCAGTATTTTTGTGGAGGTTTTTCTCAAAGAATTTCATTTACAAACATTTAATTCAAATAAATCTTTATGAATAAAAACAGGAAGAATGTAATTATTATTGGTGCTGCCGGAAGGGATTTTCACAATTTTAACACCTACTTCCGCAACAATGATAAATACAATGTAGTCGCTTTCACTGCTGCCCAGATCCCCGATATTGAAGGGCGGAAATACCCTGCTGAGCTGGCCGGAGAACTTTACCCTGATGGCATACCTATCAAGTCAGAAAAAGAACTCACCGGGCTTATTCAAAATTTCAATGTAGATGAATGTGTTTTCTCCTACAGTGATGTTTCCTATCAACAGGTTATGAACCTGGCTTCAGTAATCAATGCTGCCGGAGCCGACTTTAAGTTACTTGGCCTTAATGCAACCATGCTCAATTCTTCTAAGCCGGTTATTGCTACCGGTGCAGTTAGAACCGGGGGAGGAAAAAGTGAAGCATCCCGCAGAATTGTTGACGTATTAAAAAGCCATGGTATTAAGGCAGTCGCCATTCGTCACCCAATGCCTTATGGAGACTTGGTAAAACAAGCTGTTCAGCGTTTTGCCACCATCGAGGACCTGAAAAAACACGAGTGTACCATTGAAGAAATGGAGGAATACGAACCTCATGTGGTACGCAATACGGTAATTTACTCTGGCATTGATTACGAAGCCATTTTGAGGGAAGCCGAGAAAGAGGATTGTGATGTCATTTTATGGGATGGTGGAAACAACGATTTTCCGTTTATCAAACCCGACCTGATGATTACTATGGCAGATCCTCAGCGCGCTGGGCACGAGCTTAGCTATTATCCCGGGGAAACTACGCTGCGTATTGCCGATATTGTGGTGGTAAATAAAATTGAAAGCGCCGACCTCAAAGATCTTCAGCTGGTTAGGGACAATGTGGCCAAAGTGGTTCCTGATGCAAAGGTAGTAGATGCCTGCTCACCCACTTTTGTTGATAAACCTGAGCTGATAAGGGGCAAAAAAGTGTTGGTAATTGAAGAAGGCCCTACTGTTACCCACGGTGAGATAAAGTTCAGTTACGGGAGTATTACCGCTCAAAAATATGGTGCTGCTGAGTTGGTAGACCCTCGTCCATATGCTGTTGGAAAACTCAGGGAAACATATGAGCAATATCCGGAGATTGGACCTGTGCTGCCTTCTATGGGTTACAGTGCGCAACAAATAAAGGACCTGCAAGCTACCATAGAAAATACTCCTTGCGATTTGGTGGTTATTGCTACACCTATTGATATCAACAGGGTTTTGAAAATAAACAAGCCCAGTGTTAAAGTTAACTATGAACTTCAGGAAATTGGAGAGCCCAACCTTTGCGGGTTGATTTGCGATTTCCTCAAAGAAAAAAACCTCGTTAAAACCGACTGCGGTTGTAAATAATTTATCAAAAGGGGCTTTTCGAAGCCCCTTTTTTTTTGACCATACCCCCGGAAATGCAAAGCATTTTGTTGTGGAAAAAAATAAAAAAAAGCTTTAGGGGTTAAATTTAAATTTAGTTTATTTTGTTTATCAGTTCCCAACTTTAATAAATTCACTCCAATCCCATAAACATGAAGCATAAAAGTTTAGTATCCATCAACGATTACAGCAAGGAGGAACAGTTGCGTGTGCTGGAGATTGCCCGGGAGTTTGAAAAGAATCCCGTGCAAAATATTCTTCAGGATCATGTAGTGGCTTCCCTGTTTTTTGAACCCTCCACCCGCACCCGTTTAAGTTTTGAGAGTGCGGTAAGCCGGCTGGGCGGAAAAATTGTCGGTTTCTCCGAAGCCACCAATACCAGCCAGAAAAAGGGAGAGTCGCTGCGCGACACCATTTTGACCATTGCCAGCTACTCCGACCTGATCGTCATGCGCAACCCCATTGAAGGCAGTGCCCGTTTTGCATCGGAAATTTCTCCCGTGCCCATTATCAATGCAGGAGACGGAGCCAACCAGCATCCCACCCAAACCCTGCTCGATCTTTACAGTATACAGAAAACACAAGGCACATTGGATAACCTGCATGTAGCTTTCGTGGGAGACCTGAAATACGGAAGAACCGTGCATTCTCTGGTAATTGCCCTTTGCAATTACAACACCACTTTTCACCTGGTTTCTCCCGTGGAGCTGAAGCTTCCCAGTGCGGTAAAAATGCATATCAAAGAAAGAAATCTTACCTACCATCAGTATACCGAAATGGAGGAGGTCATTCCACAGACCGATATTCTATACATGACACGCATTCAGCGCGAGCGCTTCAGCGACCCCCTGGAATATGAGCGGATCAAAAACGCTTATATCCTCCATAACGAAATGATACAGGAAACCAAAGATGGTTTCCGGGTGCTGCATCCTCTGCCCAGGGTAAACGAGATCGACATTAAGGTCGATCAAAGCCCAAAAGCATATTATTTTGAGCAGGCCCTGAACGGCGTTTATGTGCGTCAGGCTCTCTTATCGTTAATTCTTGGAATTCGCTAGCAGGAAAAAATTAAAGCCAAAGAAAAATGAGTGAAAAAATAAAAGAACTGAAAGTTTCGGCCATCGAAAACGGAACTGTCATTGACCATATCCCTTCCAATGCGGTTTTCCAGGTAATCCGTATTTTAAAACTGGAAAGTTTTGAAAACATGGTACTTTTTGCCACCAACCTGGAAAGTAAAAAATACGGCACCAAAGGCATCATTAAAGTAAGCGGCAAATATTTCCGGCCCGAAGAACTCAATAAAATCTCCCTGGTCGCCCCCCATGCCTCCATCATTGAAATAAAGGACTTTCAGGTGGCGAAAAAGATGGTGGTAGAAGTACCTGAAAAGATCACCGGGATTGTAAAATGTTTCAACCCTAATTGTGTTACCAATCACGAACAGCTGGTTACCCGCTTTGATGTGGTTGAAAAGGAAGACCTAAGGTTGAAATGCCGTTACTGTGAAAAAATTACCCGGAAAAGCAATATGGAATTTAAATAGGGATTATTTTCCTGTAGCATCAGCTGAGTTTTTCCGCAAGGTCTTTAATTTCTTTTGAAGGGGGCTGGTTATTGTATAAAATATTGAAAACCGCTTCCACAATGGGCATTTCCACTCCATATTCCAGGTTTAACTGCCGGATGCATTTGGTGGCAAAATAACCCTCTGCGATCATTTTCATTTCCAGTTGTGCAAATTTCACACTGTAGCCTTTGCCAATCATGGTTCCAAAAGTCCGGTTGCGGCTGAACTGGCTATAACAGGTCACCAGCAAATCTCCAAGATAAACAGAGCTTTTTATATCGCGCTGAATAGGGTGTACCTTTGCCACAAAGTTTTCTATCTCCTGTATGGCATTGCTGATCAGTACTGCCTGGAAATTGTCACCATAACCCAGCCCACTGCAGATACCACTTGCGATGGCAATGATGTTTTTCAACACCGGAGCATATTCGGTACCAAAAATATCATCGGAAAGGCTGGTAAAAATATACCTGCAATCGAACAACCCGGAAACTTCCCTGGCATATTCACTGTTTTCAGAGGCTACGGTCAGATAAGTCAGCTTTTCCTGCGCTACTTCCTCTGCATGACTAGGACCGCTAACCACAACAAAGCGATTGTAATCAACCCTAAAATGTTCATTAAAATAATCGGCAATTATGGCGTTGTATTCCGGAACAATGCCTTTAATGGCACTTACCACAAGCTTGCCTTTCAGCCTTGATCCATTGGCCTCTTTAACCGTTTGATGAAGAAATACGGCAGGAATACAAAAGATGATGATTTCAGCCCTGGAAAGAACTTCGTCAAGTTTGGTTGAAATATGCAGGCGCTCAGGATCAAACTCAACCGAACTCAAATAGTGCGGATTGTGGTTATAACGAAGCAGATGATCGGCGATTTCCTTCTCCTTAACCCACCAATGGACCTTTTCAACATTGTTCAATAAAATCTTCACAATGGCCGTAGCCCAGCTTCCCGAGCCAACCACGGCAACTTCCCTTGTATGCATGAACACATTATATTTTAAAAGGCCAAAGATAAGTAAAATAAAACAGGAAAAGCTTTACAGCTCAACTTCGAAAACCAATTCCTCATCATCCCTGCTTACATGAACGGTTATTTTTTCACCTTTTTCCAACTCCTGAAGAGCATTCATATAACTGGTGATCTCTTCAATGTGCATATCATTGATGCGAAGGATTACATCTCCTCCTTTCAGACCGGCTTTCTGGGCAGGCCGGTCATCAATAACCGCCTGAACTTTCAGCCCCGCACCGTCAAATGCATGATCGGGCATCAGGCCCAATGTAACACTTTCGGAGCGCCGGCGCCGGCTGTCAGGCACCGGGGTGGGGGTAAAAGCCAGCCTGTCTTTCTCATCCAGTGTTTCAACCATATTGTAAACCAGGGAAAGAATTTCGGAAGTGCCTTCATAATTGATCTTATCAGGGGTGTCCCCAGGGCGGTGGTAGTCATCATGGATACCGGAAAAGAAAAAGATAACTGGAATATTTTCCAGATAAAACGCAGTATGATCTGAACCACCCATTCCGCTTGGATTTTTGCGGATGTTGAAATGGTCAGGGGTCACTTCTTCGATCAGATCATCCCATACAGGAGAGGTGCCCGTGCCGATCAGCATCAGGTTATGGTCTTCCATGCGCCCGATCATGTCCAGGTTAAACATATAATTCACTCGCTCCATGTCGTAGGCATCGCTTGCCGTAAAATGCCTGCTGCCCAGAAGGCCCTTCTCTTCGGCAGAAAAGGCAATAAACAAATAATTATGGTTGCCGGCCTGCGAATCAGAGAAATACCTTGCCGCCTCCAGCATGCCGGCAATGCCGCTGGCGTTGTCATCGGCACCATAATGGATCTCTTCACTGCCGGGGCTCCTGGAACCCATCCCTCCATATCCCAGATGGTCGTAGTGACCACCGATAACCACGGTTCTTTCCGCATGATTGTCCAGGTATCCTGCAACATTCACAGCCTTGAAGGTTTGCCGGTTTATATCGGTTGAAAGGGAAATGCTGGCCTCAGGATGATCAGACAGATAATTGGCCACATTTTCCCTGGCGAACAAAACGGGGATATTCATACGCTCAATCCTTAATCTTGATAAAATGCGGGGATCAGACCTGGTGCCAGAGGTATTGATAAAAATGACGGCTTCGGCACCTTTGTCTTTTGCCACTTGAATTTTTTTGCCGGCCTCTTCCAGGGGAGACAGATCTGCATGATCGGCCAGGGTTTCAGGAAGGTAATACTCCATCACGAAAATCTTACCTTCAATATCCTGAAGATCCTGGTAATCATTATGCTCCTCAAAACCTTTTACTCCATAGCCAACATCCACAAAAGAAGCCTGCAACACAGCATTTGCCGATCCGGGAAGGGTATGAAAGTCTTCCCCGGCAACAAAAGCCGTGGTGTTTACCCTAAGAAAATTGTCTTCACCCATGGTCCAGGGCCCGTCAAAGGTAAACTCTTGGTAGTAAGTTCCATCAAACAATGGCTCCAGACCGATCTCTATCATCTGGTCTTTAATGTATTTTGCAGCTTTTCGTTCCCCTTCGGTTCCGGCTTCCCGCCCTTCCATTTCTTCGGAAGCCAGGGTGTAAATATCCTGCTTTAAACGGCTGATGACTTCCTGATCAGAAAAGTCAAAAGTTACCTGCCCCCATAAAGGCTGGATAAAAATCAGGGTTAAAATAAAAGCGGTTTTACTCAAATATTTTTTCATTTCAGGTTTTTTATATAAATGCCCCGTCGGTCTTTTTTTTTTAAACTGCAAAGGTTCTTTGTTATGTAGGTGTTCAAAAAAAAACAAACCAGTCGCCCAGGGAAATGTTAAAGGATAAAAATAAACATTTTTATGGAAACCTTTTGAGAGCTATGAAAGGAATGTTGCCGTTAATTATAATAGCTCGTGGAAAAACATCTAAGAAAGACCAAAGTTGCTATGGTTTGCCATTGAAAAAAAACCCGGTGCTTTCATAAAAAAGCACCGGGTAAGCAACCAGGGTATTGTAATTTTATTAAAGGCCCAAAACCTCTTTTCCCTGTCTGAAGTAGATATCCACAGGGATATCTGTTTCGTTGATCCTTTGCAGATCACTGATAAGGGGCTCGCGCATTTCCCCGTCAACCCTGATCAACTCCTCAGCAGCAGCATAGTCTCCTTCTGCCTGGATAACCAGTATCTGTTCAACTGAAGTCATTACTGCTTCCCTCATTTGGTCAAAATTAACTTTATAGACGCCATCTTCATAGGTAAATGCCTCTTCCCTTGCAAAATAATTAAACCGCATCATGTTGGCAATGCCATGCGCACTGGTTGCTCCAAAGCGGGTGGAACGAAAGATCCCGGCAAGGAAGGTCACATAATTATCCATGACCTCGCCGCTGTTCAACTCACCCATTTCATAAAGCTTGGTAACCAGGTAAAGTCCCAGAATATCGGCTTTGGCTTCTTCGATAGGAGAGTAATGGTCGCGCAAGGCTTCCCTTACGGTTCCTTTATCGTTAATGGTCTGCATTACTCCCATACCGTGGGCTACTTCATGAAAAGTGGTATTTTCAAAAAAGGCATCGAAAGTCACATGTTTCCGCTGATCTTCATGGATAAGCATATCGGCAATGGGTACCAGGATATGGTCAAATTTGGCTTCCATAGAGTTTTTCAGTTGCAGCTTGCGGCTACCTGCTTTGGCCTGCACTTCTTCATCGTTGGGCAGGTTAATGGCAATGGTTTTGGTGCCTGCGTTGCAGTCGCCGGCATAATAAATGGCTTCATAAACATTGATATCGGATTCTGTGACAGGCACTTCTGCTTTATATTTCAGATCCACCGGGAGCCCGGCCTGCAGCTCGGGCAGCATGGCATTAAATTTATCCAGCTGCTCACTCCATTCCAGATCCTTGACAAGAATAAATGCCTCATGAGCAGCTTTATATCCAAACAAGCGGTCTTCGTAAGTTTCGATGGGTCCAACGATAAAGTCTATGTTGTTGTCCCGCATTTCCATCCATGCAAAGTCGCTTGGCTGGTATTCATCAGTCAGCAAAGCTTCAGCCCGCATTTCAAGGTAGTTTCTAAGGCCAGGGTCTTCGGCCAGTTCTGCTGCCTGGAGCATCAACCCTGAGGCTTCTTCGTGCTGTTCACGGTAAAAATCAGAATAAGGGATGGTAACCAGGTTGCCTTCTGTGTCCCTTCTAACCAATGTATAAAGACTTGTTTTATCGGGATCGTCCCATGCTTCAAACTCTTCACGGGTCATGTCGTGGGGATAAAAATTGGCACCCAGGGGCTTTTCATCAAACCCCCTGATAAAGGGAACATTCCCTTCAATGCGCTCCCATGGCCCGTAATTGATCAAGGCATACTCCCAGGCCAGTTCATGGTCAACGATCTCTCTTAAATGTTCTTTCCCTTCGTCGGAATAAGACTGCATCCAGAAAATCTCATCCATAATGTCGGAAACATCAATCAGGATGCGAATCATCTCTCTTTCATTCTCACTGAGCCATGTAAGGTCAGCTTCCAGGGTTACTTCTTTAAATTGTGCCAGTCTATCTTCCATTTCCTGTGTATAGATTTCTTCTGCGGAAGGCCCGCAGGCGGTTATGGCCGTGAGGGCAAAAATAACCGGTAACGTGATTACTAAAAAACGCTTCATGATGCTGATGGTTTGGTTAAGGAAAATTTTTTCTGTGTTTTGCAAGGATCAAAGTTAAAAATATTTCCTTGCATTTACAGGGCCTGCCCTATTTTTCCGATTAAGATCAGGCTTATGGGTGGAGTTTAATATGAAAAATTTACCTTTGCTGCTTTAAATTAAAAAAACAGGGGATCAATTCTTCCCAGGTGATAATGGAAAATTTTTACCTGCTAATATTCTTCATTTTCTCACCCCTGGGCATTTTATATTTATGCCACAGGTTCCGTTTCCTTAATAAAGTAGGCGCAGTGGTCATAGCCTATATTACGGGGCTTCTGGCCGGCAACCTTGGGTTGATGCCCACAGGCGCGGCTGAAGTGCAGGAACTAATGACCAGTGCTACCATTCCCATGGCCCTGCCGCTGCTGTTGTTTTCCCTTGATATTCGCAGCTGGGTAAAAATGGCCGGTAAAACCCTGCTGTCCATGTTACTGGGTTTGGCCTCCGCGATCCTAGTCGTGCTTGCCGGGTATTTTATTTTCAGAAATTTTCTCCCCGAGATCTGGAAGATCAGTGGCATGATGGTGGGCGTTTACAGCGGGGGAACCCCAAACATGGCGTCTATTCAAAGCGTTTTGCAAGCCAACCCGGAAACCTATATCATTCTGAACACCCACGACATCATACTGGGCGCCATATACCTTGCCTTTTTAATGACCGCCGGCAGAAAATTTTTCAGGCTGTTTCTTAAGCCTTACCGTTTTGCAGATCCTCAGCACCAAACTGATTTTTCTTTCAAAGGAACCGACCCTTACCAGGGGTTTTTCCGCAAAAAGTTCTTTTTACCCGTTTTGGGAGCGGTGGCTTTATCCCTTTCCATTGCAGGACTATCTATAGGATTGAGTTTCCTGCTAGCGGGAGGGATTTCCATGCTGATCATTATTCTTTCCATTACCACCCTGGGGCTGGCAGCTTCCCTGGCACCAAAAATAAACCGCATTGAAAAAACTTTCGAAGCCGGCATGTACTTTATCCTGATATTCAGTATTGCTGTGGCTTCCATGGCCGACATCCAGAAATTTGCAGGAGCGGCTCCCGGGCTTTTCCTTTACGTGGCCATGGTGGTTTTTGGAAGTCTGCTGGTGCATACCCTGTTGTGCAAAATATTCGGAGTGGATACCGATACCATGATCATTACCTCCACCGCACTGATCTGCTCTCCCCCTTTTGTGCCGGTGGTTGCCGCTGCTTTAAAAAACAAGGAAATCATCATCTCCGGCCTGGCCGTAGGAATTGCAGGGTACGCCCTGGGAAATTACCTGGGCATCAGCATCGCTTTTATCCTGAAATAATTTTTGTTTTATTCCCTACCGGTTTGGTTTTTTATTCCTCAAAAGCGTAAATTTGAATGATTGTCGAACCATTAAAAAAATAGTCGAGATGAAACCCGAAAGAAATCGTATCTGGTTCTGGATCCTGAATGGCATTATTGCCGTTTTATTGATCGTATTTATTGTTTTGAATTATGGTACCGTAGACCTCAACTTCTGGGGATTGAAACTCAGCGGACCGGCCTTTCTGGTGATCCTTGTGCTGTTTTTCCTTGGTTTTCTTACCGGATGGCTTTGGGCCTATATTCGCTATGCGCGCAAAGAACGTGAAAAAAACAAATCACAAAAGAACAACCAGGAAGATTACGTAAAATATATTGAGGAAAGGTAAAAAATGCGTACCGGTATTTTTGTTTTCCCGGATGCGGAATTACTGGATTTTTGCGGTCCTTATGAGGTTTTTTCTGCGGCAAACATTGCCTGTGACATGCCCCTGTTTGAAGTCTTTACTTTCGCTTCCAACACGCTTCCTGTAAAAAGCATAAATGGGTTGAAGGTAGTGCCCGATTTTGACCTGAAAACCCTCCCAGTGCCCGAGATCCTTATTTTGCCCGGCGGAGAGGGTTCACGCAGGGTCATTGCCGATGAGCATCTCATGATGGAAATCAACCGGCTTATTTCCGAAGCCAGCTATGTTTTTTCTGTTTGTTCCGGTGCCAGGATCCTGGCCAAAGGCGGCTGGCTGAAAAAGCAAAAATTCACCACCCACCACCTGGTTTTTGAGGATGTACAAAGGCTGGAGCCCACAGCCCGGGCAAGACCTTACAATCGCTTTACCGACAACGGCAAGATTCTGACTTCCGCCGGGGTGTCAGCCGGCATAGATGTTTCATTGTATCTGCTGGAAAAGATCCATGGCAGGGAAGTGGCCGAAAAAACAGCCAGGTACATGGAATACGAGGTTAAGAAATAAGCCCCGGCCCTTTTTTACGAAATCAGGAAAGTTTCCCTTTATAATCTTCGTAGCCAAAACTGCGCAGTAAAACAAACTCCCCATTCTCCCTCCGAATCCCAATGGAGGGATGTTTTACCCCGTTAAAAAAGGTGGTTTTTACCATGGTATAATGGATCATGTCATCAAAAACCACCTTGTCCCCGGGTTTTAGTTCTTTTTCAAAACTGTAATCTCCCATTCCCATAAAATCGCCCGCCAGGCAAGTGCCTCCTCCCATACGATAGGTCGGTTTTCCTTCCCTGGCATCGGTTGCATTGATTATGGCGGGTTTATAAGGCATCTCCAGGCAATCGGGCATGTGGGCGGCAAAACTCACATCCAGCATGGCAACTTTTACCCCTTGGTTTTCAATAATATCCTGGACGGTGGAAACCAAATAACCGGTTTGCCAGCCAACGGCCTCTCCGGGCTCGAGAATAACCCGTTCCAAATTGGGATAACGCTTCTTGAATGCTTTTAACAATCCTACCAGGTGCTTTACATCATAGTCTTTCCGGGTAATATGATGGCCGCCGCCCATATTAAACCATTTCACCTGTTTGATGTATTGGCTGAATTTTTCTTCAACCTTTTCAAGGGTCCTTTCCAGGACAAAACTGTCGTTTTCGCAAAGCACATGAAAATGCAGACCCTCAATTTCCGGTGGCAGTTTATCGGGAAATTGATCATGGGTTATGCCAAGGCGGGAACCGGGTATGGCCGGATTATACAGATCGGTTTCCACCTCCGAATACTCAGGGTTGATGCGCAAAGCCATGCTCACCGGCCGGTGGAAGGCTTTTACCTTATCCCTGAATTTTTCAAATTGGCTGAAAGAGTTAAACGTTAGGTGAGTGCTCAACCCCAGGATCTGTTCAAATTCATCCTCCAGGAAAACCGGGCAATAGGTATGTGCCAGGCAGCCCATCTCTTCGTTGATCAGCCTTGCTTCATGCAGTGAGCTGGCCGTGGCCCCTTTCAGATATTTCCCGATAAGGGGAAAAGTGCTCCACATGGCATAACCTTTCAGGGCGCAAATGATCTCCACTCCTGCTTCCTGTTGCACCAGGTCAAGAATGTTCAGGTTAATTTTCAGCAATTCCTCATCCAGGACAAAGCATGGGGAGGGAACCTGGTCAAAATCGATGGACATGATTAAAGGGTTTTAAGGATGAAAGCAAAAAGAGGTTACCAGGAAAAAATACCTGCCTGCAATCCAAGCTGCAAACAGGTATTGATATAGGATTCTCTGCTGAAAAGGATTTATTTTTCAACAGGAAGTGGTTCATCTATGCGCTCGTGCCAGGGCAAACCATAAACGGGCAATTTTTCCATGAAAGGATCCGGATCGAATTCTTCCACGTTAAATACCCCTTGTCCTGACCATTTTCCTGTAAGGGCCATCATGGCACCGATCATGGCCGGCACCCCGGTGGTAAAGCTCACCGCCTGCGCTTTTACATCACGATAGGCTTCTGCGTGATCGCAGTTATTCCAGATATAATAGGTTCGCTCTTTACCGTCTTTAATGCCCTTTATCTGACAACCAATGGAGGTCTGCCCCTTATACCCTTCACCAAGAGTGGAAGGCTCCGGTAAAACGGCTTTCAGGAATTCAAGGGGAACAATATCCACCCCTTTAAAGTTGACCGGTTTGATACTGGTCATGCCCACATCCTGCAAGACATTCAAATAAGTAATGTATTGCTCTCCAAAGGTCATCCAAAACCTTGCCCGCTTCAGGGTGGGGAAGTTTTTCACCAGGGATTCCAGCTCTTCGTGATACAAAA
>SKVW01000171.1 GCA_007129255.1 Bacteroidales bacterium
AAACAGTTTTATTTTTGCGTGTTTTTTAATTTAAACCATCTATGCTTTGTATTAAACATCCCAATACCGACCCCTGGTTTAACCTGGCAGCAGAAGAGTATGTGCTGAAAAATTTCACAGAAAACTGTTTTATGCTCTGGCGAAACGAAAACGCAATCATTGTGGGGAAGCATCAAAACACCCTGGCAGAAGTGAACATGGATTATGTAAAAGCAAAAAACATCAAGGTGGTTCGCAGACTATCGGGAGGCGGGGCCGTATTTCACGATCTGGGTAATTTGAACTTCAGCTTCATCATGAACGGGGAAAAAGACCATAAAGTAGACTTTAAAAAATTTACCCTGCCCATTATTGAAGTATTGAAGAAACTATCGGTAGATGCCCGCTTTGAGGGACGTAACGACCTGACTATTGAAGGGAAGAAATTTTCGGGAAACGCTGAACATGTCTACAAAAACAGAGTCCTTCGTCATGGAACCCTGCTTTTTTCTTCCCTGATGGAGGATTTAGCCATGGCCCTGAAAGTCAACCCTCTGAAATACAAAGACAAAGCTGTGAAAAGCGTAAGAAGCAGAGTGACCAACATCCGCGAGCATCTGAAGGAAGACATGGATGTGCTGCAATTCCGAGACAGGATCATGAACCATATTCACAAAACCCATCCGAACTGCAGGTTTTATGATTTCACCCAAAAAGATCTGGAAGGGATCCGGAAGCTGGTGGAGAAAAAATATTCAACCTGGGAATGGAATTTCGGCAGCTCTCCGGAATATGACCTTCAAAAGGCGATACGAACTGAGGGCGGCTTCATGGAAATGCACCTGAACGTAAACAAAGGCATCATCAAGGACATCCGTATCTTCGGTGATTTTTTCAATAAACTGGATGTGTCAGAAGTGGAAACCATTCTCAGGGAAACTCCTCATCAGGAGGATGAAATCCTCAAGAAGCTGAAGACCATCCCCTTTCAGGAATATTTTCATAAGGTGCAGCCAGAAGAATTCGCGGCCGGATTGTTTTAGCCTTTTTACAAATGACGTTGTTTTAAAATATTTCGAAAAATAACCCGGCTTTTGAGTGCGAACCTTTTCTCCCTTAAAATGTTTTACATTTAAAACCCAATATCATGTGGCGCGAAAAAAACAATCAGCTGGTTAAAAGCTTCGAATTCAAAAATTTTGTTGAGGCTTTTTCCTTTATGACCAAAGTGGCCCTAATAGCGGAAAAGCAAAACCACCATCCCGAATGGACCAATGTTTACAACAAGGTGGATATTCGTTTATCCACGCATGATGTGGGAGGGGTGATCACTGAAAAAGACCGGAAGCTGGCCAAAGCCATTGACAAGTTGCTTTAAACGGACTTTTCCACATTCCACAAAAAGGCCCTGATGCCCTGCGCTTCTGCTGCCTGGTTAAGTTTATCAACCCCTGCCAGCAGTTCTTCTGCCTTATCATCATCAACCACCGACAATATCGCGCTGTTTAAAGCCGGCCAGGTGTGCGTGCCCATGTGGGGCTCCCCTTTTTCACTTCCCCTTCCCATAACATCCTGCCATTGGGTAAAACCGCGGGCACCGATATGGTTGAGCAACTCATCCACCCGTTCGGTAAGTGCCTGATTGTAAACAATAAAAACCGCTTTCATTTTCTGAAATTTTTTTCCTGATTTCTATTACTTCCGGAGGCCGTCTTTGGCAAACAATGATTCATGCCATAAACCGCCTCCGGGTTGAGTTTTTATTCACGCAAAAATGCCTGATCTTCTTTTTCCTTTTTCTTTTTTAACTTTTTTGCCCCAAACATTCCATAGGCTACCGGTACAAATATAAGGGTGATCAGGGTAGAGAAAAACAATCCTCCGATCACGGCAATGGCCATGGGTGCCCATATTTCCGCACCCTCTCCCCTGGCCAGTACCATGGGTATCATGGCAAGCAGGGTAGTAAGTGCCGTCATCAATACCGGGCGAAGCCTTGACCTGCCGGCGGTGACAACGGCCTCTACCACGCCCAATCCCCGGGCATACATCAGGTTGGTAAAGTCAATGAGCACAATGGAGTTTTTCACCACAATCCCGATCAGGATGATCCCTCCGATTATGGAAATAACCGAAAGCTCCGTGCCGGTAATGAATAAGGCAAGCATTACTCCCGAAAAGGCAAAGGGTACGGCAAGCATGATAATGGCCGGCATGCGGAACGACTCAAACTGTGCAGCCATGACTACGTATACCAGGAATATACTTAATATCAGCAGCACAAAAAGATCTGCGAAGGCCTCCTGTTGTTCCTCTATTTGCCCGCCAAAATCCACATTTATGCCTTCCGGAAGATCCATTTCGTCCAATTCCGCGCTGATATCGGCCGTTGCATCACCCAGAGATCGCTCGTGAAGGGAACTGCTGACGGTAATATAACGCACCCGGTTTTTTCTTTCGATGGAGGGCGGAGAAAAATACTCTTCAACCCGGGCAAATTCCTTTAATTTGACCAGCTCCCCCCGTTGGTTGCGTACCGAAATATTTTCGATATGCGATATGGATTCCCGGAAGTCTTCTTTATGACGAACCACCACATCATATTCTTCACCGGCTTCCCGGAAAAGTGTGGCCGTCATCCCGTCCACCCGGTTGCGAATGGCCGAAGAAACAGTGGCAGCGTTCAGCCCAAAGGAGGCCATTTTTTCCTGATCGGGAATAACCTGCAGCTCGGGTCTTTCGGGCCCCCGGCTCAGACGCACATCGCGCAACCCTTCAATGGCTTCCATACGGTCGGCAAGCTCCCTGGCAATGCGCCCGGTTTCTGTAAAATCCTCTCCGTATATTTCAACCTCCACAGGGGCACCCATGCCCATACCACCTCCACCTTCTGTTTCTACAGTAAAATTGACGATTTCCGGGAACTGTTGCAACTCCTGACGCAAAGCCTCAGCAAGCTGCCAGACACTACGCTCCCTTTCTCTAACCGGTATAAGGCGCATGGTCATGTCTATTGTATGGCTGCCCACATCTGCTGCTCCAAAAATCCCCATGGTGGGATCTGCTCCGGAGCTGATACTGTAAAGATCTACCTCCGGAAACTTTTCTTCCAGAATTTGCTCCAAAACCCTGGCCGTTTTCACGGTTTCTTCCAGCCTGAGGCCAACAGGTAATTCTATGCTGGCATCCAGACGGTTTTGATCTGCCTCTGGCATAAAGCTGGTCCCGATCAGTGGGAAAAGTCCTATACTTGCAAAGAATATCAATACGGCACCAAAAAAGATGGTTCTCTTTCGCCCAAGGGCCCAGTTGAGGAGGCTTTCATAACCGTTGTCCAGATTCTCCAGAAAACGTTCGATGGCTGCTGAAGTTTTGGTGCCGAAGCCTTTGCTCCTTCCCCCGCCCACGGCCATCAGCCTGGAGCTAAGCATGGGGGTAAGGGTTAATGCTGCCAGGGTGGAAACCGAAACAGTAATGGCAACAATAAACCCTAGTTGGCGGAAAAACAGCCCAATCAAACCGGGGATCAAGGTTAATGGAAGAAATACTGCTAAAACGGTAAGGGTGGATGCCACCACCGCCATACCCACCTCATTTGTCCCGTATAATGCCGCTTCGCGGGGATGGCTGCCCCGCTCAATATGCTTGGTGGCATTTTCAAGTACCACAATGGCATCATCAACCACCATCCCCATGGCAATGGTAAGACTTGAAAGAGAGATGATATTCAGGCTGTTACCGGTTACATACAGGTAAATAAATGCTGCAACCAGTGATACCGGAATGGTCAGCACAATGATAAATGTAGCCCTCCATCTACCAATAAAAAACAATACTACGACCGTAACAAATATGGCAGCAAAATAGAGGATGTTGGTCAGATTATCCACCGCATCAATAATAAATTCGGACAGATCAACTATTGTTAGCAGTTCAACATCCGGGGGTAAGTTTTCCCGGATGGCTGGGAGTTGGTCCAGAATTTCTCTGGCAATCTGAACCGTATTGGCACCGGATTGTCTTTGCACGACCAGGCGCAGCCCCCTTTCCTGGTTAAGCCGCTCCTCAACGGTCAGCTCCCTGAGGGTGTCCTTCACTTCTGCAACATCCCTTACAAAAATATTGTTGCCGTTAAAGCTCCCTATTACCAGATCACTGATAAACCGGGCTTCTTCAAACTCTCCTGTAAATCGCAGGGGATAGTCCATCAACCCCATTTTTATATTCCCAGCCGGTCGGGTAACATTCTCCGAAGCAAGCACGCCTCCGACTTCTTCAACGGTCAGGCCGTAGGAATCCAGTTTTTCGGGGTCAACGTTTACCTGTATTTCTCTGACAGGTTCTCCGGTTACCATGATATTGCCAACCCCTTCAATTCGTTGAAGGGGGTTAACCACCCGGTCCTCAATAATTTTGGCAAGGCCAGGATAACTTTCATCAGCCGTGGCAGCCAGAACCACCACAGGAATCATGGCCGCACTGAATTTGAAAACCATGGGTTGTTCGGCATCATCGGGAAGAAAGGGTCCGATTCGACCCAGCACATCACGGATCTCGTTGGCGGCTTCGTCAAGGTTGGTTCCGTATTGAAATTCCAGAACAATGGTCGACACATCATCCCTGGAAACAGAATTGATTTCATCCAGGTCGGAGATAATGCTCAGGTTGTCCTCAAGGGGGCGGGTTACTGTAGTCTCAATATCTGAGGCACTGGCTCCCGGATATTCTGTAATAACACTTATTATGGGGGGTTCTATCTCGGGATAAAGATCTATGGGAAGGTCTTGCAGACTAAACAGGCCAAACCCCACGATAGCAACAAACACCATTAATGTGGTCACAGGCCTTTGAACAGCAGAACGGTATATTTTCATGGGTCAATTCCTTTTCTTTAATTCACAATTTCAACTTCTGTCTGATCCATCAGGTTATGCTGACCGGTTGTTATCAGCATTTCCCCTTCTGCCAATCCGGAAAGGATTTCCAGCTTATCATCAAACCGGCTTCCCAGGGTAACAACCCTTCGGCGGGCAATCCCGTCTTCTTCAACAAAAACATGACGTTCACCCGTTCCTTCCTGTCTGAGCACAGCCAGGGCTGGCACCAGGATACTTTCAACTTCACCAATGGACAGGGTTACCCTTCCATACATTCCCGGTCGCAGGGCAAAATCCCTGTTTTCCACCAAAATCTCTACGTTGAAGGTTCCGGAAATACGGTCAATTACAGGATAAACCTTATTTACCCTTCCGGTAAACTCCCGCTCCGGATATACATCGGATCTAACAATGGTTTGCTGTCCTTTTTTCACATCCGGATAAAGGCTTTCCGACACCCCTGTCATGATCTTCACGGGCTGATCCTGTTTCAGGGAAACAATGGCCACTTTCCCTTCGGGGGTGGTCGGGGACATGGTAAACATCTCTCCTTCACTGTAAAACCTTCCGGATATTACACCCGGGATATTGGCGCGGATCTCTGTGTTTTCCGCCAGGTTTTCCACGTTGCTGCGGGCAACCTCATACTGGGTTTTGAGCTGATCGTATTGTTGTTTGGTGGCAGCTCCAACTTTCACCAGGGTGTCCAGGCGCTGAAGATCATCCTTGAGGTTATTCATCTGAGTTTTTGCCTGAAACAACTGGGTGCGGTCCATTTGTACCAACAGGTCGCCCTTTTTCACCCGCTGGCCAACATCTACCATTATCTTTTCTATGCGTGCAGGTGATGCTGCGGTAATGAAGGCCTCTTCATAGGGGCGAACAATTCCGACCGCCCGGTGTTCTTTGATCATGGTTGTTTTTTCCAGCCGGGTTACCTCAACCAAAACTTTTTCCTGTTCATCATTCACCTCTTCGGGGTCTCCAAGGTCGCATGATACCATAAACAGTAAAACAAACGGCAAAATCAGTATGTGGGGTTTCAATAAGGTTTTCATATTCCGGTTATTTTATTTTTGATTGTTATAGTTTGTTGTTTTCTCCAATGAACTTTTGATATTCGGCTTTCGCCTGCAATATTTCATGCTTTGCCTGCAAGAGATTAAACCGTGCCTGGGTAAGGGCCACCTCACTGTCGTTTAACTCCATAAGGGTTCCCTGCCCGGTTTCGTAGCGGGTTTTGGCAATTTCAAAACCCCGCTCCGCAAGCTGAACATTGCTGCGGGCATTGGTGGTTTTTTCAAATGCAACCCTCATGGCATTCAAAATATTTTCAAGCTGAATGCTCAGGTTGTCTTCCAAAAATTCTTTTTGTAACTGAATCTGCTCCCCAGCAATTTGCAGTTGACGGCTTTGGGCACGCACGGCAAAACCGTTAAACAGGGGAATGGTGAGCCGCAACCCGGCAGAAAAGGTTTCTACCCACTGGTAATCATCAAACCTGAAGTGATTGGCTTCCGCCTGGTATTGGTAATTTCCCGCAAGATCCAGGCTTGGAAGTCCCTGTGCTTTGACAACATTTTTTTGCTGCCCGACGAGCTCCAATTGAAGGCCCATCTGCACCAGTTCGGTGTTTTTGCCAAGATTTCGTGCAGCTTCCTCTACCATAAAATCCGACAGCATGGTTTCTGTTATATCTGTCAAATTTCCTTTAATTTCTGTAGGCCGTGTTTTTTCCATCCCGATAAGGGCTTTCAGGTAGTTCAAAGTAGCTTCATAGGCATTTTCAGCTTCCAGCAGGTTGGGGCGCAGGTTTTCGGTCTGCACTTCGGCACGGATCAACTCGTATTCGGAGACGGTTCCCTGCTCATACATCTTGCGTGTACGATCCAGGTTTTCTTTGGCATTCATAAAACTTTTGCGCACCACCTCCATGGATTCACGGGCCATCAGCACATCAAAAAAAGCGGTTTGCACATTGTATTCCAATTCAATTTTACTGCCGCGAAACTGCTCACCGGCCAGGTCTTTTTCAGTTCTTGCGGCCCGCAGAGAGCGGTTCAGGGAAGGATTGTAAAGTGGCATGCCGGCTGCCAGGGTTGCCATGAAGCTGTTGTCGGAACCAACTTCAATGAAGCCGTTTCCAAAAGGGCTGTCATCAGGAAGAAAAATGATCGGCCGCTTAATGTTGCGGTTATAGGATCCGCTGATATTAAGTGATGGCAGGTAACGTCCCCTGATCTCGTTGATCCCCGTTTCAGCATATTCTATTTCCAGGGCCGAAACCTTCAGGGTGGGGTTTTGTTCGCGGGCTATGGCCATGGCTCCTTCCAGATCAAGATACAGGGTGTCGGCGTTGTCCTGACCAGCGATCCCAGCCATCCCGGAAAAAAGCAAAAGCACGTTTATGCCCGCTGCTTTTATGTAATTGTTTATCCGGTTTTTGTCAAACATAGATTTCCTGGTTTGGATTAAAAAATAAGTTTTCAATTTCCTTCAGACCCCTCTCTGTGGCAAATCCCCGGATAAAACTGATGGCAATGTGGCGAAAAACATCCGTCAGGGAAAAATGCCCGGGAGGAAACAGGTTGGGATCCATCATCATGTCGCTCTGTGCATGAAGCAATTTGCAGGCAATTTCAGGATTGACCTCTTTGAGAAAAAAACCTTCTTCTATCCCTTTAATAATAAGATTCTTCGTGTGATCATCCCGTTCCAGAAGGAGGGGTTCTACTTTGGTGTTCCAGATTTCAGGATGGAATTTTCTTAGCTCATTGATAAAATTTGGATGAATCTCCCTGAGTTGGATTACCGCATTTCGGAAATGCCGGTGCATTAAATCAATGATGTTTTTTGCCTCTTTCTCGGCCCGGGCCTGCTCTTCAAGGTTTTTACCGTGCTGAAACTCCAGACAGTTGGAAAGCAACTCATCTTTATTGGAAAAGTGCTCATAAAGTGTACGTTTGGATATGCCAAGGGCCTCAGCCACATCATTCATGGTAACCGACCGGATGCCGTTACGAAAAAACAACGCCGTTGCTCTTTCCAGTATTTGTTTTTTTGTGTTCATTGTTTGTTTTTGTGTTAAAACCCTAAAAACCCTAAAGGTTTTTTTAAGTTTTTTTGTCATATCAAATTTCAAACCAAAAAATAATTATCGCTGCTTTTTTAGAAATTTTTTCCAAAAATAAAGTCATTATTTTTCCTGGGGTTTTTAATTTTTTGTTTCGTCTTCTGATAATGGACTTTGAGATGTTATATGCATTGACATTTTTAATAAATTTTCAAAAGTATAAAAACCTGAAAAACCATACGGGTTTTTTTAGAAGTTTAACATTTCTTGCCAGTGTTCAATAATGAACAAAGCCCGTTCGAAGCCGGACAATAATAAAAAAAGGATCTTTTAACTTTGAAATGTTAAAGGCTGGTTGTACGTTTGTTATTAGGCATGGCATGGTTTTGTATGTGTTTTTTTTTGCTTTCTTTTGGAAAAAATTATTATGTGGTATCACTATTTTAAAACAGGTCTGCGGATTCTTTCCAGGCAAAAAGTTTATTCGCTGATCAACATTTTAGGATTATCCACGGGAATTGCCGGTTTTCTGTTGATATTGCTGTTTTTACAAAACGAGCTGAGCTTTGATCGAAAAATTCCGGAATATTCCGATATTTATCGTCTTGTTGAGATTCAAAGCCCCGCGGGTATTGATCTTCAGCATGTTGCTATTACCGCAGGACCTTTGGCTCCAGCCCTGAAAGCAGACCTGCCTGAAGTGGAAGCAACACTGAGAATCATGCCTGCCCAAGGAAACGTATTTCGGACAGGCGATGAAATCTTCCGTGAGAGATATGCTTATTATGCCGATCCTTCGGTTTTCAGGATGTTTAACCTCCGTCTTCTGGATCAATCCCTGCCCGACCCTTTAAAAGCACCTAATTCTGCCGTAATTTCGGAAAAAGTGGCAGACCGCTTTTTCAATACCCGGCAAGTGGTTGGGAAAACTTTTCGTTTTGGGGAAACGCCATACCAGGTGACAGGCCTGATGAAGAACCAAGACCATAACAGTCACCTTGAGTTTGAAGTTTTGCTTTCCTATTCAACGGCAGAAAACCTTTTTTCTGAAATGATCAAAACCTGGGGCAATAATTCTATGGCCACCTATGTTTTGCTATCACCGGGTACAAAAAAAATACATGCGGAAGAGAATATTGAAAAAATGCTGGACATCCGAATGAATGAAATTGGTATGCAAGACCTACCCCGGATGGAAATGTACCTTCAACCCCTTAAAGATATATACCTGCGATCTCAGGACATTAAATTCAGCATTTCTGATCACCGGGGGGACATTAATCTGGTTTATGCTTTTTCTTTGGTGGCACTGCTTATCTTGCTTATTGCCTGTATCAACTTCGTTAACCTCTCTACGGCACGTTCCGCAAAAAGAGCCCTGGAGGTTGGAATACGCAAAGTCCTTGGTGCAAAACCCATTAAGCTGATTGCCCAGTTCTTGGGTGAATCCCTGATCCTCACCTTTTTGTCCCTGATGATGGCTGTAGGCCTTGTTGAGATCATGCTTCCCGAATTTAACTCCATTTTCGGAACCAGCCTGCGGGTGGATTTTTTGGGGAACTGGATTTTTAACATTGGTCTTTTACTGCTGTTGCTGCTGGTGGGTTTTATTGCCGGGATCTACCCAGCTCTTTTTCTTAGCCGCTACCAGCCTGCAAAAGTATTGAAAGATCAAAAGGAAACAGGCAAAATTTCTGCAAGGACCCTTCGAAAAGCATTGGTGATTTTCCAGTTCAGCATCTCTACCCTTCTGGTGTTTGCGACCCTAATTGTTTTTAATCAATACCGGTTTATGCAATCCATGGATCTGGGCATTAATTATGATGATGTGGTTTCCCTGAGGGTTTTCCAGCAAAGAACCAACAAACCAGTTTTTCAGGCCATAAAAACCGATCTTCAGGTTCATCCGGCCATTTCCGGGGTTGCAGTATCCAGCGGAATCAGTGGGGTGAGCGGAAGTCAGGGCCCTGTGGTGGCCATGGCAGAAGAAAGGGAGTTAATGGTGCGCTTCGGTTTTGTTGATGAAGACTTTTTTCCCGCCATGGAGGTGCCTTTTACACATGGAAGGAACTTTAACCGTGAGTATGGAACCGATGAAAAAGAAGCGGCCATTATAAATGAAGCAGCATTAAAAGCTCTGAACCTGACCAACCCCATTGGCCAAAGAATCCTGGTCGGTCACCTGGGCAACCAGGAATTTTCGGTGGTTGGCGTTATCCGGGATTACAATTATTATTCGCTTCAAAGCCCTATTGAACCAGCTTTTTACGTTCAGCTTCCAGAGAGGTATAATACCATTGTGGTTAAAACCAAACCGGGGGAAAGATTAACAGCCATAAAACACGTTGAGGAAATCTGGAAGCAGCATTTTCACGATCTTCCTTTTGAACCGGTCTTTTCTTCAGAAACCATAGAGGAACAATATAAGGGAGAGTCCAATACGATGCGGGTAATCACCTTTTTTGCCGGCTTGTGCATCATTATTTCTGCCCTGGGATTATATGGACTAGCCGCGTTTATGGCAGAACAAAAAAGAAAAGAAATTGGTGTCAGAAAAGTACTCGGCGGGTCGGTTTGGGGCATGGTATCTTATCTGCAAAAAGACTTTCTTAAACTGGTGCTGATAGCCATTTTATTAAGTTCGCCATTTGCATGGTTGCTGATGAGTCGCTATCTCCAAAATTATGCTTATACAATAAATTTCACCTGGTGGCAATTTGGGATATCTTACTTAATTGTAATTACCATCGCCTTTGTTACGATTTTGTTTCATGCTTACAAGGCAGCTGTTGCCAATCCGGCTGACTCCCTTAAGGCGGAGTAACGGCCCGGGATAAATAAAAACAGGCTTTTCCGGATTAAAAGGAATAGCCTGTTTGGTTAAATTTATTATTATATCAGCCCCCGAAGTTGGTAATTTCCGGGGTCAGTTCAAAATCAAATTCAGGATACTCATAGATAGACATCCGGGGTTCGGTTTCTCCCACTGAATAGCCCCAAACGGTTTCATATTCTTCAGAATTTTCCCCCATCTGCTCCAGTTGATCAAGGTAAGTAGCCATTGACTTGGATTCAATAATAATAAATTTGCCCATTTCGTCAATAATGGGACTATGGGAGCGGGTATGGTCATGATCAAATTCCAGGATACGCCTTCCGTCGCGGGTAATGCCAATTACCCGGAAGGTCATGCTTTTCCCGACACCCGGAAGGTTTAGCACATTGCGGTCGGTTGCCAAGAAAGGGATGTTGGTGTTTTGACGCAAATTGTCAATGTGGTCAATCATGTTTTCAGCGTCCATAGGAAATTTGCGGATATGATCCCTGTATTGTAAGGGGATGTGACCAAGGATCTTCTCTTCGGTTTGCTCCTGGGCAGCCCTGGCATTGGTAGCAAATACAAAGGCGTTTTCTTTGTATCCTTTTACAGAAAAAGTATAATAGGGAAGCACCCCCACATCGTTAAGCACCTGACGCAAGCGGGCGGTATGCCCCCTGCGCGAGGCCCCGGAGGTAAACACCAGCTGATTGGTTACCGTCCATCCGGCTTTGATCAGACGATCAATACCGGCTTTGGCTTCAGGAGTTACCTCCATTGGTGACTGGAAATGAGTTTGAATGACAAACTGTTTGATCCCTATTTGTGAGGCCTTTTTTTTGAATTCAGCCAAAACCGAAGAAAGCCCGGGCGTTATGCGCTGGGGCAAATAAGCCGGGAGCCGGGTACCCAAACGAATTCTTAATATTTCCGCATGTTTTTTACCTTCCGGCAAAGAATTATTTTTTTCTTTCTTGCGCTTTGCCATCTGGTAAACCGAATCCAGGATCTTCTTCAGGGGCTTATCAGGACTCATCAGGGCATCACCTCCGGTAATAAGAATGTCCCTTAAGCGGGAGTCTTCCTCCCAGTATTTCATGATCAAGTCCAGCTTGGTGCTCCAATTTTCATTTTCTTTGAGTTTGTCCAGGTCAAAATTCAGGTTTCCGCTCTGGAAATCGTACATTCGCTGACAGGAAGCACAAAGACCGCCGCAGGCGCGTCCCATAGTGTCAGGGATCAGGATGGCAACCTCCGGGTAGCGGCGGTGAACGTTATGGCGGGTAGGAAGGATCCAGCCGGCGGCGTTTGGTTTTCCCTGCTCCACGATGTCTTCCTTTTCCCAGGCCACAATGTTACCAAATTCCTCAACCAGTTCTTTGGAATACAATACATACTGTCTGATGGCCATGTCTTTCCCTTTAACAAACTCCGGGCCTCCTACATTTAGCAGGGAAAGATAATATGGATTAACAAAAAACGGAATCCCCTGCTTTTCGGCCCGGTATAACAAATCCATGGTTTCCTTTTCCAGGGTGTGATCCAGCATTTCGTTAAGCAGGTCAGGACTTCTGACAGCAAAGCGCAGGTGAAACAGGTGGTTGTCCCACCATTCATGCATTTTTTCAAGCTTTTGTACCCGACTTAAGCCTTCTTCAAAATAAAACCGGGTACTGCTGATCTCCTTATTGTCAATTTTGCGGGCAAGGATGCCGATGATCCGTTCTTTGTTTTTTTTGCGCAGATCCACGACTCCTGCATCCAGCCCGGAGGGATACCTTTTCATCCATTCCAACACTTTTTCTTTTTCCGGAAGGGCCCTTTGGGATTCTCCCCTGAATTGTCGGAAAAGGTGGGTCATGTCCGTGAAAAAATTTTCACCCCCTCCGCCGACACCAAACTTTGCGGCCAACCACAAAGTTTTAAAAGGTTCGTTGGCTACTTTGGCATTGCGCAGGTTCAAATCATGAAATTCTTTTCCGCTATTATCAAGGTAATCTAAAATACGGATGGCAGCAAAATCCTGCCAGGAAAGCTCTTCAAGCGCCTCATGCCCGGCAACCTCATACTTGTAATACTGGTAGGCCAGAGGGCGGGAATCCATGTAAGACATTGCCCTGTTTCTCAATCCTTCTTCAACCTGGCTGACTTCCTCCGCCTCCTTCAAAAGATGGGTCAAGTCCGGGTTTTCTGTTAAAAACTGATCCAAGGCTTCCTTTGCAAAAGAAGTTATTTTTAATGTATGGGGTGCTGGGTTGGCAACTTGGGTCATAGCATTATGTATTTTTTTCTTTATTAAGTTGGCTTTTCAGAGCAGCTTTTGCTGCTGTTTTGTCCCGGACAAAAAAACAAAAATTCTAATTGGTAAAATGACCTGCCGGATAAGCTTCCGAACCAACTATGGAAAGGTCTTTTCGCCAAAAGGTGAATGGCAGTCCGGAATGTCTGCTTATTCAAAGATACAAAATTTTTCCCAAAAGATCAATTAAGGCCAATGGTGCGGGCCTTCTAAAAGAGGAATAAAAGAAGTTATTCTTTATTTAAACATTTTTTTCAGGGATGCCACCATAAATTTGTCGATCGCCAAAACCAGCCCTCCAAAAACCAGCAGCAGTAGAAGATTTAAAAGGTAAACCAGATATTGAGGAAAATCCCGCGTTAACATGCTAAGGAAATAAACCAAAAGTGCGGCCCCGATAAACAACAGGGTTTTTTTTACCTCATAAGGTATTGTAAAATGCTTTTGCCCGAAATAATAGGAAAGTGATGCCATGGAAAAATAGCAAACCAAAGTTGCCCATGCTGAACCGTGATATCCAAATACCGGTATCCACCAAACATTTAAAACGATGGTAATTAACGCACCTACAACAGCAAACCAGGCACCGAACCTTGTCTGCCCGGTTAATTTATACCAGATGGAAAGATTGAAATAAATACCAAGGAACATGTTGGCAAGCAAAAGAATGGGAACTACCACCAGGCCTTCACGGTATGCTGCCCCGATGAAGTATTGAACGATATCCATAAACAACATGACCCCCAGGAAAATAAAAAGGCAGGCCACCACAAAAAACTTCATGACCTGGGCATAAAGCTCGCGGGCATTCTTTTCTGAAGCCTGGGAAAAGAAAAATGGTTCGGCGGCAAAACGAAAAGCCTGTATAAAAATGGTCATCATAATGGAAACCTTATATACCGCACCATAGATCCCAACCTGCGACATGGCAATATCTTCAGGCAGCAGGTACTTTAACAAAAGTTTATCCAGGGCTTCGTTTACAACACCGGCCAGCCCGGCCACCAAAAGGGGCAAAGCATATAAAAGCATTCGCCTCCAGAGTGGGAAAGCAAAAACCAAACGGGAGCGCAACATAACCGGCAGCAACAGGAGAACGGTAAGACCTGCCGCCCCAAGATTTGCAATAAAAACATACCCCAATCCAATTCCGGGATCATACACTGCTTCAATTAAAGGATGCAGCCATGCAGGGCCTGAATCCAAAGCCCAGGGACAAAACAACAGGAAGAAAAGAACAAGGCTGATGTTTACCCCTATGCCGGTAAGTTTAATGGTTGCAAAACGAAGCGGCTTGTTTTCAGCCCGGAGCCGCGCAAAAGGTATGGCAGCCAGTGCATCAAGGCCAACGATGATCCCGATCCACACAATGTACTCCACATTGTCCGGGTAGCGCATGATTTCCGCAATGGGATGGCGAAAGATCACCACCATCATAATAAACAAGGTCGATGTAAAACCCAGGGAAAATAGTGCCGTGCCGAAAACATTACCCCCTGTGCTGCTCTCTTTTTGGGAGAAGCGAAAAAATGCCGTCTCCATACCGTAAGTCAAAACGATCAAAAGAAAAGCAACGTAGGTGTACATCTCGGTGATCACCCCAAAATCGTCGGTAGGAAATACATTGGTATACAGGGGCACCAGCAGAAAGTTGATCAGTCTCCCCACAATGCTGCTAAGACCATAAACGGCCGTTTGCCCTGCCAGTCTTTTAAGTGGATTCACACCTGGTGTTTTAAGTCGTACAAATTTGCAAATTAATTTTGACAATTCCCATGTTGACCCACCTTGATAAAATTTTGCCGTAGTTTTTGTAAATTGCAGTAAAAAAATGAATCGCCTCTTTCTATTCCTCTCCCTGTTGTTTTTGGTTTGTTATGGGGTTTTCTCACAACGGACTGAATCAATGCAGTCGCACAGTTGCGATCATCATCCCTGCGCCCGGGCCAAACAAACTACCGTAAGAGATGGTGTTTACCCACAAAACCCCCTGCTTTGGAAATACAATGTTCACTTTTATGGGTTGGATGTGGAAGTAAGCCCTGAAGAAACGGGCATTAAAGGCAGGGTTACCGTTGGTGCAAAAGTTGCCGAAGCTCCCCTGGACACATTTGTTCTTGAACTGAAAAACAACATGCAGGTGGATAGCGTAATGAACGGGCAACAGCCTCTGAATTTTGCCCACCAGCAGGATGAGTTGCTTGTGGTTTTGCCAGAGGCTCTCAGTAAAGGCGAATACCTTTCCCTTGTGGTTCATTACCAGGGGCAGCCGGAGGGGTCAGGGTTTTTCACAGGTTTTCAAACCGGCCTGTCACCTTTTGGCAAGCCGGTTTTATGGACCCTCAGTCAACCCACCAATGCCCGGCAGTGGTGGCCCGTAAAGCAGGTACTTGAAGACAAGGCCGACAGTGTTGCCGTAACTGTTACCACCCCCGCAGGATTCATGGCTGCTTCAAACGGGCTGCTGCAACAGGTCGATACGCTTGAAAACAAAATACGCTACCATTGGAGGTCCCATTATCCCATTGCTTATTACCTTATCTCCCTGGCCGTTGCCTCCTATACCGAATATAACTTTGAAGCGCCTGTTGGTGAGGAGGGGGAAGTGGTTTTTGTTCAGAACTTTATTTATGACGACCCCTCTTACCTTGAGGCCCAGCAGGAAAACATCAACCGTACCAAAGATTTTATGGCAATCTTTTCCGACCTTTTCGGGCTTTATCCTTTCCGGGAAGAAAAATATGGGCATGCCACGGCTCCCATGGGTGGTGGCATGGAACACCAAACCATGACCACCCAGGCCAATTTCGGCATGGACTTAACCGCCCATGAACTGGCCCATCAGTGGTTTGGCAATAACGTAACCTGCGCCACATGGAGTGATATCTGGATCAATGAGGGATTTGCTTCCTATGGAGAGTTCCTTGCCCGGGAGTTTTTATACGGCCAACCGTCGGCCCAGACCTGGATGCGCAATGCACACAATTCGGTTATTTCACAACCGGGAGGAAGCGTATATGTGCCGCCAACCGAAACCCACAACCTGTGGAGAATTTTTAACGGCAGGCTTTCTTACCGCAAAGGCGCTGCCATCATACATCTGCTTCGCCACGAAATATATGAAGACCCCCTGTTTTTTAATACCCTGAAAAGCTTCCAGGAAGCATTTAAAGATAGTGTTGCCACAGGAGATGATTTTAAAATGATCGTGGAAAAAGAAACCGGAAATTCATGGGATTGGTTTTTTGACCAATGGTATTATGGAGAAGGCTACCCTGTTTTTGACATTCGCTGGTACAGTTCTGACGATTCTTTGTTTATTCATTCCAGACAACATAACGCAGCAGACAATAATGACTTTTTCCTGGTTACCCTGCCTGTGGCAGTTGTTAGCCACAACGACACCCTGCATTACCGTTTTTTACAGAACCAGCGTTCCCAAACCTTTCACATCCCTTTTGGCGGTGTGGTCAGGGAAATACTTTTTGACCCGGATGAGTGGTTGTTTAAGGAGGCTGTGATCAGAAAAGACTTAACAGAAGGGGAACTGGTCAATGCAGATGTTTACCCGGTACCCTTTAACGACCGGTTTTACATTTATCTTGACCGTTTAACGGGTGATGAAGCGTTTGCGGTGTTTGACTTAAAGGGAAAAGAAGTGCTGAGGGGCAGGATCACTGAAAGGGTAACACACGTGATCATGCCCCCAATGGGGATTTCGGTTTATTTATTAAAAATAACAAGGGGAAACCAGGCACCCTTTAAAACCAAAATAATGCAACAGCCCTTCTAATTGTCTTCCCGGGCACGAACTTTGGCTTTCCATTCCTGGTATCCGGCTTCAAAAGCTTCAGGATCATTTACCCTTAACCAGGTGCCGTATTTTACGTAATCCGGAATTTTTCCTCCTTTTGACTTTTTGTCATCTTCCGGAATACCTAATTGGTTAAGATGCCGTTCGTAAGAAATTTTGCTTGGTCTTTCGTCTTTTCTGTTCATGAGGATTAATTTATAAATCATGTCACCGGTTTCCCCTGCTCCCGGATATTTAAAAAAATATCAGAGAAAACCCGGTAACGAAAATAAGGATTAAAAGAAATTGTAGCCCCGACAGGAATCGAACCTGTATCTAAAGTTTAGGAAACTTCCATTCTATCCATTGAACTACGGGGCCTAAACTGCTGGCAAATATAAGGAATTTTTTCCTTTTTGAAGAATCCCTGTTTAAGGATTTTAAGTTTATCTTAAATTTTTCTTAACATAAAAGGGTTATACGTATTAACTTATGGTGCTTCCATTGTTAAAAGATTTTTCCGGAATGATAAAGCTCAGCTCTCCCTCATTGTTTTCGGCCATAAGCAACATCCCATGCGACTTTATCCCTTTTATGGTCTTTGGTTCAAGGTTTGCAAGCATCAGCACTTTTTTCCCGATTACCTCTTCGGGGCTGTAATACTGGGCAATTCCTGAAACCACGATTCGTTTATCCACACCGGTATCCACCTCCAGTTTCAACAGTTTTTTGGTCTTTGCAACTTTCTCAGCCGAAATCACCGTAGAAACCCTTATGTCCAGCTTAGAAAAATCTTCAAAGGAAACATCGGCTTTCAATGGGGCCTGGCTTTCTGCAATGCTTTTATTATCTTCCTTCGTTTGAAGTAATTTATCCATCTGGGCCTGCACCTGGGCATCTTCTATTTTTTCAAACAAAAGTACTGGCTTTTTTATACTATGCCCGGGAGACAACATGTCCTTTAAGCCGGCCTGTTCCCATTTCATGTCCTGAAGGTAAAGCAGGTCCTGGAGCTTTCTCGCCGTAAAAGGAAGGAAGGGCCCGGAAAGGACCGAAAGACTTGCGCAAATTTGCAGGCTGACATTCAGAATGGTTTTTACTCTTTCGGGATTATCCTTAAATACTTTCCAGGGTTCGGCCTCCGTCAGGTAACGGTTGCCGAGCCGGGCAAGGTTCATCATTTCTGCCAATGCCTCCCTGAAACGGTAATGCTCAAGGCTGTGGCCTATGCTGGCAGGAAATCCGGCAAGTTCTTCAAGGGCTTTTTTATCGCCGGGTTCAAGCGGCCCTAAAGCAGGGACATTGCCCTCAAAATACTTGTGGGTTAACACCAGGGTGCGGTTTACAAAATTCCCGAAAATGGCCAGCAACTCGCTGTTGTTGCGGGTCTGGAAATCTTTCCAGGTAAAATCATTGTCCTTGGTCTCCGGGGCAGCAGCACATAACACATATCGCAACACATCCTGCTTATCGGGAAAATCTTTCAGGTATTCATGCAACCAAACCGCCCAGTTGCGGGAAGTGGAAATTTTATCTCCTTCCAGGTTCAGAAATTCGTTGGCAGGCACATTCTCGGGAAGAATATAAGACCCCTCGGCTTTGAGCATGATGGGAAAAATGATGCAATGAAATACAATGTTGTCTTTTCCAATAAAATGCACCAGCCTGGAATCCGGGCTTTTCCAGTATTCCTCCCAGGGTTTTCCCCGGGCCATACCCCATTCGCGAGTAGCTGAAATATAACCAATGGGGGCGTCAAACCATACATAAAGCACTTTTCCTTCGGTACCTTCCAGGGGTACTTTTACACCCCAGTCAAGGTCGCGGGTAACAGCACGGGGCTGCAGGCCCTGGTCAACCCAGGATTTTACCTGCCCATACACATTGGGCTTCCAGTCGTGCTTATGGCCTTCCAGAATCCACTCCCTGAGCATGGGCTCATACTCTTCAAGGGGCAAATACCAGTGCCGTGTTTTTTTCATTTCGGGCTTATTGCCGCTAAGAACTGAACGGGGGTTGATCAGGTCGGTAGGGCTTAGAGAAGTTCCGCAATTTTCGCACTGATCCCCGAAAGCTTTCTCGTATCCGCAATGAGGGCAGGTACCGGTTATATAACGATCGGCAAGGAACTGCTGGTTGTCCGCATCATAGTATTGCTCCGCTTCTTTTTCAATAAATTTCCCTTTATCATATAGTTTTTTGAAAAAAGCCGCTGCGGTTTCATGGTGCACGGGACTGGTGGTGCGACTGTATACATCGAAAGATATTCCGAATTCTTCAAAGGAGTCCCTGATCATATTGTGGTATTTGTCCACAACCTGCTGGGGGCTTATTTTTTCCTTACGGGCTTTAATGGTAATCGGAACGCCATGTTCGTCACTGCCCCCGATAAAAAGCACATCTTCTCCTTTTAGGCGGAGGTAACGGGCATAAATATCGGAAGGGACATATACCCCGGCCAGGTGCCCTATGTGTATGGGCCCATTGGCATAGGGCAGGGCCGATGTTACTGTATATCTTTTAAACCGAACGTTACCGGCTTTTTCCTGGTTTGTCATATCGATTTCAATAATTTTGGGACAGCACTGAAATAACCCACAAAGATATAAAATGTAAATAAGGTAACCCCGGATTGGTCAATTTGTCATATTTAAAAGCATTTGCAAAAAGTCATTGTGTTGAGAAAAGGTTGCCCCGTTGCAGTTTTTTTGAATATTCTTGTTCGTATGTCCAAACCCAATCGCCACCTTATTATGCATTTATTTCCTGTGGTAAATAAAAACAATCAACGCCTGCCCAAAGGCCTGCGGTAATTGTTGTGGGTTTGGTTGCTGTTGGCGTTTTTATTGGGTTGTTTTGGCCGGGAGAATCCCGGATTATTGTTCCGGTAGTTGTTGGTTTGACAGGTGTTGTCCTGATGGGTTTATCTTTTGTTGCTTCGGTTTTTTTTAAATGTTCCTTCTCAAAGGATTTCTGGGTTTTTCCAGGGGGAGCTTTTTCATATTCGACACCGGGAAAACTTCCCACCTGAATATTCCCCGGTATAAAATTTCACGGGTGGTTTTTAAAGCAGGGCCGGCTGCAGGCAATTTCCCTTGGTATGCCTATATGATGGGCTTGCCCGGGTTACTCTTCGGCGGCTATGATGGAGCAGGTTCTTTGCTTGAAATTAAATCCGCTTTTGGGCTGATGCGTTTTTATCTCCGGTTTGACAACAAAACCCAAAAATATCATTTCATAAATACCATCAAAACCCATCCGGCCACCCTCCTCCTGAAAAAATAATTCCCTGCCCTAACCATAAACAGACTGCTTCCGGAAAATATCCGGCCTGCCCTAAAATTCTGCTGACCGGACTGGAAGAATCCGTTGAAAAGAATTAACTTTGTATAAATAAACTGACGTAATGGCATAAATAATGTTCCTTTTTCCCATCCTGGAAAGAAAAAGCCAGATTTTGTTAAAAGTGTTGTGGATGTTAACGGCAGTTTCTTTTGTGGGATTCTTATTTGTTGCTTCTGCGGCAGAGAGGCTTTCATGGAGTGCTTATACGATATATTACTGGTTTTCCGGGTTTTTGCTTTTTCTGGTCTTAGCCCTGATTGCCGGCAGGTCACACAAGGTTGTTGAGCCGGCCGGCATGCTTGGCTTTCACCATCAGGATGTTTTCATCAAAAACCAAAACCTGGAAAAAAAAATACCCGGGGAGGAAATTAAGGAGCTGGTTTTTTACCCGGAGCAATTTGAGGAGGCTCAACGGCTCAACTCAATACCAAAAAGGATCTTTGAATGGATGATGGCAAAACCATCCTCCCCAAAAGGGTCAAGACTGGAAATAAAAACCCGGGATGAAAAATTCCATTTCCTGGTTTGTTTTGAGAGGGTGTCGCATCAAAACCTTTTTTTAGCCAGCCTGGAGGAGCATCCTAAAGCAAAAGTGGAAAACAAAAAAATTTAATCAATACCATGGACATTCAATCCATAAAACAACGTTTTGGCATCATTGGCCATTCTGAAAAGCTGGACCGGGCCATTGATGTGGCCCGGCAGGTTGCCCCCACAGACATCACGGTGTTGATTTCCGGAGAAAGCGGTACCGGAAAAGAGGCTTTTCCGAAAATTATCCATCACCTGAGTACACGCAAGCACGGGCCTTACATAGCGGTTAACTGCGGTGCCATTCCGGAAGGTACCATCGACTCTGAGCTTTTTGGTCACGAAAAAGGTTCATTTACCGGGGCCCAGGAAGCAAGAAAGGGCTATTTTGAAGTGGTAAACGGGGGAACCATTTTTCTGGATGAAGTGGCAGAGCTGCCCTCCCTTACACAGGTAAGGCTGCTGAGAGTGCTGGAAAGCGGAGAGTTTATCAAAGTGGGCTCCTCCAAAGTTCTGAAAACCAATGTGCGGGTTGTGGCCGCTACCAACATAGACCTGCAGGAAGCCGTTTCAAAAGGAAAGTTTCGTGAAGACCTGTATTACCGCCTCAATACAGTTCCGATTTACGTCCCGCCCCTGAGAGAACGTAAAGAGGACATTGTGATGCTTTTTAAAAAGTTTTCTGCCGATTTTGCCGAAAAATACCGCATGCCCCCCCTGCACCTGACCAAAGACGCAGAGGAAGCCCTGGAAAACAACCGGTGGTCGGGAAACATCCGTCAGCTCAAAAACCTTGCTGAGCAAATCTCGGTGATTGAAAAAAACCGCACAATTACAGCAGAGACCATATATAATTATTTGGCGGGAGAATCCGAAAGTCGCTTACCGGTGCTCTTTAACCGGGAAGAGCAGGGAGCCGGCAACCTGAGCGAGCGTGAGATCCTCTACAAAATTCTTTTTGATATGCGCCGCGACATTACCGATATGAAAAAAATCATCATGGAGCTGATGCAGGAAGGCCAGGTGACCAGAAGATTCCAGGAAGAAAATGCCCACCTGATTGAAAAACTTTATGATGACCGGGATCTTCCCCAGATCTACAAAGAACCCAAAAAACAAGGTTTTGACATTCCTGAAAATGATTCCGGCCCGATTATTGAAAACATTCAAGATGCCCCACATGAATTTATGGAGGAAAATCTTTCCATACAGGAAAAAGAAAAAGATCTGATTATTAAAGCGCTTGAAAAATATAACGGAAGAAGGAAAAAAGCTGCTGAAGAATTGGGCATTTCGGAAAGAACCCTTTACCGGAAAATTAAAGAATATGACATCCGGTAAAACCATGGTTTTTTATTAGTTTTGTAAGTTAAAATTGTCAGGGAAAACATGTTTATTAAAATAAAAGTCAGGGAAATAAAAAAGTTGCATCCACTGCTTCTGCTGTGGGTTTTCCCTTTTATTTTTGCAGGTTGCGGGGTATATTCCTTTACCGGGGCCAGCATTCCCCCCGAATCCCGTACCATTTCCATCGATCATTTCCCAAATGATGCTTCCCTTGTGCAGCCCACCTTAAGTCAACGGTTTACGGAAGCCCTGCAAGATAAGTTTTTACAGCGGACCAACCTGCAGCTGGTGGATGGTGTGGGGGATCTGCATTTTGAAGGCAGCATCACCGATTACCGCACCCAGCCCACCGCCATTGCCGGCGACGACAGGGCCGAGCTGAACAGGCTTACCATAAGCATACGGGTGAGGTTTTATAACGAATATGATCCGGATTCTGAGTTTGAAAGGACCTTCTCAAGGTATTACGATTATGCAAGCAGCCTGAGCCTTTCTCAAGTTGAAGACGAAGCAATAGACGCCATCAATGAATTGCTGGTAGAAGACATCTTCAATCAGGCCGTGGTAAATTGGTAAAACTACCGAATATGCAGCAGGACACTTTTTTGGCATTGATCAAGCAACATCGTAAATCCGACAAGGCCACCTTTGAGCAGTTAAAGGAGTTCTGCCGGGCTTACCCCTATTGTCAGCCTGCCAGAATACTGCTCGCAAAAAGCATGATGGATTTCGAAAAAGAGTCTTTTGAGGAAAACGTCAACCTTGCTTCCGCATATGCTATTGACCGGAAGAAGTTCCAAGCTTTCATTTCCGGGAAAAAACCCTCTGCCCTGAAAGCCGGGCCCGAAAAAGAAACGCATCCTTCAAAGAAAGCACTCCGGGAACCTTTAACGACACCCAATGCCCCGGGAGAAGAAAAAACCCTGCACAGCCAAAAATCCGGAAACGGCTTCTGGCCGCAGTGGCTGCTCAGGTTCTTTTCTTCAGGCAATCATGCCCCCGTGGAAAAAAAGCCGGAAGCCGCCATCCCCGAACCGGTAAAAGAAAAAACCCTTGTTGAAAATGTCAGCCTTTTTGATGTTTCTGAAAAAGAAAATCCTGTAAAAAGCAGTCATATGGAACTGATCGAGCGGTTCCTGAAAGAAGAGCCCCGCATCCAGGCCAAAAAAGAAGGGGTCTCCACGGAAAACCTGGCAGAAAAAAGCACGGCGGAAGCACCTGATCTGGCCACCGAAACCCTGGCGGAGGTATACCTTAAACAAGGAAAAACCGAAAGGGCGTTAGACATTTACAAAAAATTAAGTTTGAAGTTTCCGGAAAAAAGCAGTTACTTTGCAAAAAAAATAAACGCTATTAATAACGAAACCAAATAAGAAGATATAATGGGCGCTTTTGTTTTAATTTCCGTTCTAATTCTCATCACCTGCATCCTGCTGGTGCTGATTGTATTGGTGCAGAACGCCAAAGGAGGCGGGCTGGCATCCAATTTTTCTTCCAGCACCCAGGTAATGGGTGTAAGAAAAACCACAGACTTTCTTGAAAAAGCCACCTGGACCCTGGCCATTGTTCTGCTGGTACTAACATTGACCAGTACTTTTGTTATTCCCCGCGCAGAAATGCGGGAGGTGCCTGAAAGCGAAGTACGTGATCTGGTGCCGGCACAGGAAGCACCACCCATCGATTTGCAGCGTCCTCCGGAGCAACCCATGGAAGAAATAGAAATTGAGGATTAAAGAAAAAACCGATTTCCCCTGAAATGTCAGAATGGCATACCATTCTGACATTTTTTTTTGTGCCTGCCGCTTTTATGCAAATTTGTCCTGAAATAAGGGTTTTTAGGCCTTTGGCATGAATTATGAAAATAAGCAGACCTGAAACAACATGTAATTGTACTAAAAAAATGTCTAACAAATAAACGTAAAAAAACATGGCAAAAATAAACATCAAGCCTTTAGCAGATCGTGTATTGGTTGAGCCGGCCCCGGCAGAAGAAAAAACTTCCGGCGGCATTATTATTCCTGATACCGCAAAAGAAAAACCCCAGAAGGGAACTGTGGTTGCCACAGGACCGGGAACAGATGAAAACCCTGTAACTGTGAAAGAAGGCGATAAGGTCCTTTACGGAAAGTATGCAGGTACTGAACTAACCCTTGACGGAAAGGATTATCTCATTATGCGTGAGGCTGATATTTACGCTGTAATTTAATTTTCTGCAGATCATTCAATTTAAAATCTAAAAAATAAAGAGTAACATGGCAAAAGATATAAAATTTAATCTGGAAGCAAGAAACGCGCTGAAAAAAGGTGTTGATAAGCTTTCTGATGCTGTTAAGGTAACCCTAGGGCCCAAAGGGCGCAATGTGGTTATTGACAAGAAGTTTGGTGCACCCATGATTACCAAAGATGGGGTAACCGTAGCAAGGGATATTGAGCTGGAAGACGCCATTGAGAATATGGGCGCCCAGATGGTAAAAGAAGTGGCAAGCAAAACTGCTGATGTGGCAGGAGACGGGACAACCACCGCTACCGTGCTGGCTCAGTCCATCATCGCCACCGGCTTGAAAAACGTTGCCTCCGGTGCCAATCCCATGGATTTGAAACGCGGCATCGACAAAGCTGTTGAAAAGGTTGTAAAAAGCCTGAAGGACCAATCCGTAGAGGTTGGCGACAGCATCGATAAAATTGAACAAGTTGCCACCATTTCCGCCAACAACGAACCTTCCATTGGTAAACTCATTGCTGAGGCGATGGACAAGGTGAAAAAAGAAGGGGTAATTACCATCGAAGAGGCCAAAGGCACCGAAACCAGTGTAAAGGTTGTAGAAGGAATGCAGTTTGACCGCGGATATATTTCCCCTTATTTTGTTACCGACACCGAAAAAATGGAAGCGGTATTTGAGGATCCTTACATTTTGATCTATGACAAAAAGATCAGCACCATGAAGGATTTTCTCCCCGTTTTGGAAAAAGTGGTTCAAACCGGCAAACCTTTGGTGATCATTTCAGAAGATGTGGACGGTGAAGCCCTGGCAACCCTTGTTGTCAATAAACTGCGCGGCTCCCTGAAAATCGCTGCGGTAAAAGCTCCCGGATTTGGTGATCGCCGCAAAGCCATGCTGGAAGATATCGCCATTCTTACCGGAGGCACCGTGATCAGCGAAGAGCAAGGATTTAAGCTGGAAAACGCCGATCTTTCTCATATGGGTATGGCCGAAAAAATTACCATTGACAAAGACAACACCACCATTGTAAGCGGAAAAGGGGACAAGGAAAACATCAAAGCCCGCGTTAACCAGATCAAAGCACAGATTGAGAACTCCACCAGCGATTATGATAAGGAAAAGCTTCAGGAGCGCCTTGCCAAGCTGGCAGGAGGTGTGGCCGTACTTTATATTGGTGCAGCCAGTGAAGTGGAAATGAAAGAAAAGAAAGACCGCTTTGACGACGCATTGCATGCAACCCGCGCCGCCGTTGAAGAAGGCATTGTTCCCGGTGGAGGCATTGCCTACATCCGTGCATTAGAAGCCCTTGAAAACTTCAGGGGAGCCAACGCCGATGAAAATACCGGAGCAGCCATCGTCCGCAGAGCCCTGGAAGAACCCCTGCGCATGATCGTGGAAAATGCCGGAGTAGAAGGGTCAATCGTGGTGCAAAAAGTAAAAGAGGGCAAAAAAGATTTTGGCTTTAATGCCCACACGGAAAAATATGAAAACCTTTATGAGTCCGGGGTTATTGATCCAACCAAAGTAACCCGTATTGCCCTTGAAAACGCAGCCTCTATCGCCGGAATGTTGCTCACCACCGAATGCGTGCTGGCCGACATCAAGGAAGATACCCCTGAAATGCCAGCCAGTCCCGGCATGGGCGGCATGGGCGGAATGGGCGGAATGATGTAAGATTCAACCCAAAATAAAACAGCCGGAAATAAAATCCCGGCTGCCCACAAAAAAACCCTCCTGCCAAACAGGGGGGTTTTTTTATGGTGTCTTGTAAATTTGATTTTCGGAGAACTACTCAATATGGATCTGCTGTCCTTGAAAAGTTACCACGTCTCCTTTTCGCAATTTGGCTCTTTTGCGGGATTCCTGCTCCCCGTTTAATTTCACCATCCCCTCGTTTACCAGCTGCTTTGCATGGCCGCCGCTTTCGGCAAAATTTAAAGCTTTTAACAATTGGATCAGTTCAATGTATTCTCCGGTCAGTGAAAAATGAATCGCCGTTTTACTCATCTTCGTGTATGGTTATTTTTTCAATGCGATCGCCCTGGTCTATCTTGTCAATAACTTCCTGTCCTTCCACAACCTTCCCAAAACAGGTGTGTTTACGGTCCAGGTGTGCCGTGTTTTCGCGGTTGTAACAGATAAAAAATTGTGACCCCCCGGTATTGCGCCCGGCATGGGCCATGGAAAGCACGCCCCGGTCATGATACTGATTGTCCCCTTCCAGCTCGCAATCAATAGTGTAACCGGGTCCTCCCATTCCTGTGCCGTGAGGGCAACCTCCCTGGATAACAAAATCCGGGATCACCCGGTGAAAAGTCAATCCATCATAAAAGCCCTTTTTGGAAAGATCAATAAAGTTTTTAACGGTATTCGGAGCATCTTTCTCGTAAAAATGAACCTTCATGGTGCCTTTTTCTGTAATAATTTCTGCTGTAGTCATAAATATAATAAAGTTTAAATCACTAATGTATTTCAGAATTTTTTAAACATGGTTGAAACCAGCTCGTCTTCAAAAACAGACTCCCCAATTTCAGCAATAACGGTATATGCCATATTAATTTTATTGTCGCTGAGGGTTCCCTGCCCTTCCACTTCGAAATATCCCACCGTTTGCACAGGGATGTAAATCCTTGAGCCTACCACTTTGGCAACCACTTCAATGTCGGCATTATAGAAGTTGGAAATGGTCACCTCATCTTCAGAGTTATCCAGCTTCCTTATCCTTGAGTCGTAATAGGAAGCACTGTGGGTAACATAGCTGTACTCTTCCACTTCATAACGGCCGGTAAATTTGTTACGGGCATCCACTTCAATTTTGCTGCAGGAGGCAAGACTCACAGCCAAAGCCGTTAAAAAAAACAGTAATCTTGTTTTCATGGTCGGGTTTTGGTTAATTATCTGTTTTTACCACCGTTTATATCTGCCCATAGGTTTGAAAGAAAAATTCGTTTCAAGGCAAAGCGAAAGCAAAGGTAATTTATTAATTATAAACCCTGTATAATTCTCCCTTGCCCAATGCAATCAATTACTTAATGCGTTTAAAGGGTTGCGAAGCCCTTTATACTCTGACAGCTCCATCCGGATGCTGCCTACCACAAGACCGGATTCGAGCAACACCGGAATTTTGTTTTTATCGTCAGAGATCCACATGGTCATGGGGTAGGGCTGACTGAAGACGGTTCCTTCAAGCACCATGGGCTTAAACCGCAGGGTGTTAAACGTTCCCAGCCGGGTAGTGACCTGCTCCCGTCCGTCAAACACAATTTTGGTAACATAAACGGAGTCATCCAGGAAAAAGTCAACTTCAAACTCATCCCCCACTTTCACATCCGACATATCCATGGTGCGAGCGAAGTAGAAAGCGGAAATGATGTCCTGAACGTA
>SKVW01000034.1 GCA_007129255.1 Bacteroidales bacterium
AACCCCAAAGCATCTGTTCCGTGATGATCAGGGTGCTCATTCCATCGGGGATGTTCTTCAGTATCGCATTCTCCTCCAAGGGGAGAATTGACCTGCCGGCAGGATTTTAAAGCATTTGCCACATTTTCTGCCTGGACATTATCACTGATGTAGTCGGTGAGTGCGTTCAATTCTTCATCCGTAGGGATTCGCCACCCTTCTGGACAAAGTCCTCTGGGGTCGTCTACTGCAAACCAGTTATATAACTTTCCATAAGCTTCCACCATCTCCTCTTCAGAGTTGATCCCCTCAACTTCTTCATGGGGATAAACCGCAAAAGCACCCTCGCTGGTAGCAAGCCACTCATCATTTTCCAATCCTGTTGGAATTTCATCACTGTTGCTATAATGGGCAACGCTGAGGTTTTCAGCCATCCATAAATTATCACCTACCAATACGGTTTCGTATTGGTTACCATCAATGTCGGTAACGATTTCCGGATATTCCGGTTCAGCTTCTTCATCGTTATCATCACATCCCGTGAGGGGGGAAGAAAAAAATGTGATTAAAAGGAGATAAATGATCCAAATACTTTTTTGCCGTTGCATAAATGCCTTATGTTTTTTTGGTTATTGATTTTGATACTTAACGAAATTAAATAAACAACAAGTGTTTGTAAAATAGATTCCGTTAAAACCTTTTAAAATTTGTTAAAATCAATAAACCTTAACCGGCAAAACAAGCAATCAAAAAAGTTTCAAACTGACCGTCGCATCGCTCTTATCCTGTGAAAAGTCTTACCCCATAATCTGGGCGGTATGGTCTTTGGTTTTTACTTTGTCGATTACTTCGGTGATCTTTCCGTTTTCGTCGATCACAAAGGTGGTGCGGTGAATGCCGTCAAACTCCCGTCCCATGAATTTTTTCGGGCCCCATACCCCGTAGGCTTTAAGCACTTCTTTGCCGGTGTCGGAAAGCAGAGGAAAAGGCAGGTTGTTTTTTTCAATGAATTTCTGGTGAGACTTTTCACTGTCGGCGCTCACTCCAAGCACTTTGTAACCGTTTTTCATCAGTATGTCGTAGTTGTCGCGCAGGTTGCAGGCTTGCGAGGTGCAGCCCGGTGTGCTGTCTTTGGGATAAAAATACAAAACCAGTTTGCTGCCTTTAAAATCATTCAGGGAAACGGACTTGCCGTCCTGGTCTGTTCCTTTAAAGTCGGGAGCTTTGTCGCCGGGTTTAAGATGGGTCATCATTTTTTATTTTAATGGTTATACACGATTTTCTTTCATTTTTACTAACAACAAGTTGGATAAAAAGTTTCGGGAATAAAAAGGCTTTTTTTTGGGTTATTTTGCTGCTTTCCTTTTTTGGTTAAAAAATTTGCATGCGGGGGTCAGGGGGCATACTTCACATTTAGGTCTTCTTGCCTGGCATGTATAGCGCCCGTGCAGGATAAGCCAATGATGGGCAATGGCAACCTGGTTTCTGGGAATATAACGGAGCAATTGCTTTTCGGTTTCAAGGGGGGTTTTAGCATTGGTGGTAAGTCCAAGGCGTGCAGCCACCCTAAAAACATGAGTGTCCACTGCCAATGCAGGTTTTTGATAAACCACCGAAGCGATCACATTCGCGGTTTTGCGTCCCACCCCCGGCAGTTTCATCAGTTCTTTGGTATCTTCCGGCACTATTCCTTTGAATTCTCCTGTCAGTTTTTTTGCCATACCAATCAGGTTGCGGGTTTTGCTGTTTGGGTAGGAGCAGCTGCGAATAACCTGGTAAACGGCTTCGGTATCGGCTTCGGCCAGGGTTTCGGGTTCGGGAAATTTTTCAAAAAATACCGGGGTGATCTGGTTCACCCGCTTATCGGTGCATTGTGCGGAAAGAATCACGGCCACCAGTAACTGGTATGGATCCTGGTATTCAAGTTCGGTTTCAGCCACAGGCTGGTGGGTGGAAAAATAATCCAGCACAAATTTAAAACGTTCTTTTTTGTTCATGGGTATTTAATCAAAAAAGGACTAAAATAGCCATTTTTTCTATTCTGTTTCATAACTTTGTCAAAACCTCCTGTTTATTAACATAACTCAACCTTAACCTTAAACCTGACATGCATCCCTACTATCAACCCCTTGCAGAAGCCTATCGTGAGCATGCCAACGCTGAAAATGCCACCTGGATGGAAAGATACATGAAAAACCAGTTTCCTTTTTTCGGTATCAAGACCCCGGAGCGCACCCGCCTCAACCGGGAATTTTTTGCAAAACAAGGGCTTCCTGAATACAGTGAGTTGGAAACCATTGTGGACAGCCTGATGCATCAGCCACAGCGTGAGTTTCATTATTTTGCCATTTCCCTGGTAGGCAAAATGAAAAAGCAGTGGAGGGAAGATACCTGGCAACTTCTTGAGAAAATGATCCTTACCAATTCCTGGTGGGATACGGTGGATGCGCTGGCAGCCCGAACCTGCGGGGAATTTTTCAGGCTCTATGCGGACAAAAAAGAAACCGTGACCGGGAGGTGGAACCGCCACGAAAATATTTGGCTTATCCGTAGCAGCATTCTTTTTCAGTTACATTACAAGTCGGAAACCGACCAGGAATTGCTTTTCAGTTACATCCGGCCCCATCTCGACAGCCAGGAGTTTTTCATCCAGAAAGCCATTGGGTGGGCCCTCCGGCAATATGCCCGCACCAACCCTGAAGCGGTAAAAGAATTTGTGGACCAGCATGAAATGGCCCCCCTGAGTCGCAGGGAGGCCTTAAAGCATTTTAAGTGATACCAAAGTCTGCCGGTTTTTCCTGATAAAAACCGAGGTTGAATAATAGAAATGTTAGGATAACCAATTGCTTATTCAATGGGTTCCAGCCGGTAAACCCCGCCATCTCCCTCATCGGTTGCCATATAGATAAATCCGTCGGGTCCTTGTCTTACATCACGGATTCGTCCCACCTGTCCGGAAATGATGGTTTCTTTGTGCACCACTTCTCCGGCTTCAAGCACCAGCCGGTAGATTTCTTCTTTAAGCAGCGCTCCTGCAAACAGGTTTCCCTGCCAGGCAAAAGGTTCACCATAATAAAAGGTAAGGCCTGAAGGAGCCATTGACTCTTTCCATACATAAGCCGGAGGCGTTACCCCGGGTGCTTCCCTGCCAACCCCTATGGGTTCACCTGTAGAGTATTCGGTACCAAAGGCAACCTGCGGCCATCCGTAATTATTTCCGGCTTCTACCCGGTAGATCAGGTCTCCTCCGCTTGGTCCGTGGTCGCTGGCCCATATTTCCCCGCTTTGGGGATCAATGGCGAGCCCCTGGTTGTTTCGGTGACCAAAAGAGTAGATCTCCGGACGGATGTTTCCCGGAGCCATTCCCACAAATGGATTATCGGGAGCTGCACCACCGTCTTCCAAAAGACGGATCATTGAACCTGCCGGGTTTGTCAGGTCCTGTGATGGATACCTGAGACCCCGGTCACCAATGGAAAAGATCACGGTTCCATCACCCGGGAAAACGATCCTTGACCCGTAGTGCCGTCCGGGCTGGGTACGGGGTATCAATGTGTAAAGGGTTTCTAGGTCTGTCAGGGCAGTGCCTTCCGGGTTGATCCTTGCCCTTGCCAGGGCCGTTCCGGTGGCATGTCTTACTCCTGATACTCCATCGGCATCGCCCGGGCTGGAGTAGGTGAAATAGATCCACCCGTTTTCTTCATAATCGGGATGCACCACTACATCAAGCATTCCTGCCTGACTGCCTCCTTCAGGTGCTGTTCGCTGGTCTTCCTGGTGATGAATGGGGGGGAGGTTGTCTAGTTTTGTAACCTGATCACCATCAACAAGATGCATGCGGCCGGGTCTTTCTGTCACCAGCATGCGCCCATCCGGCAGCCATGCAATGGCCCATGGATGCACCAGGTTCTCCACCACCTGTACAATTCGAAAAGAACCTTCTTCATGATTTACCTGGGGCACAATGACATTTTCGGTCACTGACGGCTGGCCAAATCCCTGAAACACGGATCCCGGCCCGGCAAAAAGGAATATCATTGCAAAAATCCCTGTTAAAATGTTTTTAAAAATTTTTGTACTGATGTTTTTCATAGCTCTGCTTATTGGTTTTTTCTTTCTAAGTTAAATAATTTTCAGATAGGTTTTGTTTAATTCTGATTCTTTAAGAAATTTTTCATACAGGCCAACATATAACAGAATAAAACTTAATTACCGGTATTTCAGGCGGGGGCTTTCCCGGTTATGGTTTCCGGCTGTTCTTAAAGATTATTGTTACTTTAGCGAAAAATCTAACTTAAAAATTTCCAAATAATTTCTCTGTTATGATAAACCATCAGCTCATTAATCCCCGCAGTATTGTTGTGGTTGGAGGGTCGAACGACACCACCAAACCCGGCGGAAAAGTTTTGAAAAACCTGATAGATGGTAACTACGTGGGCAACCTGTATGTTACAAACTTGAAAGAAAGTGAAGTGCAGGGTATCAAAAGTTACAGCGATCCTGCCGATTTGCCGCCTGTGGATCTGGCCATAATTGCCATTGCGGCCAGGTTTGTACCCGACACGGTGGAGCTGCTGGCCCGGCAAAAAAGCACCCGGGCTTTTATTGTTTTGTCTGCAGGTTTCAGCGAAGAAAGCGAAGAGGGGGCCCGCCTTGAAGAAAAGCTGGTGGAGACCGTAAACAGTGTGGATGGTGCCCTGATTGGTCCCAACTGCATAGGGGTGCTCACTCCCAATCACCACAGCGTATTTACTTATCCGATACCGAAACTGGATCCGATGGGGTGTGACTTTGTATCCGGCTCAGGGGCCACGGCCTGTTTTATAATGGAGGCGGGTATTCCCAAAGGTTTGTCTTTTGCCAATGTTTTTACCGTGGGCAACAGCGCACAGATGGGAGTGGAAGAAGTGCTGAAGCACCTGGATGAGACGTTTGATCCGGAGAAAAGCTCCCGGATAAAGCTCCTTTATATTGAAAACATTTCCAAACCGAAGATGCTGCTCAGGCATGCAGCATCCCTGATAAAAAAAGGATGCAAGATTGCGGCGGTAAAGGCCGGCAGTTCTGATGCAGGAAGCCGGGCTGCTTCTTCCCATACCGGTGCCCTGGCCTCCCCGGATGTGGCTGTAGAGGCTTTGTTTCAAAAAGCGGGCATTGTACGTTGCTACGGGCGTGAAGACCTTATCAGCGTGGCTTCGGTGTTTATGCACCCCGAGCTGAAAGGCAAAAACCTGGCGGTGATAACCCATGCCGGAGGTCCTGCGGTGATGCTCACCGATGCCTTGTCCAATGGCGGGCTAAATGTGCCTCCTATCGACAATCCTGCCAGCGGGGAGTTGCTCACCCATCTTTTCCCGGGATCATCTGTGGCTAACCCCATAGATTTTCTGGCAACAGGTACCGCAGATCAGCTGGGGATCATCATTGATTACGTAGACCAGAAATTCAAAGAAATAGACGGAATGGTGGTCATCTTTGGCACCCCCGGTCTTTTCCCCGTATTCAATGTTTACGATGTGCTGGACCAGAAAATGAAGGAATGTAAAAAACCCATCTTCCCGGTATTGCCAAGCATTCTCACGGCAAAGGAAGAGGTAGATGCTTTCATTGCCAAAGGCCGGGTAAACTTTCCCGACGAGGTGACCCTTGGCAACGCCCTGTGCAGGGTTTACAACACTCCGCCTCCTTCTCCCGAAAAAGTTAAGCTTCCAAAAACCGACAAGAAAACCATACGCAAGATCATTGATGAGGCCGGTGACGGGTATCTTGAGCCGGACAAGGTGCAGCAATTGCTTGATGCAGCAGGCATTCCCCGTGCCGAGGAGGTTGTTGTTGACAACCATATGGATGCGGTGGAAGCCGCAGAAAAACTGCTTTATCCTGTGGTGATGAAAGTGGTTGGCCCGGTACACAAATCGGATGTTGGGGGAGTGGTCCTCAACGTAAAAGATTCGGTCACTGTCGACAAAGAATTCAAGCGCATGATGAAGATCAAGGATACCACCGGAGTATTGATCCAGCCCATGCTGAAAGGTACAGAATTGTTTGCCGGAGCAAAGCATGAAGAGAACTTTGGTCACATGATCTTATGTGGCATGGGAGGCATTTTTATTGAGGTACTCAAGGATGTCTCCACCAAAATTTCTCCTGTCGGAAAAGAAGAGGCCCTGGAAATGATACGCCGCCTGAAAAGTTATGCCATCATAAAAGGGGTTCGGGGACAGGATGGCATCCATGAAGAAAAATTTGCCGATGTGCTGGTTCACTTATCCGCTTTGCTGGAGGCCGCTCCTGAAATTTACGAACTTGACCTTAATCCGTTACTTGGGAAGGCAGATAAAGTTGTTGCGGTGGATGCCAGGATCAATATCAAAAAATAGGAAAAACCCAGCTGTGTCCTAAAAGGCAAAAAGGCCCTGAAAAAAAGCAAAGCTGCTTTGAGGGCCTTTTTTTTAGGCTATATTTTTTCCAGAATTTCGTCGATAATCCCAACTGCCTTAATCAGATCCCGTTCATTGTTGATTCGCAGGCCCTCACGTCGAAAACCTTCCCGTATGGCCCTGCGTTCATCGGAAAAGATCCTGTAAAGCGAACGTCTGTTGAGTCTTCTGACTTCGTGAACCTGGTCATCAGGCAAAATGAGATAATAAACCGGCTCAGGCTCGATCTTTGGCCTGGCCACCAATCGCGGGCCAATGCTTTCCAGGGTTTCTCCGGTTCTTTTTATCTGCCGGTAGGCCACCAAAGAAATATCACCTGTGTATAACTTCTGAGCAAAAAAGTGCAGGGAATCCGATTCGAATCGGGGTTTGAAGCTAATGTTTTCAAATATCAGTGTGTCTCCGCCCGGAGGATAAAGGGTAAAACTTTCAATTTGGTATTTGTCGGCTTTTACCGGTTTATAAAAAGAGGGATGCAGCCAGATCAATTCATCAAGGTATCCGTTGTAACGAAAGCTTTGATCTTTCAAAGACTTCCCGGAAATAAAAGATACATCTCCCTTCACCCAATTCTCAAATAAATACTGGCTGCCATCTGCCTGCATGTGAAAGGTAAAAACTTCTCCCGATAAACGGGCCTCAAAATCAAGCAGCAAAGGCTCATGCTTATTTGCTGAAAAGGCCGGCAAGGTTGTCATCAGACATAAAATGAACACAATTGCCGTGAGGTATGATTTTTTTGCAATAATAAACATAAACTTAATTATTTAACCGTTATTGTTTTCTTGAAATGAACCGGTTTGCCTTCGGTCGTCATCCCTTGCACGGTGACAAGGTAATCGCCGGTAAGGTCCCCGGTGTAAAACTCAATTTTCTGGTTTTCTTCCGGATTGATTCTCAGTTCTGGTTGCCAGAAAAGGAGTTGTCTGAGGTCTGGTTTTTCAGGATCGCCAGAGGTTTTTGTTTCATAGGTAGGAGCGGAAAACAATTTATGATGTTTGGTAGATTGGTGAAAAGTACTGGCCAGCGCTCCGTTTATTGCATTAATATTACGGTATTCCTCAGACTTTGTAAAAATGCCGATAATCCCCGGGAAGGTCATTTCTCCATGCACCCAGTTAAAGTTGTGAATTTCCAGTTTTTCAATTTCTTCAGAACCCAGATGGATCAGCCGGTTCAGGTCATAAGTAATGATGCCGTCAAGAAAGTAAACCGGGCGATCGGGGATAGCGTTGCCGGTTGTGCCACAAATCAACCTGGAGTGAAAATCATCTCCAGAACTCCTGATACGCCAGACAGGGACGAGTTCTCTTGTGATTTCCTGGAGATTGTCCAGGGGGATATAATTTTCGGTTCGTACGGTAATATTTGGTTTATAATACAGCATAGGTGGCCGGGAAATGCGAAAAAATTGATTATCCGGTTTCCGTGCATATTCCACATCAAAGTTTTTTTGTACGGTAACGATATCCTGGCTTTGATTAATATATTGTTTATTTGACCAAACAGATCGGTCAGGTTTTGCATCAAAAGGCAAATAAAAATCAAACTTATCAACAATTTCAATTTTTTTCGGCCCTTCATACGATTTGGGGTCGATGGAGAAAAACAATTCCTTTGAGCGATAATAGTCGGTAAGGGGGAAATGGAATTCCCCGTTTTCGTCGGTATGGGTATACAGCAGGTTTAGCAGGGAATCCGGGGTGTTTAGTATTACCCTTACATCCTGCAGGGGCTCTTTGGTTTCAGGGTTTTTGGCCATTCCTGAAACGATGAGTTTTTTATCTTCCATGTAAAAACCGCTTCCGTTTCTCCTTTTTGTCCATACCTCTTTTTCCCGTTTCCCGGAAAACCCGGCAAGATATTGGTTTAATTCCTCATTTGTCAAGTGGCCAAATCGTTTTTCCGAATGGTGATAATCTATGCCCAGATCATTTGCAATAATCACATTGCGGTGATAAAAGGCTGGATTTGCAGGGTTTTTCTTCAAATGGAAAGGCTTTTTCACCGAAACCGTAACGAAAGCATGCTCATCGGGTTTTAATTCTGGTAATATTTCCAGATTAACCTTTTCCCTTTTGTTATATTGAGTTTTCCCCGAAAGTGTTATTTTGGGAGAATCCTGCTGGTGAAACCAATACCTGGAAGCCTTGTGATGATTGCCTTCGGTGGTTAATTCGAATAACAAAATACCTCCGGGAAGATCTTTTGCAGGGATGGAAATACTGACTTGAGCGGTGTCAAGTAAAAAGGCCTTTTCCCAAACTGGCCTGTCCTGCTTTTTTATTTTAAGCAAGGCCCGGGAGGGGGAATCTTCTGCCAGGTCAATTCTTACCGAAAACTGATTTTTATTTTCCGAAACGGAAAGGACCACTCCTTTTTCATGGGATTGCGGAAAATTAAACTGTTTACCGGCCCCGTCCAACTTTAAATGGTAAGCAGTTGAAGCTTCGGGAACCATATTAAAGGATCCAAAACCATATTGGTTCAGACGTGTCTGCTTGAGGGTGTCCTGGTGCTGATCAACAATATAAACCAGCCGGTTGGATGAATCGAACTCACCGGTAGCAGCCACCAGGATGCGGTTTTCCTTGCCGGCAATAAAGTTTTCACCCTCAGGGAAAAAGGAAATTTCCAGGGTTTCGTCTGGCATAACCTCAGGAACAATGTTTTGCAGATCTTTATCAAACCGGTTGGCAATAAAAACCTTTTTCCGGAAAAAAGATGTTTCTCCATGATTTTTCATCCAGTTGGTAAAGGCCACAATTTCGTATAGTCCTGTAGATAAAGTATCATGAAGGTATAAACTGCCGCTGGAAAACCCCTTGCCTAAATCAAGGGTCAATTGCTCAACCACTTCTCCCTGGCTTCTGAGGGCAAGGTATCCAAAATTGCTTTGGGGCCCGCGGTACTCATGCTGATTGAAACGCCAAAGGCTGAAAAACATTTTTTCCCCGGCCACATAAAGATCCCGATCGGTATGGACAAATATCTTCTCTTCCGGGTAATGATTCTGGCCACCCATTGCAGGATATGCTTTCTGATGCCAGGTTATCAGCAGAGAAGACAGTAGAACAAATATTTGTATTTTTTTCATCCTAATTTTTTCTTTAAATTCTTGAAAAAATCCCGGCTGTGCCTTTTAATAAGGCGGAAAAGATAAAACTTCGCCCGGGAAACATTTTTTAATGGATCCAGAAGTCAGGATATTCCATATACAGGCAATCATCTTCAGGAATTAATTCGGGATTAATCCATGGATGTATCTCTACACTGTCTGTTGCAGGTTTATATACAAAACGATGCGAAAAGGCCGTAGCAGAGGAAGCCTCAAAAAGTCCGAATACTTTGCGTTCTGGTTCATTCACACAATGGATGTTGCTTTGAAGTTGGACAGCGATGGGGTCAAAGAATTTCCCTTCATTGGTTAGCTGCGCATTCTTTGCCTGATGAAAAGCAAAACTTTCGTCATTGAGTGAGTAAAGGGTTGTAATCAGGGTGCGGTTATTATCAAAACTATGGTCGGGCAGGCTTAAATAAATCAGGTCACTGGTGTTGTAAGGCAGAAAACCAATCTCATGGTTTTGATATCCTGTGCCGCCGCTATAGTCAGGAATATCCCGGGGGAGAAACCTGGAGGCATTCCAGGTCATCCAGCAATAGTCCCAGGTTTCAGGCATATCAGTAACCGTAACCGTATACTGAAGGTATAATTCTGCTTTAAACCGGAATTTGGGAATGTCGCCCTGTTCCCATAAGGTTTCAAGGTATACTTTGGTTCCTTCAATGATATCCTGGTATATCCTTGAGGAAACGTTGGATTCGAAGTAAAAGACTTCCGTAGTAAATTCTGCATCCAGGTTTTGAAGATTGATGGGCGGCATCATCTCCTGTGGATCTGATTGGTAAATATAACCATCCGGGGTTGCAATATGTAAGACATAAGTTTTTCCTACTTCCCCATTAAAATCATTGGGGGTGTAATACCAACCCGGAGTTGATTCTTCCAGGTAAATTTCATTGCCCTCATTATCGGTAATCCAAACCTGGGCGTCTGAAACCATGTCGGTATTGGTTTCATTTCCGTAGGGAGTGGTGTAGGATAGACGCACGCCATGAGGACCTTGCTGGTTGGTTAATAATCCCTGCACCACTAAGTAGTCGGGCAATCCAGCCATATTGTGCTCGTAAATTTCCTGACAACCCTGCAACAATAAAATGCTGCTAAGTAAAACCAGTTGATATTTTATTTTTTTTACCATGACTAAAAAGAAAAATTATAGGTGATTGTAGGTAATGGTCTGCCAATGATATAAAGTTGATAAAGTTCGAAAGAGCGGGGTGTTTGAATGGTGCCCGGTTCACTTTTATAGAAAACAGAAAAAGGATTTTTTCGGCCGTACACATTCATCAGGGAAAAAGTCCAGGTTCCTTTCCCCCTTTGATTAACCCTTAAGTTTTCGCCAAGGGTAATGGAAATATCCAGCCTGTGATAATCGGGCAGTCGATGGCTGTTTCTGTCTGAATAGTAAATCAGCATATTGCCATTATAACGATAGGTCAACTCAGGCAGGGTTACCGGCCGGCCGGTGTTATAAGTAAAAGTTGCGCCCATGCGCCATCGCCTGGAAAGATGGTAGTTTGCATTGAGCGTTAGGTTATGCGGTCGATCGTAATTGGATGGAAAGTACGTGTTGTTGTTGATTTGCATTTCGGGAAAAGGGCTTTGGGACCTTCGCTGGCTTGTTGAATAGGTATAACTGGCCCATCCGGTCAGGTCTCCGCTGTTTTTGCGCATAAATAATTCCAATCCGTAGTTATATCCTTTGGCGTTGATGACATCCATCTCAAGAAAATCATTCATGGCAACTTCCGCGCCGCTCCGGTATTCTATTACGTTATGGAGCTTTTTATAATACACCTCCACGGAGGTTTCCAGGGAATTGTCCATAAAGTTACGAAAATATCCCAATGCGACCTGATCGCTTTTTAAGGGTTTTAAATGAGAATCGCTCAACTTCCAAAGATCGGTGGGGGCCATTACAGAAGTGTTGGAAATCAGGTTAATGTATTGGTTGGCCCTGTTATAGCTTAGTTTAACAGAACTGAATTCATTCAGGGAATAACGAAAGCCAAGCCTTGGCTCCAGTCCTCCATAGGTGGTTGCGATATCTCCTGAAGCGTAATGAATGGTATCCCTGATGGAGTCAAAAGAATAGGGTTTTTCGGACTCATATTCCCTGACTGTGGCAGGTCCCAGCTGCAAATAATGGGTGTAACGCAGGCCTATCTCTAAAGCCATTCGCTCGTTCAGGGAAATTTCATCGCTGAAAAAAGCTGAAAGTTCCATGGCCTGCTCACGTTCCATTTCTCTTTGGTGAATCTGGGTTACTTGTTCCAGGGGAGTGATTTTTCCGGGCTCTATATCATAATGGATGGCATTAATCCCGAACTCCATGTTGTGAACATCGCTTGGATAATAGGAAAAGTACCATTTCAGGTTGCGATAGTTAACGTTTGAATTCATTCGGTAATGGGCTTCGGGGTAAAACTCAGGTTTCTCATCCAGTTGATATTGGTAGTTGCTGAATCCCATCAAAAATGTGGAAGAAAGTCTTTCATTTAAAAAGCTGTTGAGTCGCAAAGAAGCCAGGTTATTAAAATATTCGTAATCCAGGTCATCTCCAAAATTAGATCGGTCAAAGCTCCGGTAACCAAAAAGGGTAAGGCGATGGTTTTGCGTAATGGCAATGTTTAGCAAACTGCTTATATCATAAAATCCGACGGAGCTGTTCATCAGGTCTTCATTGGGGATATTGGTCAGGAACCAATCAGAATAAGAAGACCTTGCCCCCAGAGAAAAGGTTGCTTTTTCTTCAACAATTGGGGTTTCAAAAAGCACCCTGCTGTTAATAAGCCCAATCCCACCTTCTACTGTAGTTTTTTCCTGGTCCAGGCCATTGCCAAGCCTGACATCCATCACAGCTGAGGCCCTTTCACCATACTTTGCCGGCACTCCTGCTTTCATCAGGGTGACGTTATTCACCATATCGGGATTGATTACCGAAATGAGCCCAAAAAGGTGGGAAGAATTAAACAGAGGTACATTCTCCACCAATATGAGGTTTTGGTCGGCACTCCCCCCCCTGACATTGAAGCCCGAGCCGAATTCTCCGACGGTTTGTACCCCGGGCATCATGGTAAAACTCCTGACAATATCCTGTTCTCCAAAAGAGCCCGGCAATTCTTTCAAAGCCTGTGAATCCATGCTGACCATGCTCATCTGGGTGCGTGAAATATTATCTTCGGCCCTTCTGGCTATAATGGTAAATTCATCCAGTTGTGTTGCTCCCGAAAACAATTCAAAACGAACCTCACCATTACTGATTAATCTTACCCTTTGTCTTTTTTCATCATAACCCACATAAGAGATGCGCAAATTGTATTCCCCAACGGGTAATTCAAGACTGAATTTTCCTTCAAAATCTGTTGAAGCACCGGTTTCGGTTACAGGTTCATAAACCACGGCACCAAATAAGGGTTCATAAGTGGCGGCGTCCAGCACCTCCCCGCTAATGGCAGCCCTTGAATATCGCCCATATTCACTGGGACTTCCAATAACCAGCAAATCATTTCCTGAACTGATCGGGTCTGGTGAACTTGACTCTGCAGGAAGAAGAAATATCATGCCGTCAATGTTAATAGAATTTAGGCCCGCTATTTCCTTGATTTGCTCAATGGCTTCCTCTATAGGCATGGCTGCCACCCCAGTTGGGAATTGATGTTGTTCAACCCATTCGGCTTTATAAAAAATGGTAGTGGAATGCTTCCTTTCAAGTAACTCTAAAAGGCTGTTTCCTTGAATCGTATCTGCGGAAAGGCTTTCAGGGTTTTGTGAACTACAAAATGCCGATGGCAAAAAAGACAGAGATAAAATAAAAAAAACAATTGGTACGGTTCTCATGGCAAATGAAGAATATTTAAAACTGCAATCTGACATTATTTTGGTCTGCAAGATTATTTACCGGTTACTATTTTTAGTTTATGCAGAAAAACACCAGGGATAATAAAGTTGCAAATTTCTGCATTTATCTATGAATAAACAAATTAGTGAAGGCCTTATTAATTTAAAAACAAACCTTGTAGACCAAATCAATTTTTTAACAGATTAGTTTTTTTTCGAAATTTTTCTTTTTTCAATAAAACGGTTAAAAAAAGTTGACATAAGGTAATCAAATAACATGCCTTTATTTTTGTTGACTGATAACCAATGCCTTATAAGGCAGGATTTATTCTCAGTTAATTTTTTTTGTTCGCTTTCGAACACAAAGTGTTCGTATTTGAACGGGCTTATTTTTTTTGTAATGGGTAGATTTCGATTGCAAATATATGTTTTTAATATGGACTTTATGTGATTGTTTTTTTAAAGTTTCTCAAAGGGTTTTCCCGAATGTTTTTACTTTTGCCCTTGTTTTTTGATTATACTAAAAACCTGGTGGCTTTTTACCTCCGGCAGGAAGTTGCCTTTTTAACTGAAAAACTATGCTGATCAGAATTATTGTGCTTTCCCTTTATGCCCTGATGATCGTTGTTATTGGGATTCGTGGTTTCAGGGGTACCAAAACCTTTAACGACTTTTATCTGGGTGGCGGAAATGTAGGGCCCTGGATGACCGCCTTTTCCTACGGAGTGGCCTATTTTAGTGCGGTATTGTTTATTGGTTTTGCAGGAAATATCGGTTGGAATTTCGGATATTCCGGGTTGTGGATCGCCCTGTTCAATTCCTTTGTTGGGGTGTTGCTGGTATGGTGGGTGGTAGGCCCCCGCATCAAGGATGCCGCCCTGGAATACAATGCCTATACTTTGCCTGAGTTTCTGCTGAAGCGGTATAACTCACCGGCCCTGAAGCTGATCGCAAGCCTGGTGATCTTTGTTTTTATGATTCCTTACAGTGCTGCGGTTTTTATGGGTCTTTCCTATCTGTTTACTTCCAATTTTGATATTGAATACGGGTATGCATTGATGTTTATGGGTTTTTTCACGGCCCTTTACATGGTTTTGGGAGGTTACAAATCCATGGCTGTTATCGACATGATTTTCGGCATGATCATGGCGGTCAGCGTTATCTTTTTATTTTTCAGTGCAACCCATCAGGGAGGGGGGCTTTCTGAGATAACCTTCAGCCTGCAGGATATTGATCCCGGACTAACACAGGCAGTCGGTCCTCCGGGATGGTGGGCACTTTTATCCATTGTAATGCTTACCAGTCTTGCCCCTTTTGCCATGCCCCAGCTCATGCAAAAATTTTATGCCATCAAAGACAAAGCAACCATAAAGCGCGGCATGGTCGGTTCTACGGCTTTTGCCATCCTGATAGGTGGGGTTGCCTATTTTATTGGCAGCACCTCCCGTATTTTCCTGAATACTGAAAATGCGCCTGCCGCTTTTACCATTGCCGGAGAGCCGGTTTATGATATCCTGATGCCGGAATTGCTTAATAACATTGTGCCGGAATCCCTGAATGTGATCATCCTGTTGCTGATCCTTTCCGCCTCCATGTCCACGCTTGCCGCCCTGGTGCTGGTGTCAAGCTCCACCTTTGTCAAAGACTTTTATGACGGCTTCATCAATAAAAACCTCTCTGATAGAAGCCTCACTTTGATGATGCGCGTTATGAGTGCTTTGTTTATTTTTATATCGGTAGTGCTGGCCTATATGAATTTTGACAGCATCGTGGCCATACTGGGTATTTCATGGGGCGCACTGGGTGCCTTTTTCCTGGGGCCGTTTATCTGGGGGTTGTTCAATAAAAAAGTGACCCGCGCAGGGGCTATGGTTTCCGGCCTGGGTGGTCTGGGCGTTTGCCTGGCATTGTATCTTACCGGCACTCCTTCGCCACAGGCAGGCACTGTGGGCATGCTTTTGTCGCTGGCGTTGAATCCTTTGGTCAGTTTGGTAACGAAAACAAAAGCATCGTGAAAGCTAAGGGTTATTTTTCATGGCCGGTATTGATCCTTATTCTTTCTTCCCTACCCGTTTCTGGCGAAGAAAAGCCTCAGGAAGAAAAAGAATCACCGGTTTCTTTCGGGATTTCAGGTTTTGTAAAATCCGATTACTGGATTGACAGCCGGTCTGTTGTTTCAGCCAGGGAAGGTCTTTTTCTTTTGTTTCCTGACAGGAAGATCCCTGATATCCATGGGCAGGACCTGAACGGTGATCCTTCCTTTAATTTTTCGGCCATTACTTCCCGTATTGCCGGCCGTATTTCCGGACCTGATGCCTTTGGTGCCCGCACATCCGGGATGATAGAAGCCGATTTCTCCGGGGTGACCAATGCCGACATCAACGGTTTTCGCTTGCGCCATGCCTACCTGAAGTTGGAATGGGAGAACTGGGATCTTCTGCTTGGCCAATGGTGGCATCCCATGTTTGGTGTTGATGTGGTGCCAACAGTTATCTCCCTGAATACCGGTGCCCCTTTTCAGCCGTTTATCCGTAATCCACAGGCTACCCTGACCTATCACCGTGGTAAAAGCCGTACCCTTTTTTCGATGATCGGCCAGCGCGACAATGCCAGCGACGGTCCTTTTGGCGTGTCCCCTGAATATCTTCGCAACAGGGTAATGCCCAACTTCCACCTGCAATGGATAAGGCAAACCGATCATCACACTTTAGGGAGTGGGATTGATTATAAAATGCTGCGCCCGAGAATGGCTACCGACAGCCTGGTGCGCACAGCAGAAACTATCGGAACCTATGCCCTGATGGGGTATTACCGCTACCGCTCGTCCATGCTCGACATAAAAACCAAAACCATATGGGGGCAAAACCTAAGCGAGCACCTGATGATGGGAGGTTATGCCGAACGCAGCATCAGGCCTGAAGACGGGTATGTGAGCTATACGCCATTAAACCATCTTTCCTTGTGGGGCAATATTGTTTACGGGAGGCAGGTTCAGGCAGGACTTTTTGTGGGATACGGACAAAACTTCGGAGCCTCAGAAACCATTGAAGGGCGTTATTATGGAAGGGGGCACGACATTGCCTACCTTTACCGCATTGCCCCTTCTGTTTCCTTTATTTCGGGAAGCCTGCAACTCTCCACAGAACTGGAATATACCGCTGCTGCCTATGGGACTCCCGATCCATATGGAGTGGTAAAAGATCATGAGGAAGTGGGTAATTTGCGATTGCTTTTCACCGCATTTTATTTTTTCTAAAAAAAAACAGGGCTTTTTCCAGCGCCCTGTTTTTATTGGTGTTCTTTTCATTTTTCAAAGAGCGGCGAAATTATTTTTCTGCCGGAGATTTTCTTTGACCAAATCCTGCTGTAATTCGGTCAAGGATAATGGCCAGGATCACTACCACCAATCCCGCCTCGAACCCTTGTCCTACCTGCAGGCGTTGGATTCCGCGCAATACGTCTTCACCCAATCCGCCGGCTCCAATCATGGCAGCGATTACCACCATAGAGAGGCCCAGCATGATGGACTGGTTTACCCCGGCCATAATGGTAACTTTGGCCACGGGGATCTGTACCTTCATGAGTTTTTGCATGTCGGTTGCGCCAAAGGCATCGGCGGCTTCAATCAGCTCTTTAGGGACCTGCCGGATACCAAGGTTGGTCAGACGGATCAGCGGGGGCAAGGCAAAAACAAAAGTAGCTACTACCCCCGGGACAAGGCCCAACCCAAAGAACATCACCGCCGGGATCAGGTATACAAAAGCCGGCATGGTTTGCATAAAGTCCAGAATAGGACGGATAACAGAGTTAAACCGGTCGTTTTTTGCGGCATAAATGCCTATGGGTAAGCCCACCACCATGACCAGGATTTCAGCAGTGAGTACCAGGGAGAGCGTTTCCACAAAAGCCTGCCATAAACCAATATTTTCGGTCAACAGCAATCCGATAACTGCAAAAATACTATTTTTCCATCCGGCCATATACCAGGTAAGTGCGGCAATAAGCACAATGAGAATAACAGGGTGGAGAGCCAGCATACCGTCTTTCAGGTTATCCACCAGGAAATATACAAAGGCACTGAACCCGTCAAAAACGGCTCCAAATTCACTTACCAGAAAATCTACCGCCGAGGAAATCCAGTCTCTGATTGGTATACGAAATGGGAACATATTTTTTTATTTTAAGAGGTTACTGTTCGTTATTAACTCCTTCTGAGCTCTCAGATAAAGCTGCGATGATAGTCCCTTTAACAATTACGCCAACCACACGGTTTTTTTCATCTTCTACGGCAATGGGTCCGTATTCGTGATCAGTGTAAATATTGAAAACCTCATTTAAAGGGGTGTCCTTTTTTACGGAGGTAATTTCTTTGATCAGGGAGTCATCGAATGGAATTTTTTCTTTATCCTTATTTTTATTGATGTATTCTGCCAGTTCAGCAGCCCGGATATATCCTTTCAATTGACGTTTGGTATCGATCATCAGGATCCCGGTGAGTCCGTTCTTTCTGATTTTCCTTAAGATGGTCCTGGGGCCATCCCCCGGGAAAGCATTTTCCTTGACCGGTTGCATCACGCTACCGGCTGTGAGCACGGCTGCACGATCCATGTTTTCAACAAAAGCCCTGACGTAATCGTTGGCAGGTTTGGAAACGATTTCTTCGGCAGTACCTATCTGAATGATCCGCCCGTCTTTCATAATGGCGATACGATCGCCCAGCCGGAAAGCCTCATCCAGGTCGTGGGTAACAAAAAGGATGGTTTTTTGCAACTTGTCCTGCAACTCAAGCAACTCATCCTGCATTTGTGTTCGGATAAGGGGGTCAAGGGCACTGAAGGCTTCATCCATGATCATGATGTCGGCGTCCACGGTTAAACCCCTGGCCAAACCAACCCTTTGCTGCATCCCTCCGGAGAGCTGATCGGGATAACTTTCCTCATTGCCTTTCAGACCAACCTGTTCTATTACCTCCATGGCCTTTTTCTGGCGTTTTTCCTTATCCACGCCCTGGAGTTCCAGACCAAACTCCACATTGCCCAAAACGGTACGATGGGGAAGGATGGCAAAATTCTGGAAAACCATTCCGCAAAAATGTTTTCTTCTGAACTCTCTTAGTTCCTTTTGGCTTAGTTTGGTAATGTCTTGCCCGTCAATGATGATCTCTCCGCTGGTAGGCTCATGCAGGCGGTTGATCAACCGCTGGAGTGTGGACTTTCCGCTTCCGGAAAGGCCCATCAGGACAAAAATTTCTTTTTTATGAACGGTAAAAGAAGCGTCCTGAACGCCCACCACCTGTTTATAATCCGCCAGGATCTCCTCTTTGGATTTTCCGTCTTTTAATGCCTTTATGGCTTTCTCAGGATGTTTTCCAAAGATTTTAAACAGGTTTTTAACAACAATTTTTTCTTCCATATGCTATTTTCAAGTAGTGGGAATAAAAAAATAAAAAAGTGAACATAAATCTCACGAAGAAGTCAAAAAAACTTCTTTAACGATTGTAAGATAACAAATGAATCAGTATTAAGTTTTTTACAAGGGAAGGGTTGGAAAAAAGCAGGGGGCGCATTTAAACACCCCCTGCTGTTAAAAATTACGGAAGCCAGCCTTCAACCCTTTCGGGGTTTTCGGAAATCCATTGCCTTGCGGCATCAAAAGGCTCCATATCTTCTTCTATCATCATCATCACTTCACTCATTTCTTCCGGTGTCCAGTAGAAATTGTCGAGGAAGTTGTAAACATCCCTGGCCTTATCCATCAGGTCGGGATGGACAATGGTGCCAATGTATTCTTCATCGCCAAAGACGTTTCTAGGGTCTTCCAGGTATTTCAGGTCATGGGCAGCAAATTTCCAGTGAGGCGTCCATCCGGTAACGATGATCCATTCTTCACGGTCAATAGCCCTTGCAAGGGCTGCGGTCATGGCTGCATCTGATCCGGAAAGCAGGTTGTAATCGAGGTCGTATTCTTCAATGGCCCTTTCGCTGGCAGCCATAAGTCCTGCACCCGGGTCAATTCCCGTTACTTCTCCTCCAAATTCATCCACGTAATCATTGAGTTCTTCAATGCTGTTTACGGGAACATATTCAGGAACTACCCATCCGATTTTTGCACCTTCCAGGTTTGGCCCAAGGTTGATCACGTCATCCTGGGTTTGCTCAAGGTATGCTTCGTGGGTTACCGGAAGCCATGCAGCAACGATGGCATCAAAATCTCCGCGTGCCAGTCCCATCCACATAGGGCCTGCGTCAACGGCTGTCAGGGATACCTGGTGGCCCAGCTCATCTTCAATAATGGCTGCAACCACGTGGGTTGATGCAATTTCTGAATCCCACAGCACATACCCAAGTTCGATCTGTTCGACTTCAGGTGCACAACTATGGATGCTGAATGCAGCAACCAGTCCAATGGTAATTGCCAGTATTCCGGCAAGTTTGTTTTGAAAAAACTTCTTGATTCTCATAAAATTTTCCTCCTTTTTTTGGGGTTGTTTTGGTTAATGATGATTAAAAATAATAGCCAATATTTATGTTAAACCTAAGGTTCCAGTCCAGGTCTTCAACAGGAACGGGTTGTCCTGCTTCATTCAGGTGTCCTGCCCCCAGACCGGTTCCGAAATAATCGGTTAACCAGGGGTGGTTTTTACCCATAGCAAAGTCTACATAGGTAAAGATATTGCCGGCAGTGATCAAAAACCCGGGTACCAGCATATGGGTATCCTGGAAGTCAAACATTTGCCCATCCACTTCCAGCTGCCCGTCTTTGGTCATTAGTGAATAGTTGATATAAGGTTGTATGTTGCTGATCGGGCCAAAATCCACATCAATACCATAGCCTATACCGGCAGTAATGATGTTGGCCCTTGCAGCCACGCCGTCCCCATAATAAGGATCACCGTAGGCACCCATTTGCACACGGTCGGCGGTGTTGCCTTCATCGTCTTTAGCAGCATAGTCATAGTTGGTGTACTGCAGCTTGATATTCATATTGTTAATGTCGGAGTCTATATGGGCCGAAAAGGCATGTCCGTATTCTGTATCATCCAGTACGGAATTGTAAAGTCCCTGCAACTGTCCCGAAAATCCTACTTCTGTGCCTTCCAAAAGCATATAGCCCAGGCGGACATTGAATTGGTTTAACTCTCTTAAAGATGCACCCATGCCGGGTATCACATTATAGGAATACGTGCCGGCGCCAGGTCCACTATAAGGTGCTTCGTTATGTGCCGGCCCTGCCGGTTCCTGTTGGCGGAAGTATGCAAACTTCAAATTCAGGCGGTCGGAAGCATTATAATCGAACTTGACGCCCATGTTGTAGTCATCTTCCAGTCCTACGTAATAAGGGGTTAAAAACCACCAGCTGTGTGAGTTATAGGTTAGGTTGCCAAAAGGTACCTGGGTCACTCCAAGCTGCATGTTCAGGTCATCGGAAAAGTCATATCCCAGATAACCATGATGGATAAAATGAGTGTTGAAGGTTGGATAGAATCGGTATTCAAAATTAAGGGTAACATTGCTATACCTGGCAGCAACATTCAGCCTCCAGGTATCCCATGTGGCATAAGTGTTGGTGGTAGTAGGGTCTGACTCATAATTCTGGCTGACCACATTGTAACGAACGGCACCACCAATGTTCAGAAAATCTTCATTGTCTTCCTGCGCAAATGCTGCAGAAGACCCAATTCCACTCATCAAAAAAACAAACGAAAAAAACAACGTAATGTTTCTGTACTTCATAATACAAATTTTTGGTTAATAATAATTGAAAACAAAACAGTGGATATATATGTTATATCCGGATTTTATTCTAAAACAAGATTATTTATTTAATGGCATTTTTTAAAAAGCTTTTAAAAAATGATGGTCATCGCGGAGGCGTTTTTTGACGGACATTATACAAATGTAAGAAATGTTTCTATCCTATCCAAATGGGAATTTGATCAATAGCCCTTCATTGAACAAATGACTACTTTGGGCTATTTTGTTATCTGCTTGTTATCAGATATAATGCAGGGTAATTTCGGTTTTTATGGGCTATGGCTTGACTTTTCATAATTATTTAATCAACCCAAACCAAATTTTGTTCAGAACGGGTTCAATATAGCCTTAAAAAAATGAAGGAGTTCAAAGCTCGAAGGGAAGGCCGGATAAAGGGATGATTTTTTCAGGGGTGACTTCTACCTGGAAGGGAATAATTTCTACCCCGGAAAGTGCAACTTCTTTTAAGGTCGAAGCATAATCGGGGTCGATATGAAATGCCGGAGAGAAAGATTCCACGTCGGTTCGCTGGATCAAATAAAGCATCACCGCCCGCATTCCCTCCTTTTTAACTTCTGCCAGTGTTTTCAGGTGTTTCAGACCGCGAGAGGTAACCGCATCGGGAAACATGGCCACTCCATTTTCATTAAGGGTTACATTTTTCACTTCAATGAAACAGTTTTCATTACCTCTGGAAGCAAAAAGGTCAAGCCGGCTGTCTCTGTATTTTACTTCTTTTCTTACGGTATTGTAGCCTTCCAGTCCGGGAATTGCACTTTTTGCCATAGCCAAAGCTGCAAAGTTGTTGGGTATGGAAGTGTTGATGCCCACCCAGGAATTGTTGATCTTTATCATTTCCCAGGTGTAACGGGTTTTTCTTTTGGGATCGCTAACAGGGGAGAGGAAAACCTCCGCGTTTTCTTCCAGACAGGACTTCATGCTTCCGGAATTGGGACAATGAGCAGTAATTACCTGCCCACTGTCCAGTTTTACGTCCACCAAAAAGCGCTTGTAGCGTTTGATAAAACGTCCGTGAATTAAATTCCGGAATTCAATCATTCTTTAACCTGTTCTTTGTTTTTTACATACCGGTCAAACCATTCCAGCCACTCCCAATGCATGTGAAGAGCAGATTCACGAGCCCGGTAGCCGTGGCTTTCGTGGGGCAGCATCACCAGCCTGACGGTGGCTCCATGTCCGCGCAATGCATCATAGTAGCGTTCGCTTTGCATGGGAAAGGTTCCGGAATTGTTGTCATCAGCTCCGTGGATAAGCAGCATGGGAGTTTTCATTTTATCGGCATGCATAAAAGGAGACATGCTGTGATAGATCTCTGGTGCGTCCCAATAAGTTCTTTCCTCGGCCTGAAAACCAAAGGGGGTAAGGGTGCGGTTAAAAGCTCCGCTTCGGGCTACTCCGGCAGCAAACAAATTGCTGTGCGACAGCAGGTTGGCCGTCATAAAAGCACCATAGGAGTGTCCGGAAACACCAACTCTTTCAGGATCAGTTACACCCATTTCCACCAGTTTGTTAATCGCTGCTTCTGCATTGGCAACCAACTGCTCCACGAAAGTATCATTGGGTTCTTCATCTTCATCACCAACAATGGGGAAACTGGCGTTGTTGAGTACGGCATAACCCTGGGTAACCAGCATTACGGGCGAGGTTGCTCCAACGCGGGTGTAGGTGTATGGAGAGCCTGTAACCTGTCCGGCCCCATCGGTACTGATAAATTCTCTTGGATAAGCCCATAGGATGGTCGACAGGGGCTCATCTACCTCCGGGTCATATCCTTCGGGAAGATAAAGGGTGCCGTTGAGGGGAATTCCGTCTTCCCGCTCGTAATGGACCATTTCATTGTATACATTTCGCAATTGGGGGAATGGGTCCGGGAAATCGGTAATCTGGCTGAGTCGGTCACGGCGCAAGTTGCGCATATAAAAATTGGGGTGTTTTTCCTGTGATTCTCTGCGGGTGACTACCAATCCTCTATTCGCATCCACTAACTGCACAGGCAATTCATAATAGGGAGCTTCGCTGCGCCAGAGGCGATTGGTTTCACCGCTGCGAAGGATATATTCATCCACAAAAGGGCGGTTTCCTTCCGGGGAGGCACCCTGGCCAAAGAGGAACAATTTGCGGTTTCGGCGGTCAAAATGCAAAACGCTTTTGCCGTATTCGTTGGTGGTGGTCTGGAAATTACCGGGATCATTGTAGCGGTCTTCCACAGAGCGGTCGAAGATCACCTGCATCTGCTGTTGTGAATCCGTTGGATGGAAGGCGCTGGTGATGGAACGGCGGGTGCGTCTCCAGTATTCTCTTACCAGGGCCAGGTCATCCCTGCCCCAGGTGATGCCCGAATACCTCAATTCGGTTTTGAGCAGGGGAGTGGGTTGTCCGTCAAAGGGAGCACCCATAAAAAACACCTGGTCACGGTGGTCTGCTTCTGCAGCAGGATCACCCCCGTCCAGGGCTTCTACCCAGTAAAGGATAGCCGGCGCATCGGCTCTCCAGGTGAAATTTCGGGGCCCTTCTCTTACTGCACCGAATCCCTGGGGAATATCCTCTGATAGGGGTATGTCGGCCATTAGTTGCACCAGGTTACCCTCGGTGTCAATTACCTCAAAGTGTTGAGGGAAGCGGGTGAAAGGAACTATGTATGAATAAGGTTTCCGGATGCGGTTTACCAGCAGGTAGTTTCCATCGGGCGAATCGCTGAAATACCAGATCACACCGGGCTCGCCTATCTTTTGGCCGTTTCCTGTAACATCTACTTTGTACAATTGCGAAGTGGCATAATGGTCAAAAATGGCTTCATCATAACGGTCGCTGATCAGATCCTGGTAGGTGCGTACGGCAGCCCTTCTGCCAATATTTTCCTGGATCACCGGCCCATCTGCTACCCTTGGGCGGGTGGGAGCTTCCCCACGGTCTTCGGGAACGGCGGTGTAAATAATGGTTTTGCTGTCCGACAGCCAGTTCAGGGCATTGCCCATTACGTCATTCACTGCAGGCCCTTCCAGCTTTCTGGCCCTTGCTTCGGCAACATCCACTATCCAAAGTTCAATATCCATAGCGGTGGTATGGGTAAAGGCGATCCATTTGCCATCTGGTGACCAGCGGACATTTCGGATGCGTGGCGATTTGGGCAAACCCTGAACGATGCGTTCATTGCCGCCATCAATGTCCATCAGGCGTAAACCGATGCTGTATCGGAAACGGCTGGGACCATTGGTCATGGGGTCAATACGGATCCCGCCAAGACGTAATTCTTCAATGGCCAGCATGTCAATAGATGGGAGTTCCGGGCTTTCCATCAATAAAATAAGGTCATTCCCGGGGCTCAGATTCACAGAAGGTGTGGAAGGAGCATCCACCAATTCGATGATCTCTTCAGGCGGCTCCTGGTAAACGGTTTCATCCTGGGCCGATAGAAACAGGGATCCCAGGGCAAAAAATGAAATTAAAAACAAAACAAGTTTATTCATGTGTTAATAATTTGATTAAAAATAAGTCACATGGAACATCACAATTAACTTTTTTTGTAGGATCACTTTGTGCTTTCCAAAAAATCATCCTCCTTTGTGTTTAAATTTAATCATGGATGTTTCATCAGATTTATTTTTGGAGTTAATAATTAGGGTCGAAAAATAGTCAGAAAATTTCATTTCTATAAAAAAACGTTCATAATAAATTATAAACCCCTGTTAAACAAAGGTCTTAGCAGCCATACCCAGAAGGTAGCAATTAAAAAAGAGAAAATCGTTCCCCAGGTGAGACCCATGACGGGAAAAAACAGACCTGCAAAATAGGCATAAATCACAATATTGGTGGAAGCAAGCAGCATGATTTTCCCTAAAGCCCTTGCAAACCCGGGTCCCGCCGAGAGGGTAAGAATCACCATGGAGGAAAGCATTACGGCCGGAAAGCTGGAAAACAGGCCGGTCCAGAATGCCGATCCGGTTTGGGCTACAAATACTGCAGTACCTACAACGCTTCCTGCAAAAAGCGCGCGAAACAAAACCTGCACCAGTGAATACTTTTTCCCGGTCTTGCCCAAAGAGGGGATCTTTAGTTTTTTTTCTGCCAGGTAATAGGTGCTTATGGCCACACAAAAATAAATGATGGTCCAGGTAATGCGGCTGGTTTCCTGAAAAAAAGAAGAAAATAAAGCAAGTATCAGCCAAACCAGTAAGCCTCCGGCCAGGGCAATGCCGGTTCCACGGGGTACCAGTGCAACATAGGAAAACAAAAACAATGTACTGAGGGTCATTCCCAAAGGAACAGTAATGGTGGCCTCGGTGGCAAATTCAGGGGTTTGGGTTAAACCTACAAACAAAAGGGAAACCAAAATAGTGGATGGCAGGTTGCTGATCATCCCTCCAAGTTTAGAACCCACTTTTTCTGAAACCAGGGTCGCGGCACTGATCCATATGCCAGCAACAACTACCGATAACAATAATTGCTGAATAAAAAGAGAAGACATATTTTTTATTTGGCACACAAATATAAACCTTTCCTTTTTAATTAATCTTTACCAATTAAATTATGGTATGGGAATATCCACCCGGGAAGAACAATTTTTTATTTCCGGATATGAATCTTTTCCTGCAATCAGCCATTTATAGCCAAAGGGCGTTTATTTTTCCGGGCAGGCTTTTTTAATCTTACAGAATTTACTATTTTGCAGCCCATGAACATAAGATCCAACTTTTTCCGGGTTGCGATCTTCAATTTCTCTCAATAATTTTTTACTCAAAATATATTTTGTTTAATTCACTCAAAACTTAAATAAAAAATGAAAAAAGATACACCCATACCTTATGAGGCAGTTGAGGAGCAGATAAAGCAATTGAACCTTTCCAGTGTTGGTAAAGCATCCATTCGTGAAATTAAAAGGTTGGTGGACAATATTGAAAACGCTACCGGTGAGCGTTATGTGCGCATGGAAATGGGTATTCCCGGCTTGCCGCCTTCAGAAATAGGCATGCAGGCCGAAATTGAAGCCCTGAAAAAGGGGGTTGCCGCGATTTATCCTGATATCGACGGAATACCGGGATTGAAGAAGGAGATCTCCCGTTTTGTAAAGTTATTTATGGGTATTGAGGTGCATTCCCGGGGTTGCCTTCCCACAGTGGGTTCCATGCAGGGAAGTTTTGCAGCTTTTCTGACGACCACACGCATGCAGGAAGGAAAAGATACCATTTTATTTATCGACCCGGGTTTTCCGGTTCACAAGCAGCAATGCAAGGTGCAGGGAACCCCATTCGACAGTTTTGATGTGTATAACTACCGGGGCGAAAAATTAAGGGAAAAACTTGAGCAGCATCTTTCCAAAGGAAATATTGCCGGTATGTTGTATTCCAATCCCAACAATCCTTCCTGGATCTGTTTCACTGAAACCGAGCTGAAGATCATTGGGGAACTGGCTAATAAATACAATGTAGTGGTAATGGAAGACCTGGCTTATTTTGGGATGGATTTCCGGGAAGATTTCTCCAAACCCGGAGAGCCCCCCTATCAGCCCTCTGTTGCCAATTATACCGATAATTACATTTTACTTATCTCCAGTTCTAAGGTATTCAGTTATGCCGGGCAGCGTATCGGGATGATGGTAATTTCCAACAAATTGTTTGAGGCCAAAGCCGAAGGTCTTTTGCGTTATTACGGCTCGGATAAATTCGGGCACGCCATGGTGTTTGGCACTATGTATGCACTGAGTTCCGGAACTTCCCACACGCCTCAATATGCCCTGGAGGCCATGCTCAAAGCTGCCAATGATGGAGAGTTCAACTTTCTGGAAGTGGTAAAGGAATATGGTGAAAAGGCAAAGATTATGAAACGGATATTTACCGAAAACGGCTTTCGCATTGTTTATGACAAGGATGAGGAAAAACCCCTTGCCGACGGCTTTTACTTCACCATATCTTATCCCGGTTTCTCGGGTGAAGAATTGATTGAAGCCCTGGTGTATTATGGTATCAGCGCCATTTCCCTGGCCATTACCGGTAGCGAGCGCACCGAGGGTTTGCGTGCCTGTGTTTCGCTTGTAAGCCGCGAGCAGTTTCCCGACCTGGAATACAGGGTGAAGAAGTTTCATGAGCATCATCCGGTAAAATAATTTACCGGAAAATTTGCCGGAATTGATGTTTTATCTATCTTTGCACTCTCAAAAAAACGCGCTCTTTTTTGATTCTGAGAAAAGGCATGCAGGGTAACCTGTGAGTGCCTGCCATTTGGCAGGCAGGGCTGAAACCAGTCCCGCACGTGCGGGACTAAACTGCCGGACCCTTTCTCTTGTTTTGAATAAGGTTCTTAAAAATAACCACGGAGAGGTGGGTGAGTGGCTGAAACCAGTCCC
>SKVW01000109.1 GCA_007129255.1 Bacteroidales bacterium
AGGGTCTCAGCCCTCCGGGCTGAAGGGAAACAATCCTCAGGCTCACATATCGCTCCGGAATATAAAATCAAATGATGTTGAATCTTGTCATAAAACGGTCAACGCCATTTAGGCATCGTCATAATCTACCTTCTACCTTCTACCTTCTACCATCTGCCTTCTACCCTCCTTTCGGAAGCCGGGATGCAATTGCAAAGCTTAGAGAATCACATAGTTGAAAAAAATTAACAAATGAAAAAGAAGTTCCTGACGGCCGAATGGAGAAAACTTATCCTTGCCAATTATAAGGTTGATCCCGGATTACTTAAAAAATACGTTCCTGCCAATACTTCCCTTGATCTTTGGAAAGGGGATTGTTTTTTGAGTCTGGTGGGGTTGCTTTTTGAGAATACCCGGCTGAAAGGGATAAAATTTCCGTTTCATGTGCGCTTTGAGGAGGTCAACCTGCGGTTTTACGTAAAACACCAACATGAAGGACAATGGCGCAAAGGGATCGTTTTTATCAAAGAGATTGTACCGAGGTCAGTGGTGGCCATCCTGGCCAATGCCATTTATAAGGAACATTATGAGAAACTCAAAATGAGTCATTTTTGGAATATTAACCCCGACAACCAGGTTATTCAATACCAGTGGAAAAAGAGAGACTGGCACACTTTTACGGTTACCGGCGGTACCCGGCCCATGGAAATTTCTACCGATAGTCAGATTGAATTTATTACCGAACGCTACTGGGGCTATACCCGCATCAACGGCAAAAAAAGTGCTGAATACCGGGTGGAGCACCCCCGCTGGCAACAATACGAAGTGAAAGATTTTAAGCTGGACGTGGATTTTGAAAAAGTTTACGGGCCAGCATTCAGTTTCCTGAATCAACAGCAACCCGCTTCAGTTTACCTTGTGGAAGGTTCAGAGATCATGGTCAGGGAAAGCAGGCGTTTTTAAGTCCTGAAATGCCGGATAAGGTTTTTTAAAAACCCTGAAAAATCCAGGTTTATTTTTTTATACCCCCAGCGGGGGGTTCAAAAAACCGAAATTCCTTATCTTTGACAACCTTTGCAGAAAAAACGGGTGGCAACCGGCTTTTTTTGTAAATCATGTGTATTATCCTATAAACCATAAAAAAGTATACCCATTATGCAGCAGTTTTTCAAAAGAGTATTTATTGCCGCTGTTTTTCTGATGGCCATAACCGGCCTGAGGGCAGCGGAAGATTCGCGGATGATCCGTTTTCCGCACATCAATGACGACCAGATCGTTTTTGTTTATGCAGGCAACATCTGGACGGTACCTGCCGAAGGAGGGGATGGCCGTCAGTTGACCTCCCACAAAGGCCTGGAGCTTTACCCCAAACTTTCCCCCGATGGAAAGTGGATTGCCTTTTCGGCCGAATACAGCGGCAGCAGGCAGATCTATGTCATGCCTTCGGAAGGCGGCACCCCGCGGCAACTCACATTTTACAATGATGTAGGCTACATGCCCCAGCGGGGCGGCTTTGACAATGTGCCCCTGGACTGGACCTCCGACAGCAAAAAGATCCTGTTTCGCAGTAACCGAACCGGCTATGGACAACGCATGAGCAGGTATTACCTGGTCGATATTGAGGGAGGTTATGAAGAAGAGTTGCCCATTCCCTATGGAGGTTTCGGGGTGCTCTCGCCCGACGATACCCAGATGGCCTTTACCTTCCCCGACAGGGAATTTCGCACCTGGAAACGCTACAAAGGCGGAAGGGCTTCCAACATCTGGACTTACAACCTGCAAGAGAATACTTCTGAACAGGTAACCCACTGGGCGGGAACCGACCACATCCCCGTTTGGCATGGCGACAAGATCTATTTTGCTTCCGACCGCGATCTTTGGCTCAACATTTACAGCTATGACACCAATACCGGTGAGATTGAACAACACACCTTCCATGAGGATTTTGATGTGATGTGGCCCAGCGGCAGCAATGGCCAACTGGTTTATGAAAGCGGAGGATACCTCTACCGCCTTGATCTGGAAACCTATGCCCTGGACAGGGTGGCGGTCAACATTCATTACGACAATCCACACACCCTTCCCTATCATAAAAATGTGAAGGAGCACATCCACAGTTTTGCCATTTCCCCAACCGGCAACCGGGTGTTGTTTGATGCCAGGGGCGATATTTTTTCTGTTCCTGCCGGACCCGGCACCATACAGAACCTTACCCGCACCCAGGGAGAACGGGCCATCTACCCACGCTGGTCGCCCGACGGCAAATGGATCACTTACCACTCAGACGCAACGGGTGAATATGAAATTTACTTACTGGAAAACAAAGAAGGAGTCGAACCACGCCAGCTTACCGAAAATTCCGAACGCTGGAAATACCAAGCCATCTGGTCACCCGATAGCCGCTACCTTTTGTATTTCGACCTTAGCATGTATCTGCAAAAAGTAGATGTCAATACCGGGGAAGTGACCCCTGTGGGCCGGGCTACTTCAAGCGAAATCCGCCAGTACGCTTTCTCCCCCGACTCGCGCTGGATCACTTATACCAAAAACAGTCCCAATGGGCAATCGGCCATCTGGGTTTATAACATGGAGAATGGTGAAAACTTTCAGCTTACCGATGACACATACAGCGACAGCAGTCCGGTTTTCTCTAAAGATGGGGAATACCTGTATTTTACTTCCAATCGTGACTTCAACCTGTCGTTCTCCGCTTTTGAATTCAATTACCTGTATACCAATGCCACCCGTATCTTTGCACTGCCTTTAAGAGAAGACAGCCCCAAAATTTTCCAACCGAAAGAAACCGAAGAACCTGCCGGTGAGCAGGAAAATCAAAATGACCAGGATGGCGAAGTCAGGGTGAGTATTGAACCCGAAGGAGCCAATCGTCGTATCGTGGCATTTCCCCTGTCTTCAGGCAGCTACTGGGGTCTGCAGCCGGTAAAAGACGGCCTGGTGTATTTTACCAATAGCGGAATGCGCCGGTACAACGTCAAAGAGCAGCAGGATCAAAACATTATGGAAGGTATCCGCACAGGTATTGTTTCGGACGATGAAAGCAAGTTCCTTTATGTACACCGTGGCGATTACGGAGTGGCCGACCTGGCACCCGACCGGCAGCCTGGTGATGGCAAGCTCGACCTGGACGACCTGAGTATGCGTATCGAGCCCAGAAAAGAATGGGAACAGATCTTTGTGGACGGATGGCGCATTTACCGCGATTACTTCTATGTTGACAACCTGCATGGAGTAGACTGGGATGGTTTCCGGGAAAGGTATGCCGAATTACTGCCATACGTAGGTCACCGCTTTGACCTGGATTACATCTTTGGTGAAATGCTCGCCGAAACCAATACCGGCCATGCCTATGTCGATTACGGTGATTTTGAAAGGGTAGATCGCATGGATACCGGCCTTTTGGGAGTTGACCTGGAGTTGGATACCCAAAACCAGCGTTACATCATCGCCAAAATCCTTGAAGGTGAAAACTGGAACGAAAGCCGCCGTTCTCCTCTCACCGCTCAGGGTGTGGATATTGAAGAGGGAGATTACCTGATCAGCATCGACGGCTTTGATGTAACCACCGCTGACAATCCTTACCGCTTTCTGGAGGACCGGGTTGGCAAACCCACCCGGATTACCGTCAACAGCAGGCCCACTGCCGATGGCGCACGCACCTATACCATTCGGCCCATCAGGAGCGAAATTGAACTGCGCTATTTGGACTGGGTAAACACCCGCCGCCAAATGGTGGAAGAACTATCCGACGGACGCATTGGCTACATTCATGTGCCCAACACTGCCGTGGAAGGAAACCGGGAATTGCACAAAGGTATGTATGCCTACCATCATAAAGATGCGCTGATCATTGATGAGCGCTTTAACGGGGGCGGATTCATCCCCGATCGCATGACGGAGCTACTCAGCCGGGAAACCCATGCCAAATGGCACCGCCGCGGCCTGGATCCCATGCGTACCCCCGGCGTTGCCCATGATGGCCCCAAAGCCATGCTCATCAACGAATATTCCGCCTCCGGAGGAGACGCTTTCCCTTACTTCTTCCGTCAGAAAGACCTGGGAACCATCATTGGGACCCGCACATGGGGCGGTCTGGTAGGGATGACCCGTAATGCCGAACTCATGGATGGAGGCTATATCGGGGTTCCCCGTTTTGGCATCTACAACCAGGAAGGCGAATGGATCATCGAAGGGGTTGGAGTCTATCCCGATATCGAAGTGGTGGATATTCCCCACAAAGTTGCCCGCGGTGAGGATCCTTCCCTGGAAAAAGCCGTGGAAGTGCTGCTGCAACAATTGGAAGAGGACCCGCCGGCCGAATGGCCAACCCCGGAAGACCCCGATCGCTCCGAATGGATCGAAATCGAGATCGACTAAAACAAGGAAAAATCAGATTTCCTGACTATACAAAAGGCTGTCCGTTGCAGGATGGCCTTTTTTTTTTGAAAAAACGAAACAGGCTTTATTCCCGGGTATAGTGAAAATCAAATATAGAAATCAATATTAGAGAAGGGACATTCAGAAAAGAGTTCGTATATGGTTTTTTGTGGCAATAATAAGGGAGCCCTGCTTCAGGCTATTGGTAATTTTAGGCCAGAACCTTTTAAAATAAATATGGAGGTCCCTGATGGTCATGTTTCCAGGCTGAAAATAAATCACTCTGGGATAAAACTAATCATAAAGGAAACGGTAATAAAAGTCTGCATCTTTGGTTAAAATGACCAGATTGTTTTTTAATGCGTATTCCCATATTTCCCGGTCAGTCATACGCGGAGTGATGTCTGCCACATGGTAAAATTGGTGGCACTGAAGTAGCTAAAATGCTTGGGCAGATTAACATCAACCAAGAAAAGGTAATCAGGAGTTTAGGATGTCATGCTTCAAAATACTTTTATCTGCAATTTTTTTTGCAAATGCCAGGCATGCCCGAATATCTTCTTCCTCAAGGGAAGGATGTGCTTTGAGGATATTCTCGTAGGTTTCTCCAGCCGCCAGGTATTCCAATACCGTAGCCACAGAAATGCGCATGCCCCTGATTACGGGTTTTCCTTTACAAACATCGGGATTGCTGGTGATTCTTTCAAGCAGGTTTTTCATTGTAATGGCTTTATTACAAAGGAAAACAATTAAATAAAAGGTTTTTGGCGGGAATGATGCCTTATCAGAGAAAAGTAAGAGTGTTTAAAAAAGACATAGAAATTAAAAAGATTGTTTAGTTGTTTAATTGTTAAATCGTTTAGATGTTTGTTTCAAAAATAAATATTCCCGTTGCGCTGCCATTAGTTTTATCTCTTACACAATGGAAATGCCTGCAGCGCCGCAGAGGGCCTTTACTATTATCCCCGGGCTTCACCCGGGGCTTTTGATTATACCCTCTTCGGGGTTTTTATCCTTCATGCCTGTAATATGTAAATTTCTTCGATCCGGCCTTGTAAAGATTATAGAGGAAAGAAGGTAGTGAGTGGAAAAGGTTGTTGAATCGTTTTTTGTTTGCTATTCATCCTCAGGCAGTTAAACATTTAAACATCAAACGATAAACAATTTCTTCTGTTTCGCGCATTCGTGGGTTACTTCGGGCAGGGGTAAAGTAAAAAACGGAAGTTTACAATATTAATTGTTGATTTTCGGAGTATCTTGTATGATTACTTAAATAGCCTGGTATGGCTCATCAGCTATTGTGCCCAAAAACAGGCAATCAAAAATCTTAAAGATTGTCAAGAAAAATAATAGTGGAGAGGTAGAACAGGTAATGAGAAGTCTTAATCAATCAACCCTGCCTGGCGCAGCCTTTTAAAAATTTGCTCTTTGCCAATGTTTTCCAATTGACCTTTATCGTAAATATAAACAAGGTAAACTTCCTTATCTTTAAAAACAATAAAGTATATTACCCTTGCACCCCCATACTTGCCTTTTCCTTTTGAGCCAATAGCCAAGCGTATTTTATAAATACCATAACCCAAATGAATTCCGGTTTCGGGGTTTTCTGAAAGTTTTTCAACCAGCAGTTGCAAATCAGATTTTAGAGAGGGGTATTTGTTGAGCAGCTTTTTGAATAACTTCTTAAACTCCGGGGTGGGATAAACTTTATAGCTCATCAATAAAATCTTGTACGTTTTGCTTTTCTATTTTACCATCCTGCATCTTTTTAACCTGTTTGAGGCTGTTTTCCAGTTCACTCAATGATTTATTATCGGCTTCTGCTACTTCAACATAGTCCAATGTTTTGACAAACTCCAGAAAAGTGTGGTATTTATTATCCCTGATATTTAATGTCAATTTTTTCATCTGTGTTAACATTTACCCTGTGTAGGATTGTTTAATACAAAAATAACGAAAATGTAGCAAAATATCTATTCGGGAAAATTTGGCATTGCTCCTTTTTATATCTTTTGTGCTTAACTGAAATGGGTCCTCAAGTTAAAGATCTAATTTTAGGTAAAAAATATAACTTTATGGCGATGAAATGAAATTTGATGAAGTACCGATTAACTATCAAAAGAGTAATGAAAAAAATTAGTTTCATATTTGTAGTTTTTCTTGTAACAACCACACATTTAAAGTGTTCCGGTTTTAGTAAAATGTTATCTGTAAATTTATTTTTAAGTTACAAAAATGTAAACCAAAATAAGATTATTAAGAATCATAATATTTTTAAAATTTTTTGGAAAAAATCAGAAAAGGAGAATTCTTCTCGACCTTATTCAAACGCTGAAAATCTGGATTGCAAAAATGCAGATAAATTAAAACTGAAGATAACTGAATATGTAGCAGGTGAAAGCATGCGTGTTTATGAAGATATTTTTGTTTCTACACTAGAAGAAAATAATAAAAACTTTGACAAATGTTACTTTCCTAGAAGCAATGAAGCTATTTTATTCTGGAGTTTTGTTGAGGATAGTCTGGTTAAAAACTCCAAAGAAAGCCCAAAGGCGATGAAACTACTGATTGATCTTTGCTATTTGTACAGAAATAATGCTGAATTTTCTACAGAACTGTTTGGCTTTTCAATAATTAAAGCTGCAATTAATAATCCAGCTTTATTTGTAAAAGAATTGGCAGAACGTTCGAAAAGTGAAATAGTCTTATGTATAAATAAATTGAAATATATTGATAATTTAGAAGATAAAGTTAAAATAAAAAAAGAATTAAATAAAATTAAAGGGCCAGAATACCAGTTAGTTATAAAAAAAATAAAAGAAATTTTATCAAATTAGATTCCATTGTATTTGGAACTAACAAGATAGACTATATAGCCATGCGGAAAAAGGCTTACCCAATAGAAAGCCTTAAGAATAAAAAACGTCCTCCAGAAAAAAAACCTGATCAGAAAGGATACCCGATGGCCAGGTTGAAAATGATGTTGTCTTTCAACCAGCTCCAGCGGTGGGGCTGCACGGGTTCAAAAAACCGCTGTGTATCGCTGTAGGGTATGGCTAAAGGAAAAGCAAAGTCAAAACGCAGCAGGAAGAAATTCACATCAAACCGCAGGCCGGTGCCGGCCCCAATGGCAATCTGCTCATAGAACCGGTCAAAGAAAAACTCTCCTCCCGGGGTATTTTCGTCTTCCCGCAGGCGCCATATATTTCCTGCATCCACAAATAAAGCCCCTTTTATAACGTTGGTAATGTCAAAGCGGTATTCCACATTGGCTTCCAGGATGATGTCTCCGGTCTGGTAAATGTTAAACCTTCCCTGCAGGGTATCATGGGGGGCATATACGCCGGGACCCAGTGAACGGGGATGAAAAGCCCGCACGCTGTTGGATCCCCCGATATGAAACTGCTTAACGTAGGGCAGATAATCAGAATTGCCATATGGCACCCCGGCCCCGACCCTGAGGCGGGTAACCAACCGCTGCCCGCTTCCAAGGGGCTGATAGTTCCTCAGATCAAAATCTGCGCGGGAAAACTGAGAAAAACTCTGCCCAAATATGCGGTAGTCTCCTTCCTCAGAGGGAGAAACATTGAAAACATTGTTAAGCATCAGATACAGCAGGTTACCAGACACATCCAGGTTAAAATTGAAATACCAGTCCCGGGGCCTCCCGGACCTCAGTTGAGAGTTGTAAAAGAAGGAATATTCAGAACCTATCAAAAACTGTTCAAACAAGCCCCTTCTGAGCAATGGCCCTTCCAACAGGATCTCTTCAATATCTTCATCTACCGCACCCAGGAAAAACAGGTTGAAAACGGCCGGACGCAGGCGATGGCGGGTGGAAATGTTGCTATTCCAGTCATAACCAAACTCCGTTCTTACCGAAGTAAGATTAAAAGCATCGGTACGGCTAAGGTAATTAAGTGAAAGTGAAACTTTGGTGCGGGGTACAAACCTGGGTGCCGGGAGCTCAACCCGGAATGGTAAAATAAAACGGGGAAAAGTCAGCTCAGATTCCAGACCTAGCTCCCAGGAAGAAGCCGGATCTTGCTGCCGGCTGATGAGGGTTTCATATGCAGCATTCATGCTGAGTCGAAAATGCTCGGCCCCACCAAGGAAGTTCACATTGGAAAAGGAGCCGGTTATGCCCGGGCCGGCAAAATTATTGGATTTGGTCACCCCCCTGAGCTCGGCACTCAGGGATTTTTTTTCCCGGGGAGTGAGCATCACCCGCACGTCAAGGGTAGGTTGCCCGTCAACAGTTCTTTCCACAAACCTCAGGTTTACAAACCGGAATACTCCCAGGCCCAAAAGGTGGTTCAATGTCAGATCATGGTTCCCGGAATCGTAAAGTTCACCCCTTTCTAAGAAAATGGCTTTTCCCAGGGGTCCGGGGTCAAATTGCCGCTCCCGGTCAAAAAGGTAAAGGCCTTCCCTGATCTTCAGGGTATCGGTGCGCCTTGCATTTTGGGCGGGATCCATCAGGTAGTCGGCAAAAACATAAACATTACCAATGGTATATTGTCTTCTGGCAGCCGCCGGAATATCGGCTTTGATGGTGGTATGGATGTCCACCCGGCGGTTGCCCACGGTAGAATCGGCCCGAAAAAGAATAAAGTCGGGATTGAAATAAAAGAACCCCTGCCTTTTCAGTTCCCGGTCGATGCGCTCCCGCTCTCTTCTAAGGGTTTGAAGGCGGTAGGGCTCTCCCGGCACAATGGTGGTTTCTTCCAGGGCAAGGTTGATATGTTCTCCCAGCAGGTCTTCTTCCTCAACAGGGTGTACCTCTCCAAATTCGTAAGGCGTTCTGATGTATACAGTATACTTCACAGAGGCTTTTTTTGGCTTTTCCCGGATCTCATATTCTACCCTCCGGTCGAAAAAGCCCATATTGTAAAGGCGGTTTTCCATCAGGCGCTTGTTGCGCTCCACAGAGGTTTCCTCAAAAAGCACGGGCGGACGCCCGATACGGTTTCTCATCCAGTGCCTGAGACCTCTGCCGGTAGGTTCCCCGGCAACATTATAAATCCAAAGCCGGGGCCTCCAGAAAAGAAAGCGGGAATTGGGCTCAGGGCGTTTCACACGCTCCAGCTCCGATTTTACCTCTCCAACGTCTTTTACCTTCTCCTCCTTTTCAACCCT
>SKVW01000239.1 GCA_007129255.1 Bacteroidales bacterium
GATGGGCTTTCCAGGCAAAAGAAACAGAAAAGGCATTATTATTATCATCTAAAATACCCGAATTTTGCTCGCTGCGAAGTGAAAGGTTCATCAGGTAACGATCCCTTAAAGCATATTGCATCCTGCCAAAGAAGGCCGAACGATCATACTCCCTTTGCTCAGTATGGTCAAAGAAAACCATGTAATCAACCCCAAAGGCATTGTCCTCAAGGTTACTTAAAAATGTGGACCTTTCATAAGAGAAATCCTGCCGGGAATAACCGCCGATAAGACTCAGACGACTGTCCAGGCGCTCAATACTGGCAGAATAATCAAGCCAGAATTCCAACAGGTCATTATCCAAATCATGAACAATGAATTGTTCCTGCCCGCCGGAAAAATATGCCCAGGCGGCAAGGTCTGAAACCCATAGCGCATCTTCAACACGGTGCCGGTCAAATGCAAGGTTCATTACCAGGCTCAGCTCCGGCAGGAAATGAAGGGAGTAATCCACTTTTGCCTGTGCAACAAAATGATTCACATCAATCTGGTTTTCCTGCTGGTTAAGCATCGCCACAGGGTTATTGCCGGCATTGGACATTGGCATGTCGTTCATCTCCCAGGTAAAGTACCCTCCAAATTCACTTTCAGGATTCATAACCGGTTTGGTGGGATCAAAACCCAGGGCATGGAAAATAAGGTTTTCAGGGTGGCGCTGATGGCTGGCCTGCGCTGCTCTTACATTCATATCTATGCGCAGATGATCGTTCATTAACCGTGGGGAAAGGGCCAAACCGCCTCCGAGGCGATTCAGGTTATCCTTATCAATGACCCCGTTTTGGTCGGAAAAATTGAAGGTGGCACGAAATGGAAACCCTGCAGCAGAACCGATCCCTGCAAGGTTATGATCATGGGAGAAAGTATTGCGGTAGATCTCTTCCTGCCAATGGGTATCTGCTTCACCCAAAAGCCCGGTAACTATATCCTGGCCCTCAAACTGCTCCTGAATAACATTACGAAAAGCATTGGCGTCCAGCATGTCTGCCATTGGAGGCATAGCGCCAAAGGAAAGTTTACTGGAGTAGCCCAGGGAAAAGGCAGACTTGTTGTTGGGCCGGCGGGTGCGGATATTGATCACCCCGTTGCCACCCCTGGCTCCATAAATTGCCGTTGCAGAAGCATCCTTTAAAACCGAAATGGATTCAATATCGGCAGGATTTAAAAACCAGAAAGGATTGCTGAAGCCGTAGAGGCCTGTATTTTCAAACAAAGGCAGTCCGTCTACTACAATAAGGGGAGCGTTGCCCTCGGTTAAAGAACGAAAACCCCTGATAATCATATCAGAAGATGAGGCGGGACTGCCGTCCCCGGGTATAATGTGCAGGCCGGGCACCTTACCAAGAAGGAGTTCTTCTGCACTGGAAACTCTTCCGGGATTGAATTGGTCCGAAGTAACAACCGTTGCCGCACTGCTTAAATCTTCAGCGGGGATTCGCCTATAGCCAATATCCACCAATGGATTCAGGGTTATATTCAGGGCTGTGCTGTCATTATCTGTGTTAGCAGGTTCAGTCTCTGAATGGGAAAAAGCCTGATAAGAAGGAAACAAAAGGAAAAACAAAACCGAAAAGGTACCAATGAACTTCATACAATCCAGGATTTAATGGAAAAAAAATTTTATCGCAAAGATGAAAAAAAATGAATCCAACTAAAAAAATTAACTTTTAGCCGGATTCATTTTTTAAGTAATCCTATCCTGTTTAGGAGAAAAACGCCATTTTAACCCGGCGTTCCATTACTCCTTTAACCGCTCCACCAGGCGTTTGATCATGGGCAGCATGGTTTTGGGGTTGGTGCTGGTAAGCAGGTTGCCATCCTCTTCCATGTCATTTCCTTGATAGTCGGCCCCGGCATTGATCAGGTCGTCCTTTATGGCATGAAATGCGGTAACCTTTTTGCCCTTTACGATACCTGCCGAAATCAGCAGCCAGGGACCATGACAAATGGAGGCAATCAGTTTGCCTTTATTAAAATGATCTTTCACAAAGCCGACAATGCCCTCTTCCCTTCTCCAGCGGTCAGGGGCATATCCTCCGGGGATGACCACCGCATCAAATACCTGGTCTCTGATTTCGTTGAAAGTCTTGTCGGGCTTAAACTGCATGCCTCCCTTTCCTTTATATCTTTTCTTTTCAGGAGCCGACGACAGCACTTCAAAGCCTTCTTCCTTCAGGCGGAAATAAGGATAAAGAAATTCAGAGTCTTCCACCATCTCTTCGAGTAAAACCAATACTTTTTTTGACATAGCCAATTCTTTTTGTTGATGATACAATGCGTTTTAAGAGAAAAACCAATAGAGGAACAAAAAGTTTGATCCGGTCAGGGCAACCCAAAAGTCCGGGTTAACCTAATTTATGCCGATTCGCGGATCTTGAGGCTTGCCGGAAAAACCCTGGTACTGGGTGTGGTTTGGGTTTCGGGTTTTTCAAGCCTTTGAATGAGCATACGGGCCGATTCTTTTCCCATTTCATAGCCTTTTTGCTGAACGGTGGTAAGCTGCGGCCTGACAATGGTTGCAATGGGGTCATCTCCAAAGCCGGCCACAGCAATGCGGGAGGGTATTTCAAATCCTTTTTCCTGCAGAAGCTGCATCATGGAAATGGCCGTGAAGTCATTTACAGCAAAAACCCCGTCGATATCCTTTGCCAGGACCAGGAGGTGGTCCTGCAAGGCCCTGAGTTTTGCAGAGGTGTCGCAATGCAGCACCAGGCGGTCATCAAGGGGCAGTTCATTTTCGATCAATGCCTGATGATAGCCCTCAAAACGCTCCCTTCCAATATGGAGATTCTGGGGAGCAGCCAAATGCAAAATCTTCCGGCAACCCCGTTTTATCAAATGGTTGGTAGCTACCTTCGCTCCCTGAAAATCATCGGTCACCACCCGGTCGGTTTCAATTTCCTTGCAAAAGCGATCAAGGAAAACCATTGGAATTTGGTTTTCGAGTACCGTTTTGAAATGGGAAAAATCCAAGGTTTGCTTACTGAAGGCAACCAAAAGGCCGTCTACACGATGATCCAAAAGTGCCTGAATGTTAAGTACCTCCCGTTGATAATCTTCTGTGCTTTGACAGATCATCACACGGTATCCCTTGCTGTAGGCCAGGTCTTCAATTCCGCTGATCAGGGTTGAAAAAAAATGATGCACAATTTCCGGCACGATGACCCCCAAAGTGTATGATCTTTGACTCCGCAAACCCAGGGCTAGGGCATTGGGCCGGTAATTCATTTCTTTGGCAAAAGCCTTTATACGCCCACGGGTGGCTTCACTGATATCGGGATGATCTTTCAGTGCCCTGGAAACAGTGGAAGGAGATACACCCAATGCCCTGGCAATATCACTGATGGAAGTAGGGTGTGGTTTCATTAACACAAACAACAATTGATTATGATATAAAAGTAGTAAAAATTAAGGGGTGGAAAGGTTTTTCTTTTTTGTCAAACCAGGCGGGATAAAAATGATTTATGCTTTTTTAAAAAGGTCATTTTCGGAAAAATTATCGCAAACGTTTGCGCAAACGTTTGCAGTATAATAAGCTGAAAAAACTGACTGTCAAGGTTAAAATACTGTTAAATATTGGTTTTTTTCTTATTTTTGTTAGTGAAATTCAATATGTGCAAAACTTAATCTTTTGAAGCATGATAAAAAAAATAGTGAGAAGTTTTATGCCCTTGGTGCTGATATTGCTGATCAGCACAACGGCAATCGGACAGAGAGGCACCATCATGGGGGTAGTTTCTGATTCAGAAACAGGAGAGACCCTGCCAGGTGCCAATGTAATTATTGAGGGAACCACCACGGGCACGGTTACCGACATTGATGGCCGATATACCCTTGAGGTTCCTGCCGGGGAAATAACCCTGGTTGCCAGTTTCATGGGTTATGATTCAATGGGCCGCACCATAGCAGTAGGTGCAGGAGAAACTGTGACCCTTGACTTTCCCCTGGAAATGGAAGTTGGACTTCTTGAAGAGTTTATCGTGATCGGCTACGGTATCCAGAGAAGGGAGGATGCCACCGGTTCTGTATCCGTGACAGGTGAACGGGATTTCAACCGGGGCAACATCACCACACCCGGTCAGTTACTCCAGGGCAAAATGCCCGGTGTACAAATTACCGGTGCGGGCGGAGCACCCGGCAGCGGAGAAACCATCCGCATCAGGGGCGGTTCCTCCCTTTCGGCCGACAATGACCCGCTGATCGTTATCGACGGGGTACCCATTGAAAGTGAAGGCGTTCCCGGACTGAGGAACCCGCTTTCTACCATCAACCCAAGTGATATTGAGTCCTTTACGGTACTCAAGGATGCTTCGGCCACAGCCATTTACGGTTCAAGGGCCTCCAACGGGGTAATCATCATCACCACCAAGCAAGGGGAAAGAGATATGCCTTTGCAACTAAGCTATTCGGGCACCTATTCACTATCGCGCAATATTCGGACGGCAGACGTATTGGGCGCACAACAATTCCGTGACCTGATCAATGAACGCTATGCCGATCGCCCCGGGATCATTGAAATGTTAGGCGATCATAATACGGTATGGCAGGATCAGATATTCCAGGATGCCATTGCCCATGACCACAACCTAAGTGCTTCGGGAGCATTCCGGAATATTCCTTACCGCGTATCCATCGGTTATAAGGCCGAAGAAGGGGTGCTGCAAAGAGACCAGCTGGACCGTGCTTCCATGGCCATCAACCTGAATCCTTCCCTGCTGGACGATCACCTGACGGTGAACTTTAACCTCAGGGGGGTAAATATCGAAAACCAGTTTGCCAATGAAGGAGCCATCGGGGCAGCCGTAATGTTCGACCCTACCAAGCCGGTAAGGGTTGAAGACGGTAAGTTTGGCGGGTATTTTGCCTGGGAGGAAGACGGTATTCCAAAGGCTGTAGCCACCGACAATCCCGTTGCCCTGCTAAACCTTACCAACAACCAATCTACGGTCAACAGGATCATTGGAAATGCCCAGTTTGATTACCGGCTGCACTGGTTTCCCGACCTCAAAGCCAATCTGAATGTGGCTTATGACTACTCCAAGTCCGAAGGCACCAATTTCACCCCCGATTACGCTGCATGGACATATGTTTCAGGAGGATCTGACGGAATTTATGACCAGGAAAGAAGAAACAACCTCATTGATTTTTACGTGAATTACGAAACCGACCTTCCATCGCTTAACAGCCGGTTCGATATCATGACCGGATATTCCTGGCAGCATTTCTGGAACAAAGGCATGTCCTATGTGACCAACATTGAAGGCAATATTGCAGGGACCGATTTCAGGGTATTCGAAGACCTCCAATATGAGTCGGAACACTACCTGATCTCTTTCTTCGGACGGGCCAATTATTACCTTATGAACCGTTACATTTTTACGGCGACCCTGCGTAATGACCATACTTCCAGGTTCTCACCCGATACCCGTTCGGGCATTTTCCCCTCATTTGCCTTTGCATGGCGCATGGACCAGGAAAATTTCATGGACAACCTGGACTTCTTTAACGAATTTAAGGTGCGGCTTGGGTACGGTGTTACCGGCCAGCAAAATGTTGCTGGCAACTATCCTTATCTGGCGCGTTATACCCGTAGCCGCGAAGGCGCAAGATATCCTTTCGGAATCGGGAACTTTCTGAACACCTGGAGACCTGAAGGTTACGACATTAACATCAAGTGGGAAGAAACCGTAACTTACAATGCCGGGATAGACTACGGCTTGTTTGAAGACCGGTATTATGGAACCCTTGATCTGTACTTCCGTGAAACCAAAGACCTGATCAACTTTATTCCCGTACCTGCCGGTACAAACCTCACCAACTTCATCCTTACCAACATCGGCAACATGGAGAACAGGGGGGTCGAGTTCAGCATTTTTACCCGCCCCATTGTTCGTAGTGATTTCAACTGGGAGATCGGGCTGAATGCTACCTGGAATGAGACTGAGATCACCAAACTTACCGCAGTGGATGACCCCACTTATATTGGCGTTCAGGTGGGTGGCATTGCCGGAGGAGTTGGCAACAACATCCAAATCCATAGTGTGGGTCATACCCCCCATTCATTCTACGTTTATCAGCAAGTGTATGATGAAGACGGCAATCCAATTGAAGGGCTTTACATTGACCGCGATGGAGACGGGGAGATCACTTCAGCAGACCTTTATCGCTACAAGAGTCCCATGCCAAAATATTACCTTGGCATCACCTCCGACCTCAATTATGGCAACTGGAACTTTTCATTTGCCGGGAGAGCCCACTTTGACAACTATGTTTACAACAACGTAAGCTCCATGAACGGAGAGCTTAGCAGGCTGCACCGTCCCGAGGGCCCCTACCTGAGCAATATTACCAGTGACGCACTGGATATCAATTTTAACCAGGCCAGGTACTTCTCCGATTATTATATCCAGAATGGTGCTTTCTTCAAGATGGATCACATCACCCTGGGATATAACTTCTTTGATGTGGCAGGTACCGGCACCAATCTGAATGTGTCCGGCATTGTGCAAAATGCCTTTATGATCACAGGATATGACGGGCTGGATCCGGAAATCCAAAACGGAATAGACAACAACATCTATCCCCGTCCACGGATCTTTGTACTCAACGTCAACCTCACGTTTTAATCATTTTAAAAGCAAAGAATTATGAAAAGCATAAAGTATATAATCCTCGTAATTACGGCGGTCGTGATTGCCTTTTCATCCTGTATGAAGGATCTGGACACAGTGCCTTTGGATGACACTGAAGTTACCGCTGCAGACATTTTTGACGACCCCAATGCCTACCGCGAGATCCTGGCCAAGTTATATGCCGGGCTGGCGGTGTCGGGCCAGGAAGGGCCGGCCGGACTTCCTGACATCAGTGGTATTGACGAAGGCTTCGGACAATACCTCCGGGCAATTTATTATCACCAGGTGCTCACTACGGATGAAGCCGTGATCGGATGGGACGACCAGACCATCAAGGACTTTGTTTACCAGAGCTGGGGCGCCAGCGATGTATTTATTACGGCCATGTATTTCCGGATCTTTTACCAGATAAGCCTGGCAAACGAATACATCCGCGAGACTACGGATGCCAGACTGGATGAAAGGGGCGTAACGGGTGACCTAAGGGAAGACATTGAGGTATACCGTGCCGAGGCCCGTTTCCTCAGGGCTTTCAGTTACTGGCATGCCATGGATATTTTTGGTAATGTGCCTTTTGTTACCGAAGAAGATCCTGTTGGAGCCTTTTTGCCGGAACAGACAACCCGTCCGGAACTTTTTGAATACCTGGAGTCTGAGCTTCTGGAGATCATCCCCTTGCTGAAAGCCCCGAGAGCCAGTGAATACGGCCGTGTGGACCGGTCTGCTGCCTGGATGCTGCTTGCCAAGCTTTACCTGAATGCAGAAGTATATACCGACCAGGCCATGTACACCGAGGCCCTCACCTACCTGAATGAGATAATCAATGCCGGCTACTCCCTGGAATCGGAATACCAGCATCTGTTCATGGCAGACAATTACCTTGCGGATAACGAGATCATCATGCGGGTTCCCTATCATGGCATTGAAACCCAGACTTTTGGAGGCACCACCTTTATCATCAAAGCTTCTATAGGGGGAGACATGTCCACAGCCGCATCCGGTGTAGATGACGGATGGGGCGGATTGCGCACCACTCCTCAGTTTGTTGCTTTGTTCGATGAAGACGACCCAAGGGCCATGTTTTTTACTGAAGGCCAAACCCTGGAGATCCCCAATCTTTCCGATTTTCAGAATGGTTACGCTGTAAGGAAGTTCACCAATCTTGACCGTGACGGCAATCCGGGCTCCAACCTGGAGTTTCCCGATACCGACTTTCCGGTATTCCGCCTGGCAGATGTTTACCTGATGTATGCAGAAGCCGTGCTCAGGGGAGGCGCCGGTGGCGATGAGGAAACCGCATTAACCCTGGTAAACCAACTCCGCGAAAGGGCTTACGGAGATGACTCCGGCAATATCTCCAGTGGTGACCTCGACCTTAATTTCATCCTTGACGAGCGCGGACGGGAATTATACTGGGAAGGCCACCGCAGAACCGATCTGGTCCGTTTTGGAATGTTTGCCGGGGGCGATTACCTCTGGTCCTGGAAAGGGGAATCCCAGGACGGACTTCCCAGCGATCTGCGCAACAACCTGTTTCCTATTCCGGATGCAGACATTACCGCCAACCCAAACCTTCAGCAAAACCCGGGTTATTAACCAAATGTAAAATGTCATGAACCTGCAAAGGAGAAAAAGTTCTCCCCTTAGCAAAAAGGTTCTCAAAAAATAAATGAAAAATGAAAAAAACAGCAATAATTCTCGCACTCATATTTGGGATCAGCCTGATGCATTCCTGTGAGAAGGAAGAAGAAGCGGTATTGAACCTTGGCGATGCCGTGGCTCCGGTGCTTACCAACCCTGAGGACGGAGAGTCATACGTTTTGACCGAGGAGGAAGAAGATGAAGTATTGTTTTCCTTTGAATGGACCGAAGCCGATTACAAAGCAGAAGGGCTTCCCCAGGTACGTTATCTTATTCAGGCAGACAAATCTGCCCGCAACTGGCAGGTGGCCGACTCGATCCGTGACATTGCCGAAACCCGCGAAACCTCTCATGAAATTACCGTAGGCCGGCTGAACACCATCCTGGCCCGCGTTGGCCTCGAACCTTTTGAGGAGGAAGCAGTGTCTTTCAGGGTCATTGCCTTTTTAACCCGTGCTTCCGATCACGCCTGGTTGCATTCAGCTTCTGTAGGGGTTAATATCACCACCTTTGAAGCCATGCCAGAGGAAGTCAAGCCCATTTATATGCTCGGTGACGGAACACCTGCAGGATGGGATAATACAGCTGCCATTGAAATGTATCACATTGAAGAGGGGAGCTTTGCCCTGGTGGAAAGACTGGGTGATGACGGAGATATGGTGAAATTCATCTCCATTCTCGGTGAGTGGGCTCCGCAATGGGGTGCAGAACCAGGAGGTACCGCCACTGAAGGTCAGCTAGCTTACAGGCCGACAGAAGATGATCCGGATCCTGACCCGATTAATATCGCTGAACTTGAACCCGGAGACTATCGCGTGGTAGCCGATACCGCCGCGCTTACCTACCATATTACCAAAGCCACCGAAGTGCTTTACCTTTTGGGTAGTGCCACAGAAGCAGGATGGGATAATGAAGCAGCCCTGGAAATGACCAGGGAAGCGCCCGGTATGTTCAGTATTGTAACCGATTTAACGGCAGGTGAAGACATGTATTTCAAGTTTATTGAAGTGCTTGGCCAATGGGCACCTCAATACGGAACAGATGAAGAGGGAACCTGGGAGGAAGGCAACCTGATCTATAGGCCTACCGAAGACGTTGATGACCCATTGGACATCCCTGCACCCGAAACTTCAGGATCCTATCTCATAGAAGTAAACCTGAGCAACAGAACCTATCAGTTGACGCC
>SKVW01000142.1 GCA_007129255.1 Bacteroidales bacterium
CCAGTAAAAACCGGGCGATGGCCGAATTAAGATTTTTAAGGGCCCTGCATCACTACAACCTGATGAGGTTGTTTGGCCCTATCCCGATAAGAACAATGCCGGCAACAGCAGCAGATGCAGACCTGAACATTCCGCGGGAAAGTTTAGAAACAGTGCTGGACCAGGTTTATGACGATCTTGACTATGCAATGGAACACATGACAGAACAAATTATCCAGGGAAGGGCCTCCAAAGCCGCAGCTCAGGCCCTGAAGGCAAGGGTTTCCCTGCATGATTATTTTATTGGAGGAAATTCTTCCAGGCTTGACGAGGCCATCTCCCATGCTTCTGCCGTAATAAATGATTACGGCCTGGGGCTGGATCCTGATTTTGCCAATCTTTTTTCCGATGGGGGTAGCAATGAATCTGTTTTTGAGCTTGCATTTAACGAACAGGAAGACAATCGCCTTAGCTTCTATTTCTTTCCCACAGCTTTGTCGGGACGTTATGAGGTAGCGCCTCCACAGGAATTCATTGACTCCTTTTCTGAAGACGACCTCAGAAAGGACGTTTCTATCGGTTTTGAAGGAGATGACCCTTTTGGCAATAAATATACCGACATACAAACCGGAACCGATAACGTTTATATCTTCCGCCTGGCCGAAATGCACCTGATCAGGGCAGAAGCCATGATACTGAAAGAAGATGCCGACCTGGACCAGATCCGTGAAGACATCAATGCCATCCGTGAAAGGGCCGGACTTTTGCCGGTTACTACCTCCAATTACCCGGCTTTGCTCCAGGAAGTGGAAGTTCAACGACAAAAAGAATTTGCCTTTGAAGGACATCGCTGGTTTGACCTTGTCCGCACCAGCCGGGCAATAGAGGTTCTGGAGAATGTAACCAGTGAAAACCAGCTTCTGTTCCCCATTCCTTTATCCGAAATCCTTGCAAATGACCATGAAGGAATGTACCAGAATGAAGGTTATTAATCTGTAAACTTCGAAAAAAATGAAAATGATGAAAAAAATAAAAGCCAATTTTGGATTGTTGTCCGTTTTTCTGGCAATGACCGTCGCAGTGGTTTCCTGCGATGACAATGACTTCCCCGTGCCTGATGCCAGCACACAGGCTTACTTTACCTACGAAATTGACACCCTTACCAATGAACAAACCGGGGTAATCACCTTCGGGGTGCAGTTTTACAACGAATCTCTTAATGCCACAGGCTATCACTGGGATTTTGGCAATGGAGAAGAATCCACCGAAGAAAACCCATATGTGATTTATGAAGAATACGGGCAATACCGGGTAACCCTGACCGTTGACAGCGAAAAAGACCTGCATTACAACAAGCTGGAGCATTCCACAACCCTTACCCTGGTTATAGGCGCAGTACCCGTTCCTTTTCTGGAGGATTTTTCTTCAGAAGAAGATATCCCGGAACAGTTTACGGTATGGGATCTTGACGGTGACGGACATACCTGGTTCTACCAACCCGATGAGGAAGAATACGGCCCAATCGTAAGAAGTGCCTCCTGGGATTCGCAAGACGGGGCCCTGACCCCGGATAACTGGCTGATCACCCCATTACTGGATGCCAGTGCCGTTGGCGAGGGAGAATCCCTGAAACTCCGCTATCATGTCGGTGTGACTGCATCGGGTGAAGAGTTCAGACAGGAAAACTACGGCATCTTTATCTCCAGCGGAGAACTGGAGGTGGAGGATTTTGAAAAGATCTTTGATGAAAGATTTACCGAGGATACCCCAAACTGGACCGCTTTCGAAAGGGTGCTCGACATCTCTGAATACAAAGGCGAGCAGATCTATATCGCCATCAGGCATTATGATGTTACTGATATGTTTCAGCTCTTTATTACCGATATTGAAGTATTTGCAGAATAATTAAAAAACCGAACCGCAGGAACCAGGGCCGGCCTGGTTCCTGCTTTTTTTTAGAAAAGTCAAATGATGATCCAGAAAATATTAATCTTTTTTTTCGCACCCCTGCTTTTTCTGTCCTGCCAGCAGGTTAACCAACCAGAAAATCATCAACAAGACCCGCCCCAGGGGTCTTTGTTTATTATAGGGGGAGGTCACCGCTCCCTGGAGTTGATGGACCGGCTTTCAGCGGAAGCCGGGATTTATGAGGGCGGAGATGTGGTGATACTGCCCATGTCGAGCTCGGTACCGGATTCGGCCATTATCTGGTCGTCCGAATCTTTCCTGGAACTGGGCATAGAACTGGAGCGCATCAAGGGATACAACTTTGAACCGGAGCAGGAGCCAAAAGAAGAATGGATTAACGTTATGAGAAAGGCAAAGTTGATCTACATCAGCGGAGGCGACCAGAACCGTTTTATGGACATTGTAAGAGACACCCCCATTTTTGATGCCATCCATCATGCCTATCAGCAAGGTGCCATGATTGCCGGCACCAGCGCCGGGGCTGCCGTAATGAGTGAAAAAATGATCACGGGTGATGAACTGCGCTATGAAGAGTACCGCTCCACATTCCGCACCATTGAGTCGGAAAATATTGAAATTGCCGATGGCCTGGGCCTGCTGACAACAGCCATCATTGACCAGCACTTTGTATGGCGGAGCCGTCATAACAGGTTAATCAGTGCGGTGATCGAGTATCCCCACCTTCCGGGTATCGGCATTGATGAGTCTACCGCAATCCTGGTCAGAGGTGATTCCGCCGAAGTGGTCGGGATATCCCAGGTGCTGGTTTATCGCAATCCCGATCGGTCAGCCCTCACCCAAGAACATAAACTGGGGGCTAAAAATTTGCGCCTGGATATTTATCTGCCCGGAGAAACGTTTTCCATAAAATAACACCCAATAAAGCTTTTACTGCATGTTAAAAAAAGTTCCGCACACCTATGTTATTGTTTTCGGGATTATTGTCATTGCCGCTATTTTAACCTGGTTCATCCCTCCGGGGCAATACATCGAAGAAACAATAGTGGTTGACGGTAAGGAGCATTCCAGCATGGTGTTCTATTTTGAGGAAGATCTTCCCGAACCCTACCAAACCACCGTTGACAGCCAGGTTCAAACCTGGCAGGTGTTATCGGCACTTTTCAATGGATTTGTCCGCCAGTCCAACATCATCGTTTTTATTCTGATGATTGGCGGGGCTTTCTGGATCATGAACCAAACCAAGGCAATAGATGTTGGGATACTTTCCTTTCTTAAATATGCCCGAAAGCTTGAAAAAAACCGTTTCCTGAAAAAAATCGGGGTGGACAACATCATCATTGTGATGATCATGTTGCTCTTCAGTGCCTTTGGAGCAATTTTTGGCATGAGTGAAGAAACCATTGCCTTTGTGATAATCCTGATACCTTTGGCTATTTCCATGGGGTACGACTCCATCACCGGTGTGTGCATGGTATATATTGCCGCCCACCTGGGCTTTGCCGGAGCCATCCTGAACCCTTTCACCATTGGCATTGCCCAGGGTCTGGCTGATTTGCCGCTTTTTTCAGGGATTGAATACCGGCTGTTTGCCTGGCTGGTAATCAATGTGGTGGGTATTGCCTTTGTCCTCAGGTATGTAGCCAAAGTAAGGAAAAACCCCAGGTCTTCCATCATGTATGAGGAAGACAGCTACTGGAGAAAACGCGAATCCTCCGATCCGGAGAATGTTTCCTATTATACCCCAAAGATGGCCTGGATCGTTTACGGTTTTATCATTCTTGTACTGACGGTTTTTTCTGTCTTTTACCCGGTAACTACATTAACCATAGGCGCTTCATCCTTTACCACAACCATATTGCCGGTGGCCACAGCAATTTTTGCCCTGGCAGGCTATTTCACTCTTAAAAAGTCTGTACACTTTTTTGTGTTGTTGCTGCTGGCCTATACCATTCTTTTCCTGATTGTTGGGGTGATGGGCTATGGGTGGTATGTTATGGAAATAGCCACCCTTTTCCTCGGAATGGGCATTGCCGCAGGACTTTCCATCAACAAATCGGCTAACGACATCGCCAATTCCTTTCTTGACGGAGTAAAAGACATCATGTCGGCAGCCATCATTGTAGGCCTGGCCGGCGGGATTATCGTTGTGCTGGAAGACGGTGGCATTATCGACACCATTTTGTATGGTTTGTCCCGTACCCTTGGGCAATTTGGCAATGTGGCCTCCGTTGGGGTCATGTATGTTATTCAAACCATTGTGAATATCGTAATTCCCTCAGGTTCGGCCAAAGCAGCCATTACCATGCCCATCATGGCACCTTTCAGCGACCTGATCGGGATTTCACGACAGGCTACCGTTATGGCCTTCCAGTTTGGAGACGGCTTTACCAACATGATCACCCCAACTTCCGGGGTACTTATTGCGGTATTGGGCGTGGCCCGCATCCCCTATCACAAATGGGTCAAATGGGTTTGGCCCCTGATCGTGATCATGATACTGCTGGGATTTCTTTTGCTGATCCCCACGGTAACCATGGATCTTAGCGGTTTCTAAGGAGGCCGGCTTAATCGGTTGACAATACCAGGTACCGAGAAGTACTCCAGAATTTTTCAGGATTCAGGATCTTCAGTTGCAGTGTTTCCCCATCATGCTGCCACTTCCAGCTCCCTGAAGGATGGACGGTAATGAACTCCGGATTTTGGCCCTTGATAATGATTTCCCTGGTAAGAATCATATCAATACGGGTAAAGAAGTCGTCCTGAAAGTCCGGCCTGAGGCGATGGATCCGCCCTATGCCCAGTAAACCGCCTTCGGGGTTGATGATGCCCTGATCGCGAAGTTCCCTCTGTGTTCCCATAACAAAAAAAGCAGTGTTGAGTTCCAGGGTTTTTTCATCAATAACCCTGTCTTTTCGGCGCGATAGAAGATGGAGGGTGTCAACCGTGGCTGTTAGTAATTCCACCCTCAGATTAAGATGACCGAGCTCATCCCGCAATATTTGTATTTCCATTTCTTTATCCTCCAGCTGGTAGTGAAGCCTTCGCACCATACGCTCAAACTCTTCAATCCGGATATTGGATTGGCTTAACTCCGAATGCAGAGAGTTCATCAACCGGCGGTTCTTCTCCATGAGTTCACCGATCTGGCGTATGTCTTCATTTATGTTTTCAACAAGTTCCTGCTGTATTTCCAAACCTTTCCCTGCTTCCAGGGAAATGGCATCTCCCTTTTGCCTAATGGCCTGCAGGTTTTCTTCAATCTCATTGAGGGTGCCAATGAATTGATTCAGGTTGTTTTCTTTCTCTTCAAGCTGTAGCTGCAAAAGGGCTTTTTCCTGCCTGAGGCGTTCTGCCTCTTCATGGTTTTGACCGCAGGAAGCCAGCAGTATTATGGCAATGGTTACCGTGAAAAAGGATCTCATGCTGATTGGGAATAAATTACAAAATGGCAGTTCTCAAAGGCTTGCCCTGAAAAAACAGTTTTTTAAAAACGAAAGATATGGCAATTTATTCAATATTGCAAGCACTCTCCCGGGGGAAAAGAAAGCCTAATTTTTGAGTATCTTCCTGGAAACAACCTGACCATTGGCCTCAATTTTCAGGAAATACACGCCGGATGGAAGATTACCCAATGATAAGCCGGTCTCAAATTTCCCCGAAAAATCTTCACGGGATGCTGAAAACAGTGTATTCCCGGTCAAGCCAATGAGCCTGACATCCACCCTTCCTGGTTTTTCAACCAAAAAGCGAACCTGCAGGAGATCTTTTACGGGGTTGGGAAATACTTCCAAACCGCTGATGATCTCTGGTTCATGGATTCCTGTGGTTACCGAAACCTTAAAGGTTCTTTCCCATTCACAATTATCGGCATCAGTGATCAACACAGTATAATCGCCGGGATAAAGTCCATGAATTTCCTGCGTGGTTGAAGCTTCCGGGTCATCCCATAAAAAGGTGTAGGGCGGTTCTCCTCCGTCAAGTTCCACCAAAACAATGCTCCCGTCATTTTCATCCATCCCGGTAGCATCGGTGATCTCCGCATCAACAAAAAGCCATGGGCAGTCTCCTTCACCCACATTAAACCGGACCATGGGCCAGCGAACATCCGGATAAACAGCATACCACTGATCGATGAACATGTACCAGATATTGGAAGGCTGGTAAGAGGCCGGACCGGTACCTATAAAAATGGTTGGTGTTCCCCCGAATTGCTGAAAGGCCGCAAGGTATTGCCTTGGCAAACCTTCAAGGGGCCCGTCCAGGTAATATCCACCGATTTCAGGCATCTCCTGATCTTTTTGCAGGTTGCTTATCTCATCTCCTTTACCATTGGCAGGATGCAAAGGCAGGGTGACCGAAACCGGTGCCTCACCGGTTTGTTCCGGAATATCTTCTGCCGTTATGGTATAAAGTTCCGATGCACCCAGGGTGATGGCATCCAGTTCTTCGGTGATCTCATACAGCACCACCCTAACCTCACGGCCCACAACTCCCGGTTGGTTCAAAGAAGAGAGTACAAAAGAAACAGAGCCCGGTTGGGCCGGCTGCGGTACCTCATACATCAGGGCCATAATATAGGCTTCTCCGGTGCCGGCGTGGGCTCCACCGGTAAGCAGATCATTGTCACGGGCATAAACCGAATCGGTAATAAAAAAGGAATCCTCAAAAATGTTGTTCTCAGGATGCTCATCTTCCTGGTCCTGGTTTACGGTAAAAACCACCTCATATTGCCCTTTTTCCTGCGGAAGAAAGGTTTCCGGGATAATTACCGTATCATGAAAAAGATAAGGGGCGTCAAAAACATCACTTTGGGCTGAAAACAATCCATCATTGATATCCACTTCCAAAAAGGCATTGGTCTGTGTTGCAGACCCCAGGTTTTGAATGACTCCTTTAAACCGGAAAGGTAAAACCTGCAATTCCGGCATGCTATGATACAGCCCGGTTTTCACCCTTTCAATGGCCAGATCGTTTTCGGTCATGGACTTAATGGCTAAATCGTCCACCTGCCAGAAATACCAATGACTTCCCCTGAAATGAAATCGGAGGTATACCTCATTGGCCCCTCCGGCTACCTCGGAAATATTGATTTGCTCTATCAGAGGATTGGGAGAATATTGGTTGACACCCACATTTCCTTTTACGTCCCATTCCGTCCAGTTTTCGCCGTCTGTACTCACACCAACCAAAAGTTCGGCACCGCTGAAATAGCGGAAGAAATGATAAAATTCGAGGATCACATACTGATGATCGCTCAGATTGATGGCAGGGCTTTGAATATAGGCATCGGGTACAATGGGGTTTCCCGGCTCATAAGGGGTGTTGATCAGATCTGCATCCAGGATCATAAAACCGTCTTCGGCAGAAGGTGAATTGATCGGAAGGCCTTCACCAGAAAACTGACCCTGCGAGCCATTGAAGGTATGCTCCCACCCACCATGACCGGCCAAATCCACAAAATCCCAATCCTGGGAGGAAGTTTCTGAAAAACTTTCCTGCCAGATCACTTCATCCCCGGATTTATAGGATGGAGCCTGGAAAGCCATTGTTTCTTCCAGTACTACACTTTTAAACCTTTCTGGGACAATGGCTCTTTTATCCTGTGCATCGACAGAAAAAACAACGGCAAAAAAAAGCAGCAGGGTGGAGAAACAGGTAAAGTTGCTTTGCTTGGAGTTCATGGTAATATTATTGATTGTTAATTTTGGCCAAATATACTTTTTTATGCCTTAAAAACCAATAAAAATACAACAAAGCACCTGCAAAATAATTTATCCGGAACTTCGGGTGCGGTTTTAAAATTATTTTTCCATTGCTTTTTCAAGGCATTCCCACATGCGTTCTGCAGTCTTTTCCCAGGAGAATCGCTCTCTTTGGGTTCTGCCTTTTTCAATAAGGGTATTTCTTAACGCCGGTTCTGCGGTTATTTTCTGCATGGCATTTGCGATAGACTGCACCGAGCCCGGATCCACAAGCAAGGCTGCACCTCCTGCAACTTCAGGCATACTGGTAACATTGGAAGTAATTACCGGCACATCGCAGTTCATTGCTTCCAGAATAGGAATACCGAAGCCTTCAAAATGCGAAACCAGAAGCAAGGCGGTAGACCCCCCGATCACATCTCTCAATTCTTCTTCATATAACCTGCCAACAAAAATCACATCATCCTTGCTGTTCATAGAAGTGTAAATCTTTTTGGAAAGAAGAGACCCAAACATGGGTTCGCCCACGATCACCAGCTTATGCCCGCCATTGTCAGATTTTTTGAACTGCTCAAAAGCCTGAAGCATGCGGTCAATGTTTTTTCGTTTGTGCAAAGAACCCACATAAACAAAATAAGGAAAGCCTCTTGCATACTTTTCCCTGATTTCACCCATGCGTCCTTTTTCAACAGGCCTGAATATTTCATTTACCCCGTTATATACCACATCAATTTTTTCAGCAGGATAACCAAAGGTTTTGATAATGTCCTTTTTAGAGTACTCAGAAACAGTGGCGATTCGTTCGGAAATTTTGGCGTATTTCGGAAAGAAGCCGGTGTAATATTTTCTTGACAAGAAAGGAAGATAATGCGGGTGATGCATGAAATTCAGATCATGAAAAACAGGAACCTGTTTACCGGAGTAAGCCAGGGACAAAAGCCCGTCAGGAGATACAAACAAATCGGGTTTGGTTTTGCCGAGATAGCGGGGAAGAGATTGTTCAAAAAACAAATAGTAAAGCAAGGGATGACGGGCCTGTGGGAAAAGCACCACCGGTTTTACGTTATCGGCAAAAATAAACTCCGGATTGTATTGACGGTCAAAAATAAAATGGAATTCACATTCAGGATGATTTTTTACCATCTTTTTGAATGTTTGACAGGTAAACCATCCTATCCCCTCAAGCTTTCCAGACAACAACAGCCGGGTATTAACCGCAATTCTCAAAACCTTAATTCTTTAAAATGTGATTTCCTGTTTCTAAATAAATTCAGGCCCTTACCAAACAGGCAAAAATAGGGAAATGATCCAAAAAACACCAAAAAATATTTCGGCTAAAATAAAACCTTTTATCTTTTCAGCGAATTGCTTGTTGGAGAAAGGCTTTGCAGACGAAGTATTTATTTTGTTAATTTTGGGATGCCAATTATTAAAACATGTCGAACTTAAAGAAAAATTGAAGATGTCAGGAAAATTATTGAAGCATATTGAGCCGGGTGTATTGACAGGAAAAGATGTAAATGAACTTTACCGTGTGGCCAGGGAACATAAATTTGCCCTTCCGGCAGTGAATGTAGTGGGAACCAATTCAGTAAATGCCGTGCTGGAGGCAGCCCGGGAGGCGAGCTCACCGGTTATCATACAATTCTCCAATGGGGGCGCCCAGTTTTTTGCGGGCAAATCCCTTTCCAACGAAAATCAGAAAGCCGCCATTGCAGGGGCTGTTTCAGGAGCCCATCACGTGGCAATGATGGCCAAAGAATATGAAGTCAGGGTTGTTTTGCATACCGACCATGCCGCAAAAAAACTACTTCCCTGGATCGATGGGTTAATAAAAGCCAGTGAAGAAAACTTCAAAACTCATGGAAAGCCCCTTTTCAGCTCCCATATGCTCGACCTATCGGAAGAAACCCTTGAAGACAATATCGCCATCAGTAAAAAATACCTGGAGCGAATGAGTAAAGTTGGGATGTCCCTGGAAGTAGAACTGGGCGTTACAGGCGGTGAAGAAGACGGAGTAGACCATTCCGACATTGACAGCTCAAAGCTTTACACCCAGCCCGAGGAAGTTGCCGCTATGTACGAATCCCTGATGGAGGTTTCCGATCAGTTTACCATTGCTGCGGCTTTTGGCAATGTACATGGGGTCTATAAACCGGGCAATGTCAAACTCCAGCCGGTGATCCTTAAAAACTCACAAAAGCATATTGAGGAAAGCTTTCAGACCAAACCCAATCCGGTTAATTTCGTTTTTCACGGGGGAAGCGGTTCCTCCAGGGAAGAAATTCGCGAATCCATTGATTATGGAGTGATCAAAATGAATATTGACACCGATACCCAATGGGCCTTCTGGGAAGGAATAAAAAACTATTACAAAAAAAATGAAGCCCATCTTCAGGGCCAGATCGGCAATCCCGAAGGCGAAGAAAAGCCCAATAAAAAGTTTTATGACCCCAGGGCCTGGCTAAGGGCAGGTGAAGAAACCATGAAAGAGCGATTGAAGCTTGCTTTCGAAGACCTGAATGCTTTGGATAAAAACTAAGCTTTTATGGCTTTGATTTTAAAAGAGGCTTTTGTATGGTTACGAATGCCTCTTTTTTTCTGGGTAAAAGAAATTTAGTTTTTTCCCGTTAGATAAATAAACCTTTGCTCATATGAAGCATCCATGATTAACTTTAACCACACATGAGGATGATTATCCGGGAAACAGAACGTCATCCAATAAAGGAAAGTTAATTGTGATATTCTCCCGCATAGGCGGGACAGGCATATGACCTATTTAATCAAATTATAAACACATGAAAATTAATTTGTTTTTACTGATCCTTCTTTTACCATTTGCGGCTTTTGCTGATGAACTCCCTGTAGAAGTTGAAGAACTTTGCCTGATAGAAGAAGAGGTAAAACTTTATGAGAAAATTAACGCTTACCGTAATGAAAAAGGGAAACACCCCATTCCCCTTTCATTTAACCTCACTCTGGTGGCACAGGCACACGCCATAGATCTTTTTGAAAACAAACCCTATGATGACCAATGTAACATGCACAGCTGGTCGGGCAGCGGGCCTTGGAGTAAATGTTGTTACACTCCGGATCACAGCAACCCCCATTGTATGTGGGACAAACCGGTGGAGATATCCGGCTACCCGGGCAGGGGTTATGAAATCGTATACAGTTACTGGCCCGTTTCCTCATCCGTACCCCTGGCAAAAGAAGCCCTGGAAGCCTGGCAGTTAAGCCCGGGCCATAACAATACCATCATCAATGCAGGAGTGTTTACCCAGGCCAACTGGGAAGCTATGGGAGTGGGAATTTACGGAGGCTATGTGGTGGTTTGGTTCGGTGAGGAAGCCGATCCTGAAGGACCTCCTCCCTATTGCGAAGATTAACCGGGGTTTAATCAAATTCCGGAAAGTTGATCCGGTCAACAACAATATATGCTCCCTGGTAATCTTTCTTGATTTTTTCCAGAAAGCGGCGGGCGTCAAGGCGGGTTCTAAAATCCCCGACTCTTAGCTTGAAATAAGGTTCATCCCAGTCAACATAGGTATTTACATCCGGGTATTTCTTTTCAAATTCTGCCCTGCTGCGTTGCGTGCGAAGACGGGCCTGGTTGCCCGAGTCCATGTAAATCTGTACCCGGAACCCGGCTATACCACGCTCGCGGGAAATGGCCTCCTGATGGGTATCAAGCAACCAATCAATTTTTTCATCCTGAACCACATTCGCCTTTAACGTATCCCGGAAGGTTTTCTTTTCTTCGGTTTTCTGCTTCTCCCCTTCAGGGCTAATCAAAGGTCCCTGGGAGTAAACAGGAAAAACAAAAATCAAGGCAATTAAAAAAACAATAAGGTGTTTCATACCCACGACAATATTTGATAATTGGTCTTTCCAGCAATTTGTATTATGAGATCCCTTCAACCCTTAAAGACAAAGCCTTTTGGGAAAAAGGAAAAACCGGCAATTTTTTGCTTTGGTAAATTTACCAAAAACCATTCCTTAAACGAAAAAATATCCCTTGATATTTTTCTGAATTAATAGGCTCTGGCAAAAATAACCCTTTGTTTTGAAGGCTTTCCGGAGTAAACACAGGTTCCTGTTTCTTTTTCTGCATTCAGGAGAATACAACGTATGGTCGCTTTGGTTTCCTCTTTGATCTTTTGTTCGGTCTCGGCAGTTCCGTCCCAGTGCGCACTGATAAATCCTCCTTTTTCGTCAAGCACCTCTTTGAATTCTTCCCAGGTATTTACCGGAAAAGTATTTTTTTCCCTGAAGGAAAGCGCTTTCTGATAAAGATTTTGCTGAATGTCGTTTAACAAGGTTTCAATCTTGTCCTCCACTCCCTCCATGGAATAAATTTCCTTTTGAAGGGTGTCTCTCCTGGCAACTTCAAGGGTTCCATTTTCCACATCACGGGGGCCAATGGCAATCCTGACCGGAACGCCTTTGAATTCATATTCGCTGAATTTCCAGCCTGGTTTATAGGTATCGCGGTCGTCCAGTTTCACGCTGAAGGCTTTTTTCTCAAGATTTACTTTTATCTCGCGGGCTTTGGCGCAAACCGTTTCGTATTGTTCGTTGTTTTTATAAATTGGTACAATGGCTATTTGTATGGGTGCAAGTTTTGGTGGCAATACCAGGCCATGATCATCGGAGTGAGCCATGATGAGGGCTCCGACAAGGCGGGTGGAAACACCCCAGGAAGTGGCCCAGACATAATCCAGCTTACCTTCTTTACTGGCAAACTTCACATCAAAAGCCTTGGCAAAGTTCTGTCCCAGAAAATGTGAGGTGCCCGCCTGCAAGGCTTTTCCATCCTGCATGAGGGCTTCTATACAAAAAGTTTCTTCTGCCCCGGCAAAACGTTCATTTTCAGACTTTAGTCCTTTCAATACCGGAATGGCCATAAAGTTTTCCGCAAAATCTGCATAAACATCCAGCATCTGGTAGGTTTCATCAAGGGCTTCCTGTTTGGTGGCATGGGCCGTATGGCCTTCCTGCCATAAAAATTCTGCTGTGCGCAAAAACATGCGGGTACGCATTTCCCACCTCACCACGTTTGCCCACTGGTTTACCAGAACGGGCAAATCACGGTAAGACTGTATCCAGTTGCGATAAGTGTCCCAGATAATGGTTTCTGAAGTGGGGCGAATAATCAGTTCTTCTTCCAGTTTGGCTGTTTCGTCAACCACCACACCTTTTCCATCGGGGGCGTTTTTCAGCCGGTAATGGGTCACAACGGCACATTCCTTGGCAAAACCTTCAACGTGGGCGGCTTCTTTGCTAAAAAATGACTTTGGTATAAAAATTGGGAAATAAGCATTGGAATGGCCAGTATCCTTAAACATCTTATCAAGCGCAGCCTGCATTTTTTCCCAAATGGCGTAACCATAGGGTTTAATAACCATGCACCCCCTTACGGCCGAATTCTCGGCAAGACCGGCGCGCTGAACGATATCGTTGTACCATTTGGAGTAATTGTCTTCGCGGGTGGAAAAATCTTTGGCCATAATCAGCTTTGGTATAATATTTGCAATTTTTAACAATACTAAGAATCGCGCAAATTTAACAAAAAACTATGAAAACCAATGTTACTTGTTAACTTTGCCATTAACCCAACCAAGGAGGAAATAGTTATGAAAACACTCGCAAAAATTTTCGGCTTAGTACTCGTAATAGCAGTGTTGGCAGGTTGTTCAACAACCTATCACGCTTCAAACGATTACGACGACATTTACTATACACCCGAGGTGGTAAGGGGAAAGTCTGATAAAGGCACAACCCAGGGTCAGGCAACCGTAGTTGAAACTTCAGCCCAGGAGGTCAGAAGCGATCAATATGGTTATGGCCATGATGATGCTGATTATGTTTATTATGAGGAAGAATATTATTACCAGGATGAAAATAATAACCAGCAGGCGGATGAGACTGAAACCTACTACGATGAAGAAGGGAATGTATACGTAAGTAATTATTATTATGGAGATTATTATGATTTCTCCTACTCATCCAGGATTAGAAGGTTTCACAGGCCTTATGCAACTTTTGGGTATTATTCTCCCATGTATACCAACCTTTACTGGTATACCCATAATCCCTATCATTATGGGGTAAGTATTTACCTCGGTTACGGAGCAGTTCCCTTTTATTCTCCTTATTATTACTGGAGTGGCCCCTATTGGAGGCATTGGGGATGGCACCGCCCGTTTTATTCCTGGCATCCGTTCTATGGACATCACATGTTTGCCCCCTCACCATTTTATTTTGGCGGTGGCTACTTTTTGGGATACCATCATGGATATTATCATGGCTATTGGGGACATCCCTACTACTACCAATATGTTTACAACAGTTTCGATCCCAATAACTACTATTACGGTCCCCGTGGCGGAACCGGAACCACCATTGCAGGAAGAGGGGGTGGCCGGCCTGCAGAAACCTTTGCAGATACCTATGAGGCCCGCACCCGCAGAACCTCATCCGGAGGTCGTGAAGTAATTGCCATGAAGGATAATGAAGTGGATCAGGTCAGAAGAGCGGCCAGGGAAGAAAGCAGGCCTACAGAAGCTACCAGGACTGTGGAAAGGACTCCCGCTGCAGGTGAACAGGCGGCTCAACCGGCAGCAAGGCCACAACGTCAGCCAGAACAGGCCAGACCCTCAAGGCCTGAACGCCAGCCTGAGCAAGCCAGGCCTTCTACAAGGCCCCAAACCCCAAGAAGTGTTCAGCCCTCCAGAAGGCCTTCGGATTACCAGGCTCCTTCCAGGGAACAATACGAACGTCCTCAAGGTGAAAGGTATACCAGGCCAAGGAGTGCCCCTTCGGGACCTCCCCGTGAAAGTGACGGAAACTACAGCCGTCCGCGTACTTACACGCCTCCAAGCTACCAGCAGCCAAAATCAAATGAGCAATACAGGAGCCCGCAGAGCGGACGCTCGCCTTCGGTAAGCCCGCCTAGCAGAGACACTCAACGTCAGGGTGAGCAGGCAAGCCCATCACGCCAGGAGCAAAGGCCGCAGGCAAGGCCTCAGCCTCGACAAACCAGGCCGCAGGCAAGGCCACAATCTCCTCCCAGACAGCAAAGAGGGACCCCAAGTTATTCTCCTCCAAGCAGGTCTTCTGGTAGCGATAGCAGGCCAAGTGCAAGGCCTTCCAGCAGTCCCTCCAGAAATTCCGGCGTAAGGCCTGCCAGAGGCAGCAGCAATACAAGGAGTACACCAAGGGTTAGCTCTCCCCCTAGTAGAAGCTCCGGAGGCAGCAGCCCCGCAAGGTCTTCCGGCAGCAGCTCCGGAAGCAGCAGCAACAGCAGAAGAAGATAAAAAGTGTTGATTTCATAATCATTTCCCTTTTGAGGAAAAGCCTCCCGGTATATTACAGATTTTCTTTTACCGGGAGGTTTTTTAATAAAAATTGAAACCGCAAAATGCCGGAGCCCTGGAAGCAAACGTATTACTCTAATTAAAAAGTTAACGGAATTTTAATGACCAAAAATGCATATTATGAAAAAGCTCGCGATAATTTTTTTGATCTCTATCCTTTCAGCAGGTTCGCTTTTTTCCCAAAGCGAAATGGATGCTTTCCGTTTCTCTCATATTGAACCCGGCGGAACGGCCAGATTCACTGCCATGGGAGGCGCTTTTACCGCTTTGGGCGGGGACTTTGGCTCTTTCAGCACCAACCCTGCAGGAATCGGCATATTCCGGCGATCGGAGTTCTCAATAACCCCTACTTTGGGCTACAACCTGGTCAATTCCACTTATTATGGCACCACCGAAGAGGACATGAAATATGATTTCAACCTGAATAACGTTGGTGTTGTTTTTTCCTTCCCTATCGGCAGTCAGACCGATGAAGGGGGATGGCGCTATTTTAATATTGGGTTTGGTATGAACCGGCACAATAATTTTAACAGCCGTTGGATCGCAGAAGGGTTCAACCCTGAAAGCTCCTTAATGACAGATTTTCTCCAGCAGGCAACCGCCGAGGGTATTGACAACCTCGATAAGTTTTCTACCGGCCTGGCTTATGATACCTGGTTGCTCGGCGAAGAAAACGGAGAGTTTTTTGTGGATATGCCCGATGGGCGTGTGCTTCAAAGACAGGAAACCAGCACTTCCGGCTCCATTCGTGAAATGGTGCTTACGGCCGGAGCAAATTTCGATAACCGCATTTACCTCGGTGCCTCAGTTGGGTTTCCCTCTGTAAGGTACGAGGAAGAAACACAATACAGAGAAACCGACCCTGAAGGACAAAGTGAGGTTTTTAATTCACTGACCTATACCAACCGTCTGACGACAAGGGGGTCAGGATATAACTTTAAGTTTGGTGCCATTGTATGGCTCACCGAAATGATCCGTGTAGGCGGTGCCATCCACACCCCAACATTCTATGATTTGGATGATAGTTATCGTGCCAGCATGCGTTCCGACCTGAACCTGGATTATACCAGCAATTTTGCAGAGTCCCCCCGCGGAAGATTTAATTACGATATTAATACCCCGCTCAGGGCTATGGGAGGCCTGGGACTCGTTTTCGGAAATATGGGATTGGTAAGTTTGGACTATGAATATGCTGACTATACCAAAATGAGGCTGCGAAGCAGTGATTACATGTTTTCTGATGAAAACAGAAGCATTCGGGAAAACTTTACCCAACAGCATATTGTAAGGGTCGGAGGTGAATTGCGACTGGAACCGCTTATTTTAAGAGCCGGTTACGGCTTTTATTCCAACCCTTATGAAGAATCGGTAAATGACAGACAGCAGTCTGTTATCTCCGCCGGAATTGGGATCCGGGATGCCAATTACTCCCTGGACTTTTCATACTCCATCGCCCGCTTTGATGAAGATTTCTTTTTATATAACCCGGACCTGGTGCAGGCCGTGGAAAAACAATATTCTATCAGCGCTTTCCGGTTAACCATGGGCTGGAGGTTCTGATCATTTAAAAATTATGGGATAAAAAAAACCGGGCGTATAACCCGGTTTTTTTTATTAATCGTTTTTTTATCAGGATTCCACATTCTTGACAATATCATCGTCCACGAGAATTCTTCCACAATATTCGCAAACGATTATCTTTTTATTTAAGCGGATATCCAACTGGCGCTGAGGTGGAATTTTATTGAAGCAGCCTCCACATGCATCCCTTTCCACCGGAACAACACCTAAACCGTTGCGGGAATTTTCACGGATCCGTTCGTAAGCTGAAAGTAAGCGCTCATCAATCTGCTCTTTTTGGGTTGCAGATTTATTATTCAGGTTTTCTTCTTCTTTCTTAGTTTCTGCTACAATGTCCTCCAGTTCACTTTGCTTGACCTCCAGGTCTTTTTTCCTTTCTTCAAGCTCTTCTATAACATTTTTTACGGTTTCTTTTTTAAGCTCAATGGAGGCGTTGAACTCCTTGATCTTCTTTTCACAGAGCTGGGCCTCCAGCGACTGGTATTCAATCTCTTTGGAAAGGGAGTCATACTCGCGGTTGTTACGAACATTCATCTGCTGGGCTTCATACTTTTTGATCAGTTCCAGACAGTCTGTGATGGCGTGTTTTTTATTGGAAACTTCGGTTTCCAATTCCTCAATTTCCTGGTTTATTTTTTCTACCCTGGTTTCAAGACCTGCAATTTCATCTTCAAGGTCCTGAACTTCCAAGGGCAGCTCACCCCTGACGATCCTGATCTTGTCGACTTTACTGTCAATGGCCTGAAGAGAGTAAAGTGCCGTTAATTTTTTCCTTACGGTCATCTCCACGCTATCTTCCGGACCGGGCGCAGGAGCTGCTACCGCTGATTCTTCGGTGCCGGTGCTGGGGACTATCTTTTTGGTCTTTTCTTTTTTGCTGGTTTTTGAAGTTTTTGCCATGGGAAAATATTTTCTTTTATTTAATTGAAGCGCAAATAATTAATAATAGTGAACCGGATTGGTGTTTACTTCCGAAATTTGGAGTGCAAAGTTACTAATTTTTTTATTAACAACATCATACAATAGGTTGACGGTGAATTGTTCGGTTTCGAAATGCCCGGCATCGGCCAGCAGAATATTTTTACGGGCATCAAAAAACTGGTGGTATTTCACGTCTGCTGTTACAAAAGCCTTGGCGCCACTGGAAATGGCTTTGTCCAGCAAAAAGCTGCCAGAACCTCCGCAAACGGCCACTTTATCAATCGGCTGGCTTGTCAGCTCAGAATGCCTGATTACCGGTACCTTGAGCCTGTTTTTCAATAAATCAAGAAAGTCCCGGGCGAACAATGGCTCCTCAAGTTCCCCGATCATCCCCGAACCAACCCTGTCAAATGAATTTTCCAGGGGATAAATATCATAAGCGACCTCTTCGTATGGATGGCTCGCATGCATGGCATTCAGGATCTTTTTTTCAAGAAAAGCAGGATAAATGGTTTCAATCCTGATCTCAGGTTCAAAATGCAATTCTTTTAAATTACCAACAAAAGGGTTGGCCTGATCTCCTGCCCTGAAAGAGCCCTTGCCTTCTATATTATAACTGCAGCAATCATAGTCACCAATATGTCCTGCACCTTCTTTGAAAATTGCACCCCGGACTTTTTCTGCATGATCATTGGGACAAAAAACCACGAGCTTTTTTAATAAGCCCGATTGCTGCTCCAAAACCTGCAGGTTTTTCATTCCCAGTTTTTTGCAAAGCATCTGGTTCACACCGGTCAGCATGTTATCCAGGTTGGTGTGCACCGAAACAATGGCAATATCATGTTTAATAGCTTCAATGATTACCTCTTCGGTAAAATGTTGACCCGTAATTTTTTTCAATCCTTTAAAAATCAACGGATGGTGAGAAATAACCAGGTCACAGCTTTTTTCCCTGGCTTCTGCTATTACCTCCGGTGTTATGTCTAGGCAAACCAATCCACTGTTTATGCTGGCAGATGGTGAGCCTACCTGCAATCCTGAATTATCATAAGACTCCTGAAGGGAAAAAGGAGCTGCCTCCTCCAACATTTCCATTAACTCTTTAAGCAGCATATCAAAGTTTTTTATTTTTCCATCAAAGTTAAAAAATGAAGCATCCATTTAAAAAACATTTTAAAAGAAAAAAAATCCCTTATTCTACGGATAATTTTTCTATTCTTTTTGCCTTTTTTTGTTTCAAAGCTTCCTAAGATTCTTTGAAAAAAAAATATAAAAATAGGGTTTTTTGTATTTGTCTAAAAATTAGAAGGTTATGATTGGTAAAACCAAAACCTTTTCATAACTTTGGCACATGGGTATTTTAAGATTGCTTTTGTTTCCCTTTTGCCTGGTTTACGGATTCATCACCTGGGTACGCAACAAATTGTTCGACTGGGGGATTTTGCCGTCAAAAAGTTTTAACATACCCATTATCGGGCTGGGAAACCTGAGTACTGGCGGCACCGGTAAAACCCCCCATGTGGAATACCTGGTGCAGCTTTTGAAAGACCAATACCGTATTGCCGTTCTTAGCAGAGGATACAAACGAAAAACCAGGGGCTACCTGGAAGCGGCAAAAAATGCTACTGCAAGGGATATCGGAGATGAGCCACTTCAAATTGCCCGCAAATTTCCGGATGCATTGGTTGTGGTTTGCGAAAACCGAAGGAAAGGGATAAAGCGCATTTTAAAAGAACACCCCGAAATAAACCTTATCATACTGGACGATGCTTTTCAGCACCGCTATGTTAAACCCGGACTGAACCTGTTGCTTACAGGTTATTATAAACCTTTCTTCCGTAATTTTATCATGCCCTGTGGAAATTTGAGGGAATTTAAACGCGGAGCCATGCGGGCCGATGCCTTAGTGGTTACCAAAACCCCAAATGTTTTTTCTCCCCTTGACCGCCGGTTTTTCCTGGGCAACCTTAAGCCTTATTATGATAAACCGAACATTTTTTTTTCTTACCTGGCTTACAAAGACTGGCTTCCATTATATAAAGAAACCCCTGAAAATACAGAAACCAGTATAAAAACCATTTTTCTTTTTACGGGTATTGCCAATACCATTGCCCTTGAAGAACATCTGAAAAGGAACAGTGAAGAATTGGTGGTGAATAAATTCCCGGATCATTACCAGTTTAAGTCTTCTGACCTGATCAGGCTCAGAAGGCAATACAATAATAAATTCAGCCGCTCAAAAATCATCATTGTCACCGAAAAAGACGCCATGCGCCTTCAGCACCCCAAACTGAAAGAAATATTAAAAGAGCTGCCGGTTTATTATATTCCGGTGGAAGTGGTCTTTCATGATGAAGACAGGGAAAATTTTGAAAAACTTGTTTTTGAATTCCTCTCAAAATAAAAAATCATACCGCCCTGGCTTTCGCCGTTTACCTGAAATAAACCCGCCAATTCAGCATTCACTGTATTTCGTCAGGTTAAAGAATGGAAACTTTTTCCAGGTACTCAATGGCCATATCCAGGTAAAGAAAAATATCCGAAGGCACATCATCAACCCGGTAATCTGAGCGCTTATGTCCCAGCCGCACCACAATGGCATCCCATTCGGGGATGATAAAAATATACTGTCCCAGGATCCCCCTGAAATATGGAACCTCATAGCCTTTATGGTGCACAATCCAGAACTGGTAGCCATAATAATCCACAACATTTCCCTGGCGATCCTTCAGGTATTTTGCAGGAGAAATGGCTTCTGTAACAAAGCTTTTGCTGACAAGCTGTTTCCCTTTCCAGTTTCCGCAATTAAGCACCAGCTGGCCAAGCCTGGCAAAATCACGGGCATTGCTGTTGAAGCAGCAATAGGCCTTCTCTATTCCATTTTCGCGATCAAGGCTCCACAAGGCATCATGCATGGCACCCAGGGGTTGCCAGAGTTTTTCCGCGGCATAATCAGATATGTTGTTCCCGGTGGCTTCTTCCAGGATAAATGCAAGCAACTGTGTTGTACCGCTGGTGTATTCATATATTTCCCCCGGAGGATAATTCCATCCCAGGGGTTTCAGCAATGCTTCCAGGTCGCTGCCGTAATAAGCCTTTGTGGTCAGAGAAAAAGCCGTCGCATATTGCTCATCCCAATCCAGACCGGCGCTCATGGTGAGCAGGTGCCTGATGGTCACTTCCCCATCACGGGCAATGCCAAACCCGGGTAAAAAATCCTTAACCGGCTGATCAAGGTTTTGAATATGCCCTTCGTCATAAGCAACCCCAACCAGTAAAGCCACAATGGATTTGGCCATGGAAAAAGAGCCTGAGAGGGAGTTATGACCATATCCATCATAATATTCTTCAAAGAGAATACGACCGTTTCTTGCGATCAAAAAAGCAACGGGGTCCAGCTCGAAAAAGGAATCCAGGTGGTGCTCGGGTAGCCCAATAATATTATAGAGGCTGTCTTTTTCCCATGGCTGTTCTTCCCCGGCCATAATGGTTCGGTTATGAAAAATCCGATAATCATCAATGTCGGGGGTCTGGTGTATCAGCGCCCTGCGAAGATATCCCGGCATCACGATAATTGCCAGGGCCAGAAAAATCAACAGCCCGATCAGGAACCTTTTAGCTTTTGGGTTCATATAGGTGTGGTTTGTTTTTTTAAAATAAAATTAACCTGTTTTTAGCAAAAGATTAAAAATTTAAAAACCAGGAATGTCAGTAAAAATACAGGCAATTTAAAGCATTCCAATAACAGAACTATTGTTTTTTTAAAGGTTGCAACTTCCAATATGTCAGGGATCTCCAAGCCCATTCAAAGGGCCCGAAACGAAAATACCTTAACCAATATTGACTCCAGATTACCTGGATGATGTAGATTACAAAAGTTAAAATTATTCCCTGCCAGATGTTAACCTGACCGTATAACCCAAAACCATATCCATAAAAAATGGTGGTGCAGATGATGGTCTGGGTCAGGTAATTGGTCAAAGCCATACGTCCGGTCACTGCAATTTTTTCTGTAAGCCACCTCAGCCAGCCCCTATGAAGACAAAACACCACGAGTGAAATATAGACAAATGCCATTGAAGGACCGCCCACAGCAAAGCCTGCATTCATGTATACCTGCTCTATACCGGGCATTGTATGACTGGCAACCCGAATATAATGGGCAAGCACCCAGTTTCCAAGCAGTGCAAACGGAAGGCTGTACCAGAACAACTTTTTAAAAAAGCCGATATGTTTGCTGATATCAAAAAAATATCCTTTTCTGCCAAACAACAAACCCACAAGAAACATGGCAAGCACAAAAGGGAAGAAAGCAAAGATCCCTCCCCAGATAAAAGAATATTCGGTAAGGCGAATGGACATGATCTCTGAAAAACTTCCCTGGCTGTAAATGATTAAAGCCCTTTGGGCGAGGTTTTCAAAAAACTTTTCCTGTTCCAGGAAACCCGCCTTTATCCCTTCGGCCGCTTCAGGCACCGACATCCCCAGTTTAATAGCAGCAGCAAAAAGGGCAGAAAAGAAAACCGGCAAAAGCAAGAAAACTATTGCCCATACCATTACCGTTCGGTTGGATTTTTTGCGAAACCAGGTCATGATAAAACCAAAAAGGGCATAGATCACAAGGATATCACCATACCATAACAAAACCACGTGCAAGGCCCCAATGAGCAACAGCACCAGCAACCTGCGGCGAAATACGTTAATTACCGATTGCCCGGCTTCATCTACCTTTCGAAGGAAAAAATAAAACCCCATTCCAAAAAGCAGGGAAAAAAGCACATAGAATTTGCCATGAAAGAAAAAGTCAATAAACCACAATGCATTTTGGTTTGCCTGGTCGGTCCAGATACGCGCTTCACCCATTAGCACTGTGAAAGGGGTGTTAAAAAGCGGCATGTTTACCATCAATATCCCAAGCAAAGCAAATCCTCTCAATACATCGAGAACTAAAATCCGTCTTTGTTGATCAACAGGCTTCAACAATGGTTTTGTTTCCATTTCCGTTTAAAATGATTTTTTTTAAAAAAATTTTTCGCAAATTATGAACATTTTCTTTATCCTTTGCCAATACATCCAATTTTTTTTGGGTTTTAATTTTTTTGCTTATCCTGCCAGGCAAGGAGATGAAAGAAAACCAAAAAAGAATGAAAATCCTTCACCGGGGGGATCGTTGGGAAACAGGGGAGGGCGATAATGGACAAAAAAAAGCAGTTGACCGGAATCTGATCAACTGCCTGCTTCTTCAGAGCATTTCATCCAAAAACATTAAAACGGGAGATCGTCTTCCACGCTTTGATCGGCTTCACTGGGAGCTGAATAATCTTCTCCTGATTTGGGAGCCCCCTGATCTTCCGGCCGCCCGCCAAGGAAGTTCATCACATCACCAATTATCTCTGTGTTGTAACGTTTGTTGCCTTCCTTGTCTTCCCATTGCCGTGTACGAATCCGACCTTCCAGATAGATCAGGCTTCCTTTTTTCAGATATTTTTCGGCCAGCTCAGCCATTCCGCGCCACAAAACAATATTGTGCCACTCGGTTTGTTCTACCCGGTTGCCGTCTTTTCCCTTGAAATATTCATTGGTGGCCAAAGGGAATGAAGCTACTTTCACTCCACTGTCAAGACTGCGTACCTCGGGATCTTTTCCTAAATTCCCCACCAAAATGACCTTGTTTACTCCTGCCATACCGCTCCTTTTTTTGATTAAAAATTAAACAATAAAGTCGTTACCAATTTATGTCTTTTTTAAATAAATTGCAAGCTTTTTTAAACCAACCCTGCAAAAAAAAAGACAGATTTTTTTATTTACCCGGTTTTACAGGCTTTCCGGATCAGCTTCAGATACCTTAATGTAAGTCCGGATTTTGGCAAAGCATCAAAAGCTTCCAGATTTATTTTTCTGAAAACTTTTTCAAAGGTATTGGTTTTTGAGGGATTCAACTGCACTGCATAGAAATTTGCATGGATTTTCTGATGGGTGAGTAAATGCCTGAAAAAAACCGGTGCATGGGTAAAAGTGTAGCCCTGGCCATCGGGAAAAAACCTTTTCCACCAATCCGTACTTGTCAATTCAACAGAAGATAAAGGTTGGGAGGTTTCAAGCAAAGGCAGTTCATAAAGGTTCTTCCAGATGTCGTTTCCAATGCGTTTATAAATAAAAAACACCGGCTGCCGGTCTTTCTCCGGGTAATAGAAATAAAAATAATGGAAGTACCGCTCACGGATGGAGGTTTTTTTCTTCCGTAAAGGAAACTCATGCACCTTTTTTTGCAGGAATGCCAGGCACTCCCGGTTAAACAGGCATTCATGGCAAAGCGGATTAACAGGCTTACACACCAGGGCCCCAAAATCCATTACTGCCTGGTTAAAATCCCCGGGGTTTTGCTCATCCAATATTTCCCGGGCAAGTTCAAGAAATGCCTTTTTACCTTTCGCGGTGTCAATAACCTCTTTAACTGCAAATATCCTTGAAAAAACCCGGTAGGCATTTCCATCCAGGGCAGCAACGGGTTCTTTATAGGCAATAGAGGCAATGGCCGCAGCGGTATAATTCCCTACACCTTTAACTTCTAACCAGTGGGTGTAAGATCCCGGAAGCAAGCCTCCTTGAACACTGACAATATGCTGTGCTGCATAATGCAAATTGCGGGCCCTTGAGTAATAACCCAATCCCTGCCACAAACGAAGCACCTCATCCAGTGGTGCTTCAGCCAGAGACTGCACATCAGGAAAAGCTTTTATAAAGCGGTAGTAATAGTCTATTCCCTGTTCAATGCGGGTTTGTTGCAAAATTATTTCTGATATCCAGATATGATAGGGGTTAACCTGCTCGCGCCATGGGAGTTTGCGGCCATTTTGGGCATACCAGGAAAGCAGGCGATTGGAAAAATTCATAATAACAGAGGTGGGGCAGATGGTTTAAAAACGCTCCTAATTCATTGGGGTAAAAATAAATAAATTGTTTTCTAATAGTTAGAAAAAAGTTATCTTTGCAACCCGAATAAACAAAAAAACAGCGTAATATTCTTATAACCAAAAAGTAATAACTATGACAAAAGCTGAAATCGTAACGGAAATTGCCAACAAAACAGGAATTGAAAAAGTGGCTGTTCAGGCAACCGTAGAAGCCTTTATGGATACGGTAAAAAATTCACTGGTAAAAGGAGAAAATGTATACCTCAGGGGATTTGGTAGTTTTATCATTAAAGAGAGGGCAGAAAAAACCGGTCGTAACATTTCCAAAAACACCACCATCATCATTCCTGCACATTGTATTCCGGCCTTTAAACCTGCCAAAGAATTTGTCAGTGAAGTTAAAGAATCCGTATCTGTTTCCAAATAATGCAGAATTAAGCGGTTCATGGGTGAATTTTACCCAATAGAAAATTTAATAATTAAAGAGAACAATCATGCCAAGCGGAAAAAAAAGAAAAAGACATAAGATGGCAACCCACAAACGCAAAAAGCGCCTGAGAAAAAACAGGCATAAAAAGAAGTAGGGCTTTTTGCCAGGGTAAGTTATTTAATTTCTTTTCCCACAATAAATTACATAATACCTTTTTAGCGGGTATTATGTAATTTTATTTAAACACCGGATTTACCGGTGAAACGTATCCTTCCCATCTGCTCATTATTCTTGCGAAACCATGAGTGATGAAATGCAAAAAAGTATTCAACTGTGAACAAAGAATTAATTATTGATTCCAACGCGTCGGAGGTTGTTATGGCCCTGCAGGAAGACAAGCAACTTGTCGAACTGCACACAGAGCGCAAAAACAACAACTACTCCGTTGGCGACATTTATCTCGGAAAGGTTAAGAAGATCATTTCCGGGCTAAATGCTGCTTTTGTAGATGTGGGATACGAAAAGGATGCCTTTTTACATTACCTTGACCTGGGCAGCCAGGTCAACTCTCTGAACAAATATACCAAGCTGGCCATTGCAGGAAAGACCAGGGTGTTGCCCATGGAAAATTTCATTCTTGAAAAAGAAATTGAAAAAACCGGGAAGATCACCAATGTGCTTACAAGCAATCAGCCTATACTTGTTCAGATAGCCAAAGAACCCATTTCAACCAAAGGTCCGCGCATTACCAGTGAAATTTCCCTTGCGGGAAGATATCTGGTACTGGTTCCTTTCTCCGACCGGATTTCCGTGTCGCAAAAAATCCAGAGCGCAGAGGAAAAAAGCCGCCTTAAAAGGTTGGTGCAGAGTATTAAACCCAAAAATTTTGGGGTAATTATCCGTACCATTGCTGAAGGCAAAATGGTAGCCGATCTGGATGCCGACCTCAACAACCTGGTATCCAAGTGGTACAGCATTGCCGAAAAATTGTCCGGAGCCAAACCGCCCCGCATCATTCTCGGAGAGCTGAACCGCTCTTCGGCAATGCTCAGGGACCTGCTCAATGAATCGTTTAATAATATTCATGTAAACGACCCCATGGTATTTGAAGAACTCAGGGACTACGTTAAAACCATTGCCCCTGAAAAAATCGATATCCTGAAGCTTTACAAGGGGAAAGCCCCTATTTTCGAGCATTTTGGCATTGAGAAACAGATCAAAAGCTCTTTCGGGAAAATCGTTACCATTAAAAGCGGCTCCTACCTGATTATTGAGCACACTGAGGCCCTTCATGTTATCGACGTTAACAGCGGCCACCGCATGAGCAGCGACAACAGCCAGGAAGAAAACGCCCTGGAGGTAAACCTGGAAGCGGCTTCTGAAATTGCACGTCAACTGCGCCTCAGAGATATGGGCGGAATTATTGTTGTCGACTTTATCGATATGGTACAGCCCGGTAACCGCCGTAAGCTTTACGAAAAGATGAAGGAGGAAATGAAAAAAGACCGGGCAAAACACAATATTTTGCCCCCCAGTAAATTTGGTCTGGTGCAGGTTACCCGTCAGCGAGTTCGTCCCGAAACCAATGTGGAAATTCTGGAAAAGTGCCCCGCATGCGGAGGTACCGGAAAAATCAAACCCAGCATTATCCTCATTGACGAAATTGAAAACAACCTGCGTTACCTTATTCGCGAGCAAAACGAAAAATCACTGACCCTGAGGGTGCATCCCTTCATTTATGCATACCTTACCAAGGGGCTTTTTTCCCACAAATTGAAATGGTTCTTTAAGTACAAAAAATGGATCAAGGTTTTACCATCCAATTCGTACCACTTCCTGGAATACCGGTTTTTTAATAAACTGGACGACGAAATCAAGCTTTAAAGCCTGATCAAATAAAACAGTGTACCTGCCCGATTTTTGCGCTCTTAAAGGCATGTGCACTGTTTTTTCTTTTTAAAAACCCTTAACTTTGTTTCTTATTCCTTGCAAGAAAGGAAAAACATGAAACAGCACACAGGCAAAAAGAATTTTTTACGGGGTGAATTGCTTGAAAAAGCCCGCCGCTATTGCGCCTACAGGGAGAGATGCACCAGGGAAACCGAAGAAAAACTTTTCAACCTGGGAGCAGATCCCTCTCAAATTAAATCTTTAATTAAAGAACTTGAAAAAGAAGGGTTTATCGACAATATGAGATTCGCCAGGGTGTTTGCCCAGGGGAAATTTCAGAACAACCAGTGGGGGAGAAACAAGATTGCATCAGAACTAAGTATGCGAAATATTCCTCCTGAAAATATTGATGCTGCCCTTGAACAAATCGATCTGTCTGTTTATGAACAAACCCTGCAACAGATTATTGAAAGAAAAATGCAGGCCCTGAAGGGAGAAACCCCTTATGTAGCTGAGGGAAAAACCGCAGACCACTGTATAAGAAAAGGTTATGAACCCGACCTGGTATGGCGGCTAATTAAAAAGAAAATTACAAAAAACACTTAAAAACTTATATTATGATTCATTCTGAAAACTTAAAAGATATTGATAAAAGGCTTGATGCCTTGAGGAGGTTCCTTTGACATTGAAGGAAAAACCCTTCAGGTAGAAGAATTGCAAAAACAATCTGAATCTCCTGATTTCTGGAATGATCCCAAAGAGGCGGAAAAAACCCTTAAACAGATCAGTGAGCTCAACAAATGGATAGACACTTACCGGGAAACCCGCCAGAAATTTGACGACCTGAAAGTTTTGCATGAGTTTTTTGAAGGAGGAGAAGCCGGGGAACAGGAAGTTATGGAGCAATACGAAGCTACCATTAAGATGCTTGAAAAGCTGGAGCTTCGTAAAATGCTCAGCAAGGAAGAAGACCGCCTGGATGCCATTGTAAACATTAACTCCGGGGCGGGCGGCACCGAAAGTCAGGACTGGGCTGATATGCTCATGCGCATGTACCTGCGTTGGGGCGAACGAAACAACTATAAGACCAAAGTCCTTGACATACAGGAAGGCGACGTGGTGGGGATCAAAAGTGTTTCCATAGAGTTTGAGGGGGGCAATGCCTTTGGATACCTTAAAGGCGAAAGTGGAGTGCATCGCCTGGTTAGGCTTTCTCCGTTTGATGCCAACAACAAAAGGCATACTTCCTTTGCCTCAGTTTACAGCTATCCGGTAATTGACGACAACATACAAATCGACATCAATCCTGCCGACCTTAGCTGGGACACTTTCCGATCCAGTGGCCCCGGCGGCCAGAATGTAAATAAAGTGGAAAGTGCCGTTAGGGTCCGACATGAACCTTCGGGCCTGGTAGTGGAATGCCAGGAAACCCGCTCACAGGGGCAAAACCGCGAAAAAGCCCTTACCATGCTCAAGTCTCAGCTCTACGAGGTGGAACTTCGCAAAAAGAGAGAAAAACTCGACGCTATGGAAAGCACCAAAAAGAAAATCGAGTGGGGATCCCAAATCAGAAACTATGTCTTTCATCCCTATAAAATGGTGAAAGATTTGCGTACCGGGGTGGAAACTTCCAACGTGCAGAATGTAATGGATGGGCAACTCGATGAGTTTATCAAAGCTTACCTCATTGAATTCGGAGAAAATTAATTTTCAGGGATTTCAGCAGAACGCCATTCAATCCTTAATGACAAATTAATGTTTTTTTCAATTTTTCAACCTTGTTAATCAAACGGTTTTTTAGACCGTACAAAGAATTTGTGTCTTTTAAATTTAAAAAAAGCCCCATTGTTGAAAAAAAATTAACTATATCCTTTTGAATCAATTGGAGTGTTAATAACTTTTTCTACCCCTGATTTTCAACCCAGTACAAGAGGACAAAATTGAATTGAAAACCATCGTCCCAATCATTTTGTTTTTTAACTTCGCCCTTACAACGTCCGTTAACATATAATTAACATATGTTTTAGTTTCGACACCCTGGACGTAATTTCCTTTACGATAAAAAAAACATACTAAACTGATTATAATGGATAACAAGCCGGCTGTTAAAGATTCGCAACAAAAAGAAACCAAAAAAAGTGGAGGAGAAAATCTTTATAACCAGGTGCTCGACAAGCGCTCCCGTCCTGAGCCTCCCGTTGATATGGCCAATGATCCGGGCCCGCCGGATGCTTCTAACTGGCCAATCAAATATGCTTACGAGGATGCGCTGAAAAAATCAACCGAATATTTTGGGGGCGACAGCCTGGCAGCCGGTGTATGGGTCAATAAATATGCCCTGAAGGACTCTGAAGGCAATCTTTACGAGCTCACCCCCGACGATATGCATCGTCGTATTGCAAAGGAAATTGTGCGTATCGAAAATCGCTATCCAAACCCATTGGATGAAGAAAAAGTTTTTCATCTGCTGAAGAATTTTAAGTACATCATACCCCAGGGAAGCCCTATGGCCGGTATAGGCAACCCTTTTCAAATCGGCTCACTTTCCAACTGCTTTGTTATTGGAAACAAGGGCAATGCAGATTCCTATGGTGGCATTATGAAGGTTGATGAAGAGCAGGTGCAGCTCATGAAGCGTCGCGGGGGGGTTGGGCACGACCTTTCACACATCCGCCCCAAAGGCAGCCCCGTAAAAAACAGCGCCCTCACCTCTACCGGCCTGGTGCCCTTCATGGAAAGGTATTCCAACTCTACCCGGGAAGTTGCCCAGGATGGAAGAAGAGGCGCACTGATGCTGACGGTATCCATCAAACACCCGGATGCCGAAGGTTTCATCGACGCCAAGCTGGAACAGGGCAAAGTAACCGGGGCCAATGTATCGGTTAAAATTACCGACGACTTTATGCAGGCGGTAAAAGAGAATAAGGAGTTTATCCAGAAGTACCCCGTACAGGGAGTAGAAGCCAAATACATCAAACATACCGATGCCCGGGAACTGTGGAACAAGGTAGTGCACAACGCATGGAAATCAGCCGAACCCGGCATCCTTTTCTGGGACACCATCACCCGGGAATCTGTTCCCGACTGCTATGCCGACCTGGGATTTAAAACCGTTTCCACCAACCCCTGCGGAGAGATCCCTCTCTGCCCTTACGACAGTTGCAGGCTTCTGGCCATTAACCTGTTTAGTTTTGTGAAAGATCCCTTTACCCCAAAGGCAACGTTTGATATGGACCTGTTTAAGGTGCATGTGGCCCATGCACAAAGGATCATGGACGACATCATCGATCTGGAGCTGGAAAAGATCGATGTCATCCTGAATAAAATCGAATCCGATCCCGAAGAAGAAGATGTGAAACGGGTTGAAATAAACCTCTGGAAGAAGATCCGCGAAAAATGCATTGAAGGACGGCGCACCGGCATTGGCATCACCGCCGAAGGAGATATGCTGGCCGCTTTGGGCCTGAAATACGGAACGGATGAAGCCACCAACTTTTCGGTAAATGTCCATAAAACCCTGGCAGTGGAAGCCTATCGTTCTTCCGTAAAAATGGCCGGGGAAAGGGGCGCTTTCCCGGTTTATGATGCCAAAAGGGAAGAAAACAACCCCCTGATACAACGGTTGCGCGAAGCGGATCCTGCCCTTTATGAAGAAATGAAAAAGAATGGCCGGAGAAACATTGCTTTGCTGACCATTGCCCCGACAGGAAGCGTATCGCTTATGACGCAAACCACCTCGGGAATTGAGCCCGTTTTTATGGTCGCTTACAAAAGAAGAAAAAAAGTAAATCCCAACGATAAAAACTCAAGATCCGACTTTGTTGATGAAGTGGGCGACCACTGGGAAGAATACAATGTGTTTCACCACAAATTCCTTGACTGGCTGCGCATCAGCAACTACAATGTGGAAGAGGTGCGGCAAATGAAAGAAGAAGCCCTTAGCGCGGTAATCAAAAAATCGCCTTACTACCAGGCTACTGCCAATGATGTGGACTGGGTGGCCAAAGTAAAAATGCAGGGTGCGGTACAAAAATGGGTGGATCACTCCATCAGTGTTACCGTTAACGTTCCCCACGATGTAAGTGAGGAGCTTGTAGGCCGCATTTACCAAACCGGTTGGGAAAGCGGTTGCAAAGGAATTACCGTATACAGGGACGGGTCACGCTCCGGGGTATTGGTAAAAGACAAGAAAGAAGAAAAAGAAAACGAGTTCAAGGAAACCAATGCTCCAAAACGACCCAAGGTGCTGGAATGCGAGATTGTGCGCTTTAACAACGATTCTGAAAAATGGATCGCTGTGGTGGGCATCTTTCATGAGCGTCCTTACGAGATCTTTACCGGTAAGGCCGAAGGATTTTACCTCCCCCCTTATGTGGAAAAAGGATGGGTCATTAAAAACCGTTCTTCCAAAGGAGATAAACGCTATGACTTCCAGTTTTTGGATCGCGACGGCTACAAGGTGACCATTGAAGGTCTTTCGCGCTCTTTCCACAAAGAATACTGGAATTATGCCAAACTGATTTCCGGCATCCTGCGGCATGGCATGCCCCTGCCCTCTGTAGTAGATCTTGTGGAAGACATGAACCTGGAGAGTGATCGCCTGCACACCTGGAAAAACGGGGTGGTACGGGCTTTAAAAAAGTTTATACCCGATGGTACCAAAGCCCACGGGCGCATCTGCTACGAATGCTCTCAGGAAACGGTCATTTACCAGGAAGGCTGCCTTATTTGCACCACCTGTGGTGAAAGCAAATGCGGATAATGGTTTCTCCAAAACCAACCAAAGCCCCGGAAAACCACCGGGGCTTTTTTGTTAACAAATCATGTATTCATTGGAAGGAAGTCCCGCTGAACCAAAAGTTTGTTTAATTTTGACAAAAACCAATACGTCATGGGAAACAGAATCATGGACCCTATTGGCCGGCTGATGGGATTGCGCTATAAATCGCACCCCTGGCATGGGGTGGACATCGGGAAAAATGCACCGGATCAATTAACCTGCTTTGTAGAGATGGTGGCCACCGACACAGTTAAGTATGAAGTGGATAAGGTGACCGGCTACCTGAAAATTGACCGACCCCAAAAATATTCCAACGTGCTGCCTGCCCTTTATGGATTCATTCCCCAAACCCTTTGCCACCATACGGTAGCAGAATTTGCCATTGAAAAAACCGGCCGGAAGGATATCGTGGGCGACTACGACCCCCTGGACGTTTGCATCCTCACCGAAAAAACCATTTCTCACGGGAACATCCTTGTGGAGGCGATCCCCATTGGCGGGTTCAGGTTGATTGACCGCAACCAGGCCGATGATAAGATCATTGCCGTTTTAAAAGACGATGCCGTTTACGGAAAACTCAGGGAAATTTCGGAATGCCCGGCAGCCGTGGTGAAGCGACTGCTACATTATTTCCTTACTTACAAAGACCTGCCCAATACCGAACTGGATGTTGAGATAACCCATACTTATGGGGCTGAAGACGCCAAAGAAGTCATCCGCAGGTCTATTGAAGATTACCGCCTGAAGTTTGAAAACCTGGACAACCTTTTGTCGGAAGTCTGACTTTTTTAGAATAATTCCCTGCTGGTGCAATCACCTTTTCTTTACCATCAGAAAAAAATGTCGTTATTTCCGAACCCACATCCAGACTTCCATGCCACCAAAAAACAATATTTTCCCCGGTAATGGCTGCAGGCGGATGAACCTCCACCTGTAAGTTTTCTGTAGCCTTTTCCAATTCTTCCGAAATAACCTGGTAATACAATACTGCCACATCTTCATACCTGCTTATGGCCCCTTCGGCAAAAAAAAGCAGGCTGAAGGTCCTTACCGTATCGGTTGTCTCAAAAAACCACTGCACTTCAAGGGATCCTCTTTTTCAATGATGCGTAAGGTTCCAGGTGCTTCGTCATCGGAAATTTCATACCGTTTTTCTCCCTCATAAACTTCAAATTCGCTGAATCGGGCCTTCCCGTCCAGTGGGAAGGTAAGAAACACCCGGGTATAGGTCCCTTCAAAGGTAAACTGCCTATCTTCCTGAACCCTCATAGAGCCATCACTTCGCAAATGTATGGATACATCAAGGCCAGTAATATGATAATCCCTTCCACAGGAAGTTAATAAGGTTAACAGTCCTATAAATATCAAAACTTTTCCACCCCAAAGTTTAGCAATTTGGCTTCTCATGACTATATTATTTGGTGAGCAAAAAACAAATATACAGTGTTTCTGCAAGTGTTAAGCCTTCTTGCCGGGCTGGCAGTAAAAATTTGAAAAAAACCACCTTAATTTAACGCTACCATGGAAAAAGGAGATCAGTAATTCCCGGAAAGCTTAAAGACCCTTCCCGGCAACGGTTTTACCACCCCTTTAAATTCAAGATTAAGCAGCAAAGCTGAAGTTTTGCTGAAAGTATATCCCGAATTGGCAACAATCAAGTCGAATGCTACCTCCGAACCGTTGCGGAGCAAGGCAACGATTTTTTCTTCTTCCTCATCCAACTCCACAAACAATGATTGCTGTACCGCTTTATTATTTTCCTCCCGCTCCCAGTTCATGATGTATTCCAGGTTTTCAATCTTTTCAATAAGATGGGCTTTGTTGATTCTGATCAGCATGTTGCACCCTTTACTATATGGGTCGGAGGTTCGCCCGGGAAGGGCAAAAACATCACGGTTATAGGAGTTGGCGATATTGGCCGTGATCAGGGCACCCCCGGTTATGGCAGCTTCTATAACCACCACTGCATCGCAAATCCCGGCAATGATACGGTTTCTTTTCGGAAAATTTTCCCGGTCGGGTTTGGTTTCCGTAATGAAGTCGGTGATCAGGGCTCCCTGGTTGATGATCTTTCTGGCAAGGTTTTGATGCAGGGGAGGATAGATCTTATCCAATCCATGACCCAAAACCCCGACGGTCTGCAGGTTATTATCCAATGCCGTTTTATGGGCACAGGCATCCACGCCGTAGGCCAGCCCGCTTACCACCAAAGCATTGTGAGGAATAAGTCCCTCAACGATTTCGCGGCACTTCTCCTTTCCATAGTCTGTCATGCTGCGCGTACCCACGATACTCACAACCTTTTGGACGTTAAATTCTACATCTCCTTTTACGAAAAGCAAGACGGGTCCGTCATCACAGTGTTTCAGCCTGCGGGGATAATCCTTATCCAGAAAAAAGAGGGGCCTGATCTTATTTCGCTCAAGAAAAGCGATTTCCTTTTCCGCCCGCTCAAAAAGGTCATATCCGGAAACAGCATTTGCCATATGGTCTCCGATGCCGGGTATTTTTTGCAGCACATGCTTTTTCTCTTTAAAAACGGCCTCAACCCCTCCGCAATAGGAAATAAGCTTTTTAGCGGTGACACCCCCTACCCCGGGAATCATGCTGATGGCTATCTGGTAAAGCAATTTCTGGCTCATTGAGGTTTTTTTTGATGTGATCAACGGTTTTTTAAACCGGGAACACTAAAATTAAAACAAAAACTCAAATCCCGGAAAAGTTTTCTTTTTTCCTGAAATTATTTTTTCTGGATTAAGCAAGGTAGTTTTACCTTTGGAACCCATGAAAGAGAATAAGAAACCGGTGGTTTTATTCTGCCCGCTCAACTGGGGCCTTGGCCATGCCAGCCGCCTGGTGATGCTGATCAGGGCCTTTATACAGCTGGGCTGCCGGGTATACGTGGGGGCAGACGGAATGCCCATGGCGTTTTTAAAGAAAGAATTTGGTGATGCGGTTTCTTATGTACCCTTTTCCGGAAAGGAAGTAACCTACCCTGAAAAGGGAACCATGGTCTTAAAAATGTTGAAGCAACTTCCGGGGCTGCTGTCCTCCATAGGGAAAGAAAAACGAGAACTGAAAAAAATCCTGGAAAAAACCGGGGCCGGCATTGTCATTTCGGATAACAGGTATGGTTTGTTTTCAAAAAAGGCGAAAACTGTTTTTATTACCCACCAGCTTTTCATTATGGCCCCAAAAGGCTTGAAGTGGCTGGAGCCCCTGCTATTCAATATTAACCGCTTTTTTATTTCCCGGTATGATCATTGCTGGATCCCTGACCACGAAAAATACCCCAATCTTTCCGGAAAACTATCTCACAAAAAGCCCCTGAAAAAAACTACTTTTATCGGCCCCCTGTCACGCTTTGCCAGCCAATCTGCTGAATCCTTTAAAAACCCTTTGCCTTTGGGGTTTCCGAAAGATTATTGCCTGGGCCTGATTTCAGGACCCGAGCCACAACGAACCTTTTTTGAAAAAATCTTATTGAAGCAATTAAAAAAAGAAGGCACCTGCTTTGTATTGCTGAGGGGGCTGGCCCAAAGCAACCATTCGGAAAAAACGGAGAATGGTTTTATTATGGATCATGCCTCCTCGGCAGCCATGCAATACCTTATAAAAAATGCCCGCCTGGTGATTTGCCGGCCCGGCTATTCCACAATTATGGATCTGTCGGTTTTTGGAAAAAAAGCCCTGCTTATTCCAACTCCGGGGCAAACTGAACAGGAATACCTTGGCAGGTATATGCAGGAAAACCAATGGGCACCTGTGGTGAAGCAAACTTCCCTTTCCCTTGAAAAACACACTCCCCTGGCTGTATCTTACCAGGGGATTCCCAGGTTGTTGAAAGATAAAAATGTTGTCCTTCACACAGCAAATGAACTGCTGAAGAGCATTCAGTAAGTTTTGGTCATGGTGGAGGGCACGACCAGGATAAAGTCTGCCAATCCGTGATGGGTTTCCCGCAGCTCGCTGACATCATCCTGTTCAACAGTGCTTATGGTCATGATGCGGAGTTTTTCATCTTTTTCTCTGAGGTACCAAACAATGCCTTCGCGGTTGTTGCTGTGATAGGCTCCGTTGAAATGGATGAACAACCCACCCCTTTGAAAATTATCGTAAATAAAATGTGCCATGGTGGCATCCTTTATGGCCTGGGCTTTGGGGAAGTTTTCGCTGCCGTGTGCCGGCATTCCCTCCATTTCCAGCATGGCACGGTATGCGGGCAAATCCGGGTCGAAGGGAACGGGTAGCGGGGCTATATAGCCTTTTGCCTGTGGGCTGAGTTCTTCAAGGGCCTCAAAACCATGGCGATGAACCAGGGCAGCATACCGACGGGGAATGTTGGTGGCAATAAAAGCAATTTCATTTTCCCGGGCAAACTCAACAAGGGGCTTATAATCTGTCTGGTAATTATTCCAGAGTTTGGCTTCCGCTTCAAAGTTCCTTTGGGCAATGGTTCCCTCCAGGTATTCATCAAGAAGCAGCTGATTATCCGCTTCAAACATTTCGGCTCCAAGCATCAGGTGGTCTTTACGTTTTACATGAAGGTCCCTGGTGAGTTCCAGCTGCAGCCAATGGGTGATGGGATTGTTGTGTAACTCCCCAAACATCACTATATCATGGTTGAGGGCTGTTTCAGCAATTTGAGAATAATTAGCGGGCACACCATTTCCGGTAAACAAACGGTAGGCAGGCTTGTCAGCAAAGGAAAAGTTGCTTAAAGAAAAGAAGTATAAGATTAAAAGTAAGGTTCCTTTTGTCATGTTCAAATGGGTTTTTTACATTAAGGCTTTTAAAATAGTATTGCACAAAAGGTTTATTTGCTGAACAAGACCAAACGGAAAAGGTTCAGGAATGCTTTGGGTTTTAGGAGGCTCCGGACTTTTTAAGCCCGCCTCCCGAGAAGGAAAGGGGAAGCAGGTCATTCACTTTTTCAATGACCAGGATTTTTCCCTCCTCTTTACTCAGTAGCATTTTAATGGGTTTTTGCTGCAGGATCTCATATTCGAGCAAAACCTGCCGGCAAGCCCCGCAGGGAGAAACGGGCTCCTCCATTTCCACCCGGGTGGAGTGTGCACTTACGGCAATGGTTTTCATTTCCACCCCGGGATACATTGCAGAAGCAGCAAAAGCAGCAACCCTTTCGGCACACAAACCACTGGGATAGGCACCGTTTTCCTGGTTGTTGCCCTTAATGATCTTCCCGTTTTCAAGCAAAATGGCAGCGCCCACATAAAATTCCGAATAAGGGGCATATGCTTTGCGGGTCATTTTGCGGGAGACCTCCACCAACTCCTGTTCTTCAGCAGTAAGCTCTTCTATCTTGTCAACTTCGTATACGTTTACGGAAAGGGTGTTTTTTTTCATTACTTCAGGTTTTATGATGAACAACCCCGCAAAATAAAGCAAATGCGGGGTAACCAAACATCTGAATATTACGTAAAATTAAAAACTTATAACGTATTCCTCAAAATAAAAAGCATTTTGTAAGGCATGACCCAGATTCTTTGTTAATAATTTAAAACTTTTGGCTTTTCCGGGTCATTTGCCACACAAGACCAAAGCAAAAATTGCTTTACACCAATATTTTTATTATATTTGTGTTAAAGCAGATAAAATTGCTCTTTTTATATACAAAATTGCTTTTTTATCATTTTAAATCATTGTTTAACCTCAAAAAAACAATATTATGAGTAACTCAACAGGAAAAGCCATTGTAGGATTTATTTTTGGTGCTGCCGTTGGCGTGGCAGCCGGTATTCTTTTTGCTCCCACTAGTGGCGCCGAAACCCGGAAAAAGCTGGAAAAGAAAAGCAAAGAATACTCTGATGAATTGGCCAAAACAATGGGCAAAAAAATTGACGACCTGAAAGATTATGTCAATGATATTGCCAAAGACACCAAAGAAAAAATAAAACAGGCCAACCCTTAAAAATCAATTGAAACCAATCACACTTTGTAATGGATAGCAAATCTTTGCTTGATCATTTATTCAGATTAAAGGAAAGCTTCAGAAAATACCTGGAAACCAAGATTTCTTATTATGGTTTTACCGCATTTGAGAAAGCAGTGAGGGTATTGTCCCTTCTGCTTTCCAATATTGTGGTAATCCTGGTTTTCTTCCTTGCCTTTATTTTCCTTTCAGGAGCGGCTTCCATATATCTGGGCCGGCTTACGGGTCATTTTGAGCTGGGGCTTCTTATCGTTGGAGGTTTTTACTTTTTAATCGGGCTGATCCTTTTCGGATTCCGGAAAAAGATCTTTAGTCCGATCGTGATCAAGGCCCTTTATAGGGTGTTTTTCAATGAAGAGGATGAATAATCTTTAAATACCCGTTTTTTGTATGATGAGCAAGATCCAAATGAAAAAATTACGCACACTTCAGGATATCAAGCTGGAAAAGGCCAGGCTTAAATATGAAATGCTTGTTGCAGAGAATAATCTTGGAGAAGACCTTCATGCCGTGGAACGGGTATTTACTTTCTCAAGCACCATGGCAAGCATTACCAAAGGGATATCCGTGGCCAAAAATGTTTATGATAAGGTCAACAGCATTATTGAAAAACTCTTCGGCAAAAAAAGAAAGAAAAAATCAAGGGAAGAATATTCCGGAGATGAATGATGCCTGAACACGGATCGTTTTTAGTTTCCCTGCTCCTCCCCGTTACCAAACCGAATAAACAACTCCACAATTTCCGGGCGGTTTCCAACACGCACGGGCGGCCCCCAGGTTCCCACCCCATTGGAAACATAAGCGTGCATACTGCCGATTTGCCCGTAACCATAGCTGATGGTGTAAATGGCCCTGGTAATGAAATTCAATGGCCATAGTTGTCCATGGTGGGTATGCCCGGAAAGCATTAAATCCACTCCAAGGCCGGAAGCTTTTTCCAGATAAAACGGTTGATGATCCATCATGATTACCGGATAATCCAGGTCAATGCCATCCATGAGTTCTTCAAGAGAACGGCGTTCTTTGCCGCTAAAGCGCGACTTGTCACGATCTTCTCTACCCACCAGGAAAAAACTTTCATTTATTTTTACCACACTGTCCCGAATGATCTTTATGCCATGCCCGGTAAGATAGTCATACGCTTCGGAAGCCCCACCTATATGCTCGTGGTTGCCCATTACGCCATATACTCCCAGTGGGGCCTTTAACTGCCGGAGGGTTTCACCAATATTTTGCCTGATCACCGGTTCAAGGTCCTCATCCAGCACATCACCGGCCAGTAAAATGATATCAGGCTGAATGGCGTTTACCTTTTTCACAATTTTTTCTAAATGCCCGTTCCCAATCAGGGTTCCAAGATGAATGTCGGACATCATAACTGCCTTAAGACTTTTCATATCTCCGGCGTTTTTGGGAATAGTCACTTCAAGTTTTGTGGTTTTCGGGTAAAGGGTGTTGATATGCCCGCCCAAAATCAGGATCCCGGTCAAAACCACCGAACCAATGAAACACAGGAACTTCACCTGTTGGTAATTGGAGCGGACAAACTCCGGGAAAAAAGGAACATAATGGTTGATCAGCCTGAGCAGATCAAAAAATACCACCAGCAGGAAAAAATAGAGCATAGCCCCAAGCCAGAATGATCCGGTCCAAACCAGAACATCGCTCGCATGACTGATGTAAATATTTTCCAGGATTCGACCCACTACATAAGTACTTACCAGTATCCAGAATATCCAGATATACCAGGGACGGAGAGAACTACCATCAGGAATGGCCTGCAAACCCCTGACAAAAATGTAATAATTGATCAGGGCATATAAGGATAGCACGATAGCATAAAATATAAGAAAGGCCATTTTTCGCATGGTTTTAATGTATTGACTGTCCTTAAAACACCGGATTTTTTGAAATGTTTTACCATTAAGTTTTTTGAACAAAAAATTGATGGAAAAGGTTTTCCTAACGAACCTTTGATAGTTATCAGTTAGTAAAACAAAAAATAAGTATGGAATTAAAAGACAAAACCTGCATTATAACAGGATCAACCTCAGGTATTGGAAGGGAAACAGCGCTGGCACTGGCAGCAGAAGGTGCCAGGCTGGTGTTGCCTGTGCGCAATACTGAAAAAGGGGAGTCCTTCAAACAAGAGATCCTTGAAAAAACCGGAAATGAAAATATTGAAATATACCCATGCAGGCTCGACTCCTTTGAATCTATCCGGGAATTTGCCGGGAAATTCCGGGAAAAATATTCCCACCTTCACCTGCTTATCAACAATGCCGGTATATGGGAAATGAAACGCAAAACTTCGGAAGATGGCATTGAAATGAATTTTGCAGTGAACCATCTGGCCCCATTTTTACTCACCAACCTGCTGCTGGATACCATGAAAAAAAGCAGCCCGGCAAGGATCGTCAATGTGTCCAGCGAGGCGCACCGGCAAGCCAAAATGCGTTTTGATGATCTGGAAGGAGAAAAGAAATGGAGCGGTTTCCGTTCTTACGCCCAAAGTAAACTGGCCAATATCCTTTTTACCCGCAAGCTTTCAGAAATGGTTTCCCAAAACGGGGTCACAGTGAACAGCCTGCACCCGGGGGTAGTATCCACAAGGCTTTTTGATAAAATGCCCGGCTTCCTCAGGGGTGTTTTCCGCTTGTTTATGATCCCCCCGGCCAAAGGAGCCCAAACCTCCATCTATCTGGCCACTTCTCCGCAAGTGGAAAAAACCAGCGGGGAATACTTTGTCAAGAAAAAAATAAAAAAGCCAAGTGCCGAAGCCACAAATAAAGAAAATGCCGATAAACTATGGGAGGTCAGCCTCCGGTATACCGGCCTGGAAAAAATGAAAACATCATGAGCCAAACCAATCATGGAAAATCCAATCACTTAAAAGGGCAAACCAGCCCTTATCTTCTACAACACTTGTACAACCCGGTGGACTGGTATCCCTGGGGTGATGAAGCCCTTGAAAAAGCAAAAAGAGAGAACAAGCCCCTGTTGGTGAGTATCGGTTACTCTGCCTGCCATTGGTGTCACGTTATGGAAAAGGAAAGTTTTGAAGACCCGGAAGTGGCCGAAATTATGAACCGTTATTTTGTGTGTATTAAAGTGGACCGGGAAGAGCGCCCGGACATTGACCACATTTACATGAATTCCGTTCAGCTGCTGTCCGGCAGGGGCGGCTGGCCGCTGAATTGTTTTGCCTTGCCCGGCGGGCGGCCATTCTGGGGTGGCACGTATTTTCCAAAAGAACAGTGGAAAAGCATCCTGGAAAGGGTACATGAGCTGTTTGAAAAACAGTTTGATGACCTTGAGGATCAAGCAGAAAAAATAACCATGGGCCTCTCCCAAAGCAGTTTTATCAAGCCGAAAGAAGAAAAATCCGCCTTTGGCAGGGAGGAGGCAAAACGAATGACTGAAAATCTATTGGAATATATAGACCCTGTTGAAGGCGGAATCAAGGGAGCTCCAAAATTTCCTATCCCCAATAATTTTGAGTTTCTTTTACATGCTTATCATCACAACAGGAACCAAAAAATCCTGGACATGGTATTGCTCACACTTAAAAAAATGGCCATGGGTGGTATCTATGACCAGATTGGGGGTGGGTTTGCACGTTATTCCACTGACAAATACTGGAAGGTTCCCCATTTTGAGAAAATGCTTTATGATAACGCCCAGTTGACTTCCCTTTATGCCAGCGCTTATAAAGTTAATCCGGAGCCTTTGTTTAAAGAAGTAGTTTCAGAAACCATTGCCTTTGTTGAGCGGGAACTCACTGCCCCGGAAGGCACTTTTTATGCCGCCCTTGATGCCGACAGCGAGGGAGAGGAAGGAAAGTATTATGTATGGGAGGAAAAAGAGTTTGAAAGCGTGATGGGTGATCAGGCTCCTTTGATGAAGGAATATTACAACCTGGGCGGAAAAGGGTCCTGGGAGAACGGCAGGAATATTTTGTTAAGAAATGAAACCGATGAAAGTTTTGCTTCCGCTCATGAAATGACCGTTGATGAACTCAAGGCTCTTGTGTTTAAGGCAAAAAAAGAATTGCTCAATGCCCGGAGCAAAAGGGTGAAACCCGGCCTTGACGACAAAGTTCTGGTGTCCTGGAATGCCCTGATGATCAAGTCACTTTGCGATGCCTATACCGCCTTTGAGCAACCGGATTACCTGAAAAAAGCCCTGGCCGCCGCAGAATTCATTTGCGCCCATGCCATGAAGCCAAATGGAGAGCTGTTTCGTTTAATCAACAAGAACAAACCTTCCATTCAGGCTTTTCTGGAAGATTATGCCCTTTTGGCCGATGCATTGATCAGCTTGTACCAGGTAAGCGCAGATAGTGAATGGCTGCATAAAGCAAAATCCCTGATCACTTATACTTTAGACCATTTTTCAAAACCCGAAACCAATATGCTCTCCTTTTCCTCAAAACAGGGAGAGGAACTTGCTGCTCCTTTTTATGAGTTTCACGACAATGTTATTCCCTCTTCAAACAGCGTAATGGCCTGCAACTTATTTGCCCTGGCCAATTATTTCGAAAATCCTGAATGGGGTCAGAGGAGTTCCGATATGCTGAGGGATATTAAAGGACACCTGGAAAAATTCAGCAGCAGTTTTTCCAACTGGGGCCGATTGCTTTTGCAACATGTTTACCCTTTCTATACGGTGGCCATAACCGGTCCACAGGCAGAAACAATAGCCCGGGATTTTTTTCCGTTTTATTTGCCAGAAAAAATAATGGCCCCGGCAAAAGATCAGGATAGCAGCATTCCTGTTTTGCAGCAACGATTTCAGAAGGGAGAAACCCGGATTTACGTTTGCAGTATGGGAAGTTGCCAGCTCCCGGTAAAAACTGCCGAAGAGGCTTTAAAACAAATGCAGGCATAACCTCATTTGAGCTTAGTGGTTTTTTTATTATTTTGCCGGCGTTTAGTTTCTTTAAAAAAATTTTAAAAAAAGACGATGGAACGGGAAAAAGCATTTGAATTATTGCAGGAGTATGTAAAAAACGAAAAACTCATTGCCCACTGCCTTGCTTCTGAGGCAGTATTGCGTGCACTGGCCGAACGCCTGGGCGAGGACCCGGAAAAATGGGGACTGGCCGGCCTGTTGCACGACCTTGACGTGGAAATGACCAATGCCGACCCGGCCGTTCATGCCCTGGAATCTGCAAAAATATTGGAGCAGAAGGGCCTTGACCCGGAAATAGTGGAAGCCATAAAATTGCATAACGAAGAGGCAGCCCACGGACAACAGCGCCACAAAACTTTTCACCATGCCCTGGCCGCAGGCGAAACCATCACCGGCCTGATAACGGCCACCGCCCTGGTGTATCCGGATAAAAAGGTAGAAAGCGTAAAACCCAAATCCATCACCAAAAGGATGAAGGAAAAAGCTTTTGCCGCCTCAGTTAACAGGGATACCATAATGGAATGTGAGAAAATCGGGATTCCGCTGCCGGAGTTCGTGGAAACTTCCCTGAATGCAATGAAAAAAATCGGTCCCCAAATAGGCCTTTAGTCATTTTCCAATTCCACCGGACTCAGATAAGTCATCAGGGTATCGCTTTTCAACATTTCCACGGCTTTTTGAAAAGCCTGGTCACGGGTGTGTAACACCGGGAAAAACGCTTCCATCCCGAAAATATTCCTGCCCATATAAGCCTTCAGGTAATTTTTGGTCATGGCTTCACTTTCAGACGAAATATTGTCGGTACTCACTCCCTGTTCCCGCACAAATCCAAGGAATTCGTTAAAAATTTGCCGGTCGAGGGTGAAACTGCTGACAAAGTTTTCTGCGGATTCATATTTCTCAAGTTTGGATCGGTTCCGATCTGCAAAATCAAAAGCAAAACGGTATAGCAGTCCGCGATTGGAAACCTGGTTAAAAAAGCGCGTATGATCCCCGGTTTCCAGGGGGATAAAGATATCAGGCATAATCCCTCCCCCACCATAGACTTCTCTTCCGGCCGGTGTTTCAAACCTTAGAGAATCATCAAAGCGTATGCTGTCGGGATGCTCGAGTTCGCCGTCATAATACCTTTGCAGAAACTCGGAAAAATATTCTTCCTCCCCGTTTTCGTAGGGTTTTTGAATGCTGCGTCCGGTTGGGGTATAATACCTTGCCACTGTAAGCCTTAAGGCTGAGCCATCGCCCAGCTGCACTTGCTCCTGCACAAGGCCTTTTCCAAAAGACCTTCTGCCGATGATCACGCCACGGTCGTTGTCCTGAACAGCTCCGGCAATGATCTCACTGGCCGATGCCGACCATTCGTCAATCAAAACCACCAGAGGCCGGGTTTCAAAACTGCCGTTTCTGCGGGCATGCGCATAGGTGGCAGGCCGCTTGCGCCCATCTGTGTAAACAATTAGTTTCTGCGGCTCAAGGAATTCATCTGCCAGGTTAATGGCCGCATCCAAAAAGCCTCCCCCGTTGCCACGAAGATCAAGGATTAATTTTCCCATCCCCTTGCGATCAAGCTGTTCAACGGCCATTACAAACTCCTGGTGGGTGGTGGCAGAAAACTTATTCAACCGAACGTAGCCCACCTCCGCATCAACCATATAGGCAATGTCCAGGCTATAGGAAGGAATCTTGTCCCTTACCAGCTCAAACTCCAGCAATTCATCCACCCCCCGGCGGTAAACAGAAACGTTTACTTTGGTGCCCTTTTCTCCTTTGAGTTTGGAAACCACTTCATTGGTGGCCATATTCACCCCGGCAATGGGTTCTCCTTCTACCTTAACAATCCGGTCGCCGGGCATAATGCCGGCCGTCTCACTGGGTCCGCCGGCAATGGGGTTGATCACCACCACCGTGTCGTTGGTCATGTTAAACTCAATGCCAATGCCCTCAAAACCGCCCATCAACGGATCGTTCATTTCACGAAAGGCCGAGGCAGGAATATAGGCAGAATGGGGATCAAGGTTCTTTAAAAGACTTTTTATGGTTTCTTCTGTCAGGGTTTCACGGCTAACACTATCCACGTATGAATCATAAACATAATTGATAATGTCATTCACCTTATCATACCGGTCCACCCCGATGGAAAAGAATTTCTTTTCCGAAGAAGGTACCCCGGGATCGGTTCGCAGGTTGAGGCCAAGCAAAAAACCGGCAATCAATACCAGGGCAAAAATAAATGGTAGATATATCTTAAAACGGGAATATTTTGGATTGCTGTTTTTCATTTGAAATAAGTGCATTGAAGTTTTTAAACTGCTAATTCAGCGGGAATTATACAAAGTTAACGATTAATGAAGTGGCTATTTGTTATTTTTTCTTAAAACCGGAAAGCCCCAAAATCCCGGAATAGCTGAAAGCTATTTTTTTTTGAGTTTTTCCAACAAGCCGGAAGTTGAATATTCAGGAAGCAAATCGATGGTTACCACCTGCCCTTTGCGGGCCTTCACAATATCCCTTCCTGCAATCTCTTCCTCTTTGTAGTCGCTGCCTTTAACCAATACGTCGGGTTGTACGGTTTTAATCAGTTCGTAAGGGGTTTCCTGGTGAAACAATACCACGGCATCCACAAAAAACAGGGAGGCCAGCAAAGAGGCCCTTGCCTGCTGATTATTGAACGGCCTTTCGGGACCTTTTATCAGGCTTACAGAATCATCGGTGTTCAACCCAACGATTAAAACATCTCCCAGGTCTGCAGCCCTGGACAAATAATCCACATGCCCCAGGTGTAATATATCAAAACAACCATTGGTAAAAACCAGTTTTTCTTCCATGAAGCGCCAATAGTTCAGTTTTTTTTGAAAAGAGGGGTCTTCCGGTGAGGAAAAGATTTTGGACGTTATGGTTTTAATTTTTGAGGACATGCTGACTTTTTAAATATTAACGTAAAAATTATGCCTGTTGTTTAGGTATGCAGGAAAAAACAAACGCAAGATTCAGGCTATTCCTTTTCCGGGTTTAACTGAAAGCATAATCCATGCCAAAGGGCCAACAATAATATTGACTGCTATTTGTGTAGCGTGCGTAATATAAGCATAGGAAGTTGCCGGTTCGGAGGCAATACCATAAAGCTCGGTAAGGGTGGTAATAATCAGAAAATGAAAAGTGCCGATCCCTCCCGGCACCGGGGCCAGAATACCCAGACTGCCAACCACCAAAAGGGTCATCCCGTCGGCAGCAGACAAATGGGAAGTGGCCTGTATGGCAAAAAAACAAAGGTAAACCGTAAGGTAATAAAGCCCCCAGATCAATATACTGGATAGCAGGAACCAACCCCTGGCCTTTACCTGCGCGATGGTTTTTATACCGCTTTTGAATCCAATGAGCTGCCGCTTAAGCTTGTAAAAGAAAGTTTCGGGTCTGGGGTTTTTGAGTTTATTCCTGAAGAACAGGAAAAAAAACAACAGCAGGACTGCAAAGGCTATAATGATCAGCAACAACCAAATCCAGTTTTGGGCTCCCCGGGCCAGCAGGGGAGAAATAATTACCTGGTTGAGGAAATCTTTTAAAAACCCAAACTGGAAAATAATGGTCAGAAAAACGATAACAAACATGGTAAACAGGTCAAATGCCCTTTCGGAAACCACCGTACCGGCCAAAACATTAAAAGGGACTTTGCCTGCTTTGCTCAGCACCACGCAACGGGTTACCTCTCCCATGCGGGGAACGGCAAGGTTGGCAAGGTAACCGGTCATTACGGCATAAAAGGTCTGGGTGGTTTTGGTCTGGTAACCCATGGCCCCTATCAGGAGGTTCCAGCGCATAGCCCTCAATACATGACTCACCAACGCCGCGATCATTGCCAGAAAGATCCATAAATAGTTGGCCTCTTTGAACTCCTGCATCAATAACCCGATGTCCTGATTGCGGGTTATCAACCAAAGCAACAAGAAACCGAACCCAAGGGAAATAACTATTCTGAAAGTCCTTCTGTATCTGTTTTTCAAGTTTGACTAATGATTTTGTTGTGTTGATCGGGAAAAATGATTCTGGGCACAAAAGTACGGGCATTTTCCATTTCCATCATGGCATAAGAGAGGATGATAACCACATCGCCAGGATGGGCTTTGCGGGCAGCGGGCCCGTTCATACAGATCATTCCGCTTCCTCTTTCTCCTTTGATCACATAAGTTTCTATGCGCTCCCCGTTGTTGATATTCACAACCTGGACTTTTTCATTTTCAATCAAATCAACCGCCTCCATCAGATCGGGATCAATGGTAATGCTGCCGACATAATTCAGGTCGGCTTCGGTAACGATGGCACGATGGATCTTTGATTTAAGGACTTCAATAAACATAAAAATGATAAACTTTAATGGGAAAGGGTTGGTATACTAAATTACAAAGTTAAACATTTAAAAAAATATTATCAATGAGCCGCACCTCCCCTGCATTTACGGCTATGCAGCCTACTACCGGGAAGTCCGGATCTGTTTTTTCCAAAGGCAGAAGATTTTCGGCGTCCACTATTTCAAAATACTCCAGCTTTAATTCGGATGAAGCGTTGATCTCTTGTTCCACCCACTTTTTTATGGCACGGGGCGACATGAACCCAAAACGCTTTTTTGCCCCTTCCAGGGTCTCAAATATTTTTGCGGCTTCTTTTCTTTGAAGGGGGTTGAGGCGGGCATTTCTACTGCTCATGGCCAAACCGTCGCTTTCACGCACAGTGGGGCAGGCAATCACTTCCACCTCCTTTTTTTCTTTTTTCACCAGGGCCTTTATAATCTGAAGCTGCTGAAAATCTTTTTCTCCAAAGTAAGCCCGGTGAGGCTGAACAATATCGAAGAGCTTATTAACAACAATGGCTACCCCGTTAAAATGGCCCTGCCGGTATTTTCCTTCCATGACCTTATCCACGTGCCCAAAGTCGTACTTTGTAGTTACCGGCTCCGGATATATTTCCTCCTCATCGGGGCAAAATACTGCATCGCAATCAATGGTTTGCAGCCTTTGCAGATCACGCTCAAGGTCACGGGGGTATTTTTTCAGGTCCTCGGGGTTGTTAAATTGAATGGGATTAACAAAAATACTGCAAACAAGGAGGTCGTTTTTTGCTTTGGCTCTTTTGGCCAAATCAATATGACCCTGGTGCAAAGCACCCATAGTAGGGACAAAACCCAGTTCAAAGTGACTTTTTCGGGCATTTGCTGCCCATTCCATCATCTGTTTTTTTGTTTTGAAAACTTCCACGCCTTTATAGTTACCTGAAGTTTAACATGTTAATTTTACCAAACTACCATATCCCCAACCTCAAAACAAACCCGCAAAGCTAAAAGGATTATTTGAAATTGAGGAAAAAAAAGTGTAATTTTGCATAACATTTTTGCTAACTGTCAATCCAAACTACCTATGGAAAAACCCAAAGTTCTTTTTGTTCAACAGGAAATCACACCTTACCTTAAAGAAAGTCATATGGGCCTTATCGGCCGCTACCTTCCCCAGGGAATTCAGGAGAAAAAAAAGGAAATACGTACATTCATGCCCCGTTTTGGCCTTATTAACGAGCGCCGAAACCAGCTGCACGAAGTCATTCGCCTTTCCGGAATGAACCTTGTTATTGACAATGCCGATCATCCGCTGATCATAAAAGTTGCTTCCATTCAGTCTGCCAGAATGCAGATTTATTTTATCGATAATGAAGACTTTTTTCAAAGAAAAGCTACCCTGGCCGATAAAAAAGGGATCTACTTTAAAGACAACGATGAACGCGCCATTTTCTTTACCCGCGGGGTAATTGAAACGGTTAAGAAGTTGGGGTGGGCCCCGGATATTGTGCATTGCAACGGATGGTTTACCAGCCTGATGCCCCTTTATCTAAAGGTAGCCCTGAAAGAAAACCCCATGTTTTCCGACACCAAAGTGGTGTACTCTGTTTACAATGATAGTTTTCCCGGCACCCTGAATCCTGAAATGGCCAAAAAAATCCAAAGTAAGGATATTGGCGAACAGCCATTGAAAAAGTATGTCGACCCCACCTTTGTCAATATCAGCAAAGCGGCCATAGACTTTTCCGATGGCGTCATCTTCGGTGACGAAAAAGTCAATGAAGAAGTGGAAAAATATGCCAGGGATTCCAACAAACCTTTGTTAGAGTTCCAAAACATGGATGAGTACATAAAAGCATACAATGATTTTTATGATGAAGTACTGGTGAATGAAACGGTTTACACAGAATAATAATTTCTTGTAATTTTGCGTTCGCTTTAGCACTTCAAAAATGTTTTTATGCCTTTAAACGATAAAAAAACATCAATTTTGAAAAACTCCAGTTTCCCCCGTCACAACGGGGGTTTTTCCCGTCTTTTATTAAAGTTGGTGCTTCCTTTTTCTTTTCTTGTCCTGCTAATTGCCTGCGAGGAAGATCCCGGAGATATCGGGTTGAATTTAATTGAAGAACAGCCCGGTATAAGTTCAACAGACACCCTAAGCATTCAGGCCTATACCATTCCTGACGACAGCATCCCAACCAGCCACGGGGCGCAAAACATGATGGGCGTATTGAACGACCCGGTATTTGGCAAAACCAAAGCAACAATTTTTACGGAGATCAGGTTACCCATGAATGAGTTTTCCCTTGGCGAAAACCCGGTACTGGATTCCGTGAAGCTTTCCATGGCATATACCGGCCGATATTACGGGCAGGAACAAACTTTCCAGCATTTAACGGTGTATGAGTTGAGTGAAAACCTTCCGGATACCGACACCATATACGGACATCGCTTTTTTGAGCATTATCCCGAACCCGTCGGAGCGTTTCAGCTTAGACCCGCCCCTACCGACAGCGTGCAGGTTTTTCAGGATGGTGAGCCGATAGTTGTGGCTCCCCACTTTAAAATTCCCCTTTCCATGGAGTTTGGCCAAAAGATCATCGATGCCAACGAAACCGAAGCTTTTGAGAATGTGCCCAACTTCCTGGAATACTTAAAAGGCTTTTACATTGATATTGATGAAAACATTGACGGAGAAGGCTCCATTTTTAACATCAATATGTATAGTCCATTGACCAGCCTGATCTTGTATTACCATGAAGAAGGAGATACCATTAATATCGAACAGCGATTTCCTATTAATGAATTTGCAAAAAACTTCACCCGGTTTGAAGGCTTTGACTTTGCAGATGCTCACCCGCTCTTGCGCGAACAGGTTATTGACCAGAATTTAACCTCCGGAGACAGCCTGGTTTTTGTTCAGTCAATGGGCAGGCTGAGGGCAAATATTGAAATACCCCACCTGGAGGAATTGGCCGCATTTCCTAACGTGGCCATAAACCAAGCCAGGCTTTACTTACCTGTTGATCAGGAGTTTTCCCATGAACTCTGGCCCGAAGCCAATAGCTTGCTTTTACTCCAATACAACGAGGAGGAAGACCTGGAGTTTTTGAGCGATTACGATCTGGGGCCTGCTTATTTCGGAGGGATTTATAACGAAGAAAAAAGACATTATCGTTTTAACATTACCAAATATATTCAGGATGTTCTTGAGGGGACAACACCCAACAATGGGTTGACTCTCACTGTATCCAATGCACCGGTAAATGCGCACCGGGTGATTTTAAAAGGACCCGGCAGAAGTACCCGGCCCATGCGCCTGGAAATTGTCTACACTGTTTTTTAACCAATACAGCCTAATATGTGTGGAATTGTAGGATATATAGGCCCCAGAGATGCCTACCCGGTATTGATGAAGGGCCTTTACCGCCTTGAATACCGTGGGTATGACAGCGCAGGAGTTGCCCTAATGGACGGAAACCTTAAACTCTATAAAACCCACGGAAAAGTCTCCGACCTGGAGAACAAAATAAAAAACCAGGATCTCTCCGGTACCATTGGTATTGCCCATACCCGCTGGGCCACCCACGGTGAACCCAATGATGTGAACGCCCACCCCCACTTCAGCCATAGCCGCCGCCTGGCCATTATTCACAACGGCATTATTGAAAACTACGGCTCCCTTAAAAAAGAACTGGTCAACCGCGGGTATGTTTTTAAAAGCAAGACCGATACCGAGGTGTTGATACACCTGATCGAAGACATACAGGTAAATGAAAAGGTTGATCTGGTGGAAGCCGTGCGCATTGCCCTTAATCATGTAATTGGGGCCTATGCCATTGTTGTGGTTTCACAGGATGATCCTGATAAACTTATTGCTGCAAAAAAAGGAAGCCCCCTGGTCATTGGCATTGGCGAAAAAGAATTTTTAATTGCCTCGGATGCATCCCCAATAGTAGAGTACACCAAAAATGTGGTTTACCTTGATGATGAAGAACTGGCCATTATTCCCCGCCATGGCAGGATCAAAATTAAAACCATCAAAAACAAGGATAAAACCCCATACATCCAGCAGCTGGAAATGCAGTTGTCCGCCATCGAAAAGAGTGGCTTCCCACATTTTATGCTTAAGGAGATCTACGAGCAACCCCGAAGCATAAAGGACAGTATGCGCGGGAGGCTTAATTCTGCCAAAGGAATCGTTTCTTTGGGCGGCATCATTGATTACGAACAAAAACTGATGAATTGCCGGCGGGTGCTTATTGTTGCCTGTGGAACTTCATGGCATGCAGGCCTGGTGGGCGAGTATTTATTTGAAGATCTTGCCCGTATCCCTGTTGAAGTGGAATATGCTTCGGAGTTCAGGTATCGCAACCCGGTTATTTACGAGGATGATGTGGTGATCGCCATCAGCCAGTCCGGAGAAACTGCCGATACCCTCGCTGCCATAGAACTGGCAAAAGCCAAAGGGGCGACCATTATTGGGATCTGCAATGTAGTGGGCTCATCCATTGCCCGTGCAACCCATGCAGGATCATACACCCACGCAGGTCCGGAAATAGGAGTTGCCTCCACAAAAGCTTTTACCGCCCAGGTCACCATTCTGGCCCTGATGGCCCTTTCCATTGCCAACAAAAAAGGAACCATTCCCAAAACCCGCTTTTTTCAACTTTTGAGCGAGATGGATTCCATTCCGGCAAAAGTGGAAAAAGCCCTTGAAGTAAATGATACCATTTTGGAAATCTCTAAAATATTCAAGGATGTGCGCAACTTCCTATATCTGGGAAGAGGGTATAATTTTCCCATTGCACTGGAAGGGGCTTTAAAGCTTAAAGAAATTTCCTACATCCATGCCGAAGGCTATCCTGCTGCCGAGATGAAGCATGGTCCTATTGCTTTAATTGATGAAGAAATGCCCGTGGTGGTAATCGCTACCAAAAAAGGAACTTACGACAAAGTGGTGAGCAATATACAGGAAGTGAAGGCCCGCAAAGGTATTATTATTGCCATCGTTACCGAAGGTGATGAGGTGGTACGCGGAATGGCGGATTATGTTATCGAAATTCCCGAAACTGATGAGATCTTTGTCCCCCTGGTAGCTACCATTCCCCTGCAGCTGCTCTCTTACCACATTGCTGTTATGCGCGGTTGCAACGTTGACCAGCCCCGCAATCTTGCTAAGTCGGTTACGGTAGAATAGTCCCTATAATCAATAAGGCTGATTATGCATTACAAATTATCGTTTGTCCTCGCTTTTATACTTACACTTCTGGCATGCCTGCAAACCAATGCACAGACCAATGTTTTGATTACCTATTACAGCAAAACCGGAAACACCCAAACCATGGCCGAGGCCGTTGCCCGTGGTGCCTCCGAAGTGGAAGGTGTGCAGGTGACCCTGAAAACCGTGGAGCAGGCCGTCATTTCTGACCTGATTGAAGCAGATGCCATCATCGTAGGAAGCCCGGTTTACAATGCCAATGTGGCACCGGAAGTTTCTTCCTTTATTGCATCCTGGCCTTTTGAAAACCAACCTTTAAAAAATAAAATCGGTGCCGCATTTGTAACCGCCGGTGGTATTTCTGCAGGAGAAGAGATTACCCAGGTGAATATTTTACAATCCATGCTGATCTTCGGAATGGTGGTAGTGGGTGGATCCGATTGGACCGCCCCATTTGGCGCTTCTGCCATCCGGGGGGAACCTCCCTTTGACGAAGACGAACCAATTCATCAGCACTTCCTTGAGAAAGGGCAAGCCCTTGGCAAAAGGGTGGCCGAACTGGCGGTTAAGCTCAATCAATAAAACCCTCTGTTTGTTTTTGGTTGGTGCACCCAGCCAGGCTGGACCCAGGTTTCCAGACTATTGCCTGGAAAGACGGGCATCAAATGAGTAGGCCCCACCTCCTCGAATTAACAGAAAAACAGAACCCAGCAGCATGGCATAGTCGGTGCGGAAAGCATGAAGCATATACCAAAATCCTTCATCGGCCAACATGGGCAATTTGGTGGTAAACAGCGCCACGCACATAATAATAATCAACGGGATGGCCGCCAAACGAGTAACAAGCCCAAGCAGGATGAGCAACCCGCTAAGCACTTCAAAAAAGCCCACAAAGCTCCCCAGAAATTCCGGATGAGGTAGACCTATACCCTCAAAACGACCAGCACCCCGCAAATCGGGGAAAAGAAACTTTTGTATGCCCTCTGAAACAAATACCACCCCCACCATAAGACGGATCAATATAGTGGTCATTAAGCGGTCAGTTTTAATTATTCTTTTGATCATGATCATGGTAGTTTTTTGCGTTTTTTGCTTTTAAGATAATACTTTTTTTTGAATCCCTTAAAAAACGGACAAATTAACCCTTACCTGCTCAGGCTTTTAAAGCAGAAACCCTATCTTTGCAAATTGTTTTTAAAAAATGGTAGTTTTATGAGTTTATTGATAATTGGCACCGTTGCTTTTGATGAAATAGAAACGCCTTTTGCCAGAACCGGCAAAATACTGGGAGGTGCCGCAACCTACATTGGCCTGGCAGCCAGTCGCCTCATCAAAGACATAAAACTGGTTTCTGTGGTGGGAGGCGACTTCCCCAAAAAGTATATTGAATTGTTTCAAAAAAACAATGTTGACACCTCAGGGCTTAAGATAATCGGGGAGGGAAAAACTTTTTTCTGGTCAGGGAGATACCACATGGATATGAATACAAGGGATACCCTGGTTACCGATTTGAATGTACTGGCGGATTTTGACCCAGTACTTCCCGAAGGTTATCGTAACAGCCGTTATGTAATGCTGGGCAACCTGACCCCTTCCATCCAGCGAAAAGTGATAGAACAGCTTGAAGTGAGACCAAAGCTGATTTGCATGGATACCATGAACTTTTGGATGGATACCACATGGGACGATCTGCTGGAGGTAATTACCATGGTAGATATACTGGCTATAAATGATGCCGAAGCCCGTCAGCTTTCCGGAGAATACTCACTGGTTAAGGCGGCCGAAAAAATCAGGAAAATGGGCCCCAAATATCTGATTGTAAAAAAGGGAGAACACGGAGCCCTGCTATTTTATGAAGATCAGGTTTTCTTTGCCCCTGCAATGCCTCTTGAAGAAGTGTTTGACCCTACCGGAGCCGGCGACACATTTGCAGGCGGTTTCATGGGATACATTGCAAAAAAGGACGATACCTCTTTTGAAACCATGAAAAATGCCCTGATCTATGGCTCGGCGCTTGCGAGCTTTACTGTCGAAAAATTCGGAACCGAACGCCTGCTGGAAGTTTCTGATAAAAATATTCAGGATAGGTTGCTGGATTTTGTAAAACTGGTCTCTTTTAACATGTAATCCTTTCTGTTTCACAAATTTTAAGGCCTTTTTTGCCAATGCTTCCCAGTTTTTTTTTAACTTTAGCAACTTTTTTCAGAGGAGGGTTAGTCAATATCAAAGTGAAAAAAAATCGCTGTCTCCCCCTTTGACGGATCGGCTTGATCGCTAAACTAAAAAAGCAAATTATTCAAAGTTATACACGTTAAAAACCCGTTGATGCTGTTATGAAAGTATATCAAACAAACGAAATTAAAAACATTGCCCTGATCGGAGGGGCAAAAGCCGGAAAAACCACCCTTGGAGAAGCCATGCTTTTCGAAGGGGGTGTGATAAACCGCAGGGGATCGGTAGATGACAAAAACTCCGTTTCAGATTATCGCGAAATAGAACTGGAGCGTCAGGCTTCGGTTTTTTCTACAGTGCTCTATGCCGAATATGCCGGAAAAAAGATCAACATCATTGATGCCCCCGGGTTCGATGATTTTCTCGGGGAAGTAGTGTCTGCACTTAAGGTTGCCGATACGGCCGTGATGGTCATCAATGCCCAAAACGGGGTGGAAGTTGGTACCGAAATCACCTGGCGCCATGTTGCGCGCCTGCAAAAGCCAGCCATTTTTGCCGTAAACCAGCTGGAACATGAAAAGGCCAATTTTGATGAGGCAGTACGGCAGCTTAAAGCCCAGTTTGGCGACAAAGCCATTGTGGCCCAGTACCCGGTAAATGCCGGTACCGGCTTTGACAGTGTAGTAGATGTGCTGAAAATGAAATTGTATAAGTTCCCTGCTGGGGGAGGGAAACCTGAAATCCAGGATATTCCTGAATCGGAAAAAGCCAAAGCCGAAGAGTTTCAGAACGCAATGATTGAAGCTGCAGCAGAAAGTGAAGAAGCCCTGATGGAAGTTTTCTTCGAAAACGGCACCCTCACACCGGAAGAACTGGCAAAAGGCATTCGCCAGGGAATCTCTTCACGCACCATGTTCCCTATCCTCTGCATGTCGGCAAAAAATAACCAGGGCGTGAATCGTTTTATGGAGTTTATTGTAGAAAACCTTCCCGCTCCAAACGAGGTAGAGTTTACCAAAACCACCGAAGACAAAGAACTACCCTTTGAAGCGGGTAATCCACCCGTGGCATTTGTTTTTAAAACTGCCATTGAGCCCCACCTGGGTGAGATTTCCTTTTTTAAGGTTTTTGACGGCACCATTACCGAAGCCATGGATATGCTGAATTCCGACACCGGTTCCAAGGAACGGCTTTCGCAACTTTATGCCATTGCAGGAAAAAATCGCCAAAAGGTGGAAAAAGTTATGCCCGGAGATATTGCCGCTACCATTAAACTTAAAGATACCCATTCCAACAACACCCTTACTTCATCTAAAAACCAGGGTGAAAAAGTTTCAGGGGTTGATTATCCTGCACCCAAGTACCGTATGGCCGTAAAAGCAAAAAATACCGCCGATGAAGAAAAACTGGCTACCGTGCTTAAGGAGTTGCATAACATTGATCCGACCCTGATCTTTGAGCATTCCAAAGAGCTCAAGCAGATCATTCTTTCAGGACAGGGGGAAATGCACCTGAATGTGGCCAAATGGATGATTGAAAACCAACACAAGGTGTCCATCGAATTTTTCCCGCCAAAAATCCCATATCGTGAAACCATTACCAAACCGGCAAAAGCAACCTATCGTCATAAAAAGCAATCGGGCGGTTCAGGTCAATTTGGTGAAGTGCATATGATGATTGAACCTTATAAAGAAGGTAAACCTGATCAGACAGAATTTCCCATTCGCGGCAGGGAAGAAATTAACCTGCCCTGGGGTGGAAGGCTCATGTTCCACAACTGTATTGTGGGTGGTGCCATAGATGCCCGTTTTTTGCCCGCCATCCTGAAAGGGATCATGGAAAAAATGGAGGAAGGTCCCCTAACCGGATCCTATGCCCGCGATATCATTGTGAACGTTTATGATGGGAAAATGCACCCGGTGGATTCCAATGAGATATCCTTTAAGCTTGCTGGACGTAACGCCTTTAAGGATGCCTTTAAAAATGCAGCCCCCAAGATCATGGAGCCCATTTACGATGTAGAAGTGATGGTACCCGAAGAAAAAATGGGTGATGTGATGACCGATCTGCAAGGACGCAGGGCATTGATCATGGGTATGGAAAGCGAAGGCAATTACCAGAAGATTAAAGCCAAGGTGCCTTTGGCTGAAATGAACCGTTATTCCACCACTTTGAGCTCACTCACCAGCGGAAGGGCCTCCTACGGGATGACCTTTGCCGAATACCAGCAGGTGCCCGCCGATGTGCAGGACCAACTGCTCAAAGCTTACGAAGAACAGGAAAAAGAAGAAGAATAGCCTTCTTTTTACCAGCATTTTTTCCAGAAAACCCGGCCCCAAAAGCTGGGTTTTTTTTATTTCTTTCCGGGTTTAACTGATTTGCATTTCAGTTAAAATGTTATTTTTGTGCCTTGCCACAAGGCCTTGATTTTCTTCAATTTAAACTTAACGAAAGCAAATAATTAAATGTGTCGATAATTTATCAATCAACCAAAATTTACTATGGAGGATAATAAACAACAGCCACAAAAAGAGGAAAAATCTGATACCAATTTTGACGGTCAGGATATAGAAACCGGATCCAAAGGGTTTCTGCGGTGGGTTGAGGTCATGGGAAACAAGTTACCCCACCCTTTCTGGATGTTTGTCTGGATTTGTATTATTATTATTATACTAAGCTCCATCACGAGTTATTTCGGTGTAAGTGCCGTAGACCCGGCTACAGGAGAGGATGTGATTGCAGAAAACCTTATTTCCGGTGAAGGACTCAGACGTTTCCTTCAGGAAATGGTCACTAATTTTGCTCATTTTGCTCCTTTTGGCCTGGTCCTGGTCATGCTTATGGGCGTTTCCATTGCCGAGCAAAGCGGTTTGCTGGCGGTTGCCTTGCGCAACATTGCTTTTGCCGTCCCCAAGCGAATCGTGATGCCTGTTATTTTCATGATCGGTGCCTGCGGAAACATTGGTTCCGATGCAGGAATCGTAATTGTTCCACCCATTGCGGCCCTGATCTTTTCCAAAATGGGGCTGCATCCCATTGCCGGCCTGGTGGCCGGTTATGCCGGGGCTACAGCCGGTTTTACGGCCAACTTTTTTATTGCCGGCACCGATGTAATGCTTGCAGGTATCAGCACCCAGGTGGCCACTGCCATTGACGGGGGCATTGAGGTTAGTGCCACGGCAAACTGGTATTTCATGATCGTCTCAACCTTTATGCTCGGACTTGGCGGTGCTTTTATTGTCAGAAGATTTACCATTCCCCGTTGTAACGCATTTGCCGGTGCCGGTGAGATTGACGAAGCTGAACTTGCCCGGAATAAAGGAATGACCGATGAAGAAAGAAAAGGATTAAAAAGGGCTGGAATCGCTTTACTGATTTATGTAATCCTGATCGCCATCCTGGTGGTTCCCTCCTGGGCTCCCCTGCGCGATCCCGAAACCGGTGCCATTGTTCCCTCTCCTTTCCTTAGAGGGTTGGTGCCCATATTGTTTTTCTTCTTTGCCATTCCGGGCTATTTTTACGGAAGGGCAACAGGAACCATTACCCAGGCCAACGATGTGTTGAAGCACATGGAGTTTGGAATGAAAGGACTGTCGGGATACATTGTGCTGATGCTGGTGGTTGCACAGTTCATCCACTTGTTCAGCTGGTCCAACCTGGATACCATCCTGGCTATTCAGGGAGCAGAGTTCCTGCAGGCCACAGGCCTTACCGGGCCGGTACTTTTCACGGTTTATATGATTATTGTTGCTTTGTTAAATATCTTTCTGGGAAGCGGGTCGGCCAAATGGGCCATTTTCGCCCCCATTTTTGTGCCCATGCTCGCCCAGTTAAATTACAGTCCGGCTTTTGTTCAGCTTATGTACCGGGTGGGTGACTCCATCACCAACTCCGTTACCCCTCTTTACGTTTACTTCCCATTGCTGCTGGGGTGGATCCATAAATACGACAAGCGCATCGGTATCGGAACGGTAGTTTCTCTTTTGCTGCCTTATGCAGCCATCCTGTTTATTATGTGGGTTGCCTTGCTGTTCCTCTGGTACGGACTGAACCTCCCCATTGGGGTGGGAGAAGGTATTTACCTGAACTGACAATAAACTCTCAAATACAGCCAAAACCCGGGGTTCCCCGGGTTTTGTTTTTTTTAACCCTTTGGGGTTTGTATCTTTGAAAAAAACTTAACCTATGGACAAAGGAGAAATTCTGTTTAGCCGCCGCAGCATCCGCAAATATAAAAAAGAGGGGCAGATAAATGATGAGCAGATCAGGTATATGCTTAATGCAGCCATGTCTGCACCAACAGCCATGAACCGTCAGCCCTGGCAGTTTGTGGTGATTAGAAACACTGAAAAGCTAAAGGAATTGAGTCAGGTTTTTCCCTATGGAAAAATGCTGGCCGATGCAGCCGTTGGGATATTGGTCTGCGGGGACTCCAGGGTTGATGAGCTGGAAAGCAACCTGGTACAAGCCGGATCGGCGGCCACCCAGAACCTTCTGCTGGCTGCCCATGCCATCGGACTTGGAGCAGTATGGCTCGGAGTGCATGGACGGGAAGAACGCATGAAAAAACTAAAGGAATTGTTTAAACTCCCCTTAGAGGTGGTTCCCATTTCGATGATCTCCATTGGCGTCCCCGATGAAGAAAAGCCACGAAACGACAATTACAATCCTGAAAGGGTGCATAACGAACAATGGTAGTTTTGGACGGAAGGTGAACAAAGGGTCAGCTCAATCTTATGCCCCGATAAACCTGAACACCTCATACACCATAAATACCGGCCATACAATGGCTTTTAAAACCCCAACAACCCCCATCCAGAATCCCGTGGCATGGGAAATAAAATAGATCAGCGCCCCGATAAAGCCAAGGCCGTAAACAGCTCCGGAGGGCGCCCCTTTATGCATGTCTTTGCTCATTTTGCCTGATTTTTTTTCCAAATTTAGGTGCTTTTGGGGTAGGTTTGGCAATCCTCAAAAAAAAACAGCAAGTATGGGTTTTTGAAGCCGGCCACTTTTATTTAACGCACTAAAATTCAACATTTACTGCAGATTTCATAAAGCCTTTCCACTGCTTTTTCATCCGCTGCAAAACGGCAAGATTTTTCTTGTTTGTGTTCAAAATACTTCCCGGTAACGTCTTTCAGGGCGGGATTGGTGGCGCAAAACAAGGGAGTTTCGGCTCCTTTTTCCGGGGGCTCCCATCCTCCATAACCTAAACTTCGGCTGACTTTTGAATTTACATCTCCGGGATGGGCCGCAAGAACTGCAATGGATCTGGACTTAAGCCTGCGGGCAAAAGCTGCTGTGAGCATGCGGTCGGCTTGTTTGGATTGCCGGTATGCCGTGTCATTGTCATAGGGCCGCTTTTTAAATTCCAGATCATCCAGGTCCAGATCGCCAGCCCAGTAACTGGCTACATTTACAATGCGCGCATCTTCCTGGTTTTCCATGTGAGGGTGAAAAAATTCCATCATCCAGAAGTATCCCAGCACATTGGTGGCAAACTGCAATTCAACACCATCAGGAGTTTCTTCCCGGTTTTCGGGTGCAGTTACGGCATTGTTCATCAAAAGGTGCAAAGGTCCTTTCCAGCTTTGAGAAAAGGCCTCAATCTCCTTTTTGCGGGAAAGATCAACCGCCCGGTGAGAAATATATTCATTTCCGGTGGAGCGACTCAGTTCGAGAACCAAATCCTTGAGTTCCTTTTCATCCCGGCCCACCAGCACCAGTTGAAACCCTCTTTCTGCAAGTCCTTCTGCAATCGCCTTACCTATGGCCCCATAAGCCCCGGTCAATATCGCTGTACGGTTTTTCATAATCCGGATTTTTGGTTCTTTTATTTGCTTTCCCGTAAAGATAAAAAGAAATAAGGGGGAAGGCAAGTCAGGGAAGTGAAATGGAGTTTCTGACCAAGGCAAAAAATTAAAACCCTTATGAGCCTTATTTGGTTTAGGAATCTAAAAATGCCTTTTCTGGTCCATGCTCCCAAAAATAATAATATGAGGCAGAAAAAAAACGGGAGGACCATCGGCCCTCCCGTTCAGGTAAATGAAATAAATACGGTTTAATTTCTTAAAATCAACATTTTGTTGCGATAAATGTTTTCACCTGCGCGCACCTCAAAGAAATACAATCCGTCCATCAGGGGTGTTCCTTCAGGTCCATTGCCGTCCCAACGAACGGAGTTTTCTCCTGCCGGGAACAGCCTGGGTTCTATGATATTAAACTTTCTGGCTCGCATATCATATACATAAACAGAAACAGTTGTTTCCTTGGTAAGGGTAAAATAGATATTGGTGTGTTCGGAAAAGGGGTTGGGATAACTGTATGCATCCACCACCTGGGGGCCCCCGATAAAAGGCAGGCCGGTATCGTCCAGCTGCATAACCACTTCTATGGTTTTGTCGGATCCATCCACAACAAAAGAACCTTCTTCAGGGAAATACCCTTCTTTGCTGACCGTGTAAGTGTAGCTGCCTTCTCCAAACAAAATCAAAGCCATTCCATCGGCATCGGTGAAATGACTTTGCCCGGTTTCGGTAATTTCAATTTCGGCATTTTCCAGGGGGTTGGCCGGATCTGCATCGTCGGTGACAAGAAAAGTAACTTCGTAGTAATCATCGGGATAAAGCACCACCTCAATGGTTTTGTCTTCATCAACCAGCTCAAAAGTCCCATCAAATGGTGCGTAGCCGGATTTGGTCACCGTGAAGTTGTAGCTTCCTTCAGCCATGTTGGCCACCACCTCTCCGTTTTCTTCTGTAACAAAAAAGTGATTGGTCTGAACTATGGTAATCCTTGCGCCTTCAATGGGGTTTGCAGGAGCCTCATTATCTGTCACCACAAAAGTAACATCATAGTAATCAGGAGCAACGGCGGTTCCTCCCGAAAATGCCACCAGGTAATTGTTGCGTCCTGCAGCCACCACTTCCATGGAGTTGTCACCGGTAATATCGGGAATGCCGCGTATTGCATCCACGGCAGCAGGCATGGCAACAGTTTCCAGTATCGTACCATCGGCACCGCTTAAGAAGTAAACAAAATTATTGTTGAAAAGGGTGCCTACGGCCAGGTCATTAACCCCGTCCCCGTCAATGTCGCGCAGGGGGGTTACGCTCCAGGGCTGGTCAGCCACCGAAGCAGACCAGATGATGGCTCCATCCTTTCCGCTGATGGCTACCGCATTGGGTATGGATGAGTAGGCGGGAAGAATATCCGTATACCCGTCTCCGTTGAGGTCGCCTGCCTGCCAGAAGTCAAGGATCAACGCATTGCCAAGATTGCCCGAATGTTCCACATTGCCGTTGGTTGCATCCAGCAGATAGTAAAATCCATTAAAGCTTCCTGCAATAACATCCTTGATTCCGTTGTCGGTAATGTCATCAATTTGCTCCAGGGCCCATACGGAAGTTCCTGAAGTAGTAAAATCCCATTCAATATTTCCGTTGGCTCCGTTGATACCGATCACTCGCCCTTGTTGCCCCGGTGTTGAACCACCACCAATTACGTCCGGCAAACCGTCACCGGTAAAATCTTCTACTGCAATCACCGAAAATGCGGCACCACCCATGGGGGTATCCCATATTTTTTCGCCGGTTTTTCCATTGAGCAGGAAAACGCGTCTGGGACCGGTGCCATCACCGTCATCCCCGGCAGCGGCCAGCACGTCCATATACCCGTTATCGTTGAAGTCAAAGCGCACATCTACCATATAAACCCATCCCCCTCCGCCGTATTCATTGGTTTCATAGCGCCAGATAATTTCTCCGGTTTTTGAGGACATGGCGGTCACAGCGCGATCGCCATAAGCTGTACCAATAACGAAGTCTTTGTAACCGTCTTCATTGATGTCGTCCATCAGGGCAATTCCTTTCGGATACTCCACGGTACCAACTTCGGTTTCCCATATCAGGTCAGGGGTTCCGGATGAGTTCCCGTTGAAGAGTTTGATTTGAAGCCCCCGGGTGCAGACAATCACATCAGCTATGCCGTCACCGGTTACATCGGGAACGGGCATAATGGCCCTGGGGTTATTAAAGGTGCTTCCTTCCAAGGTTTTATCCCACAGCACCGTACCAATGGGATGATTCTCATCTTCTGAAAGCCCCCTGACAAAAATACTGTAAGGAGACTGGTCTTCGTTGTTAAAAACCAAAGTGGCTTCACCCTCAATAACCCCTTCCAAGTGGGGCTTGAACCATAAAGGAAGTTCCTTTGCCTGCACCGGATTCAGGTTGAGGGGAAACTCCACGGATTCATCCCAATAGAAATAATCATTGGAGAAACTGATGCTTTCAAAAGAAAGCTGCTCATCGCCCATATTCTTTACTTCCATATAAAGCCTGCTGGAAGAGTGAATTCTCACCGGGCCGAAATCGATCAGCTCCTGGTCTGTCACCAGATATGCCCCGGGGGCCAGGCCGTTTCCGGCAATGGCCACCTCTACCTGAAGGTTTTGCGGGTCATTGGAATGCACCGTAAGGGTTTTTTCAAAAATGGCAATCTCTTCGGGAGCAAAGGTTACGGTTACCGGTGTAAAAGTTTCCGGTTCAATGGTAAATGGGAACTCCACATCTACCGAAAAGGCTTCATTGCCTTCGGTAAAGGTAATGTCTTCAATGATCAGGTCACCGGTACCCTCATTGAATATATTCATTTCCCATGTTTCGGAATTACCGATGGTAACATTTCCGAAGTTATGGGAAAAGGGTACCTGGATCACCGGGGTGCCGGTTCCCCATGGGTCTACTTTGTAAAGGGTGCTGTTGTTCTGGGAATCTTTTCCAAGGTACCATAAAAAGGTACCATCATGGTAAATACCCGTTGCCCGATGGTCATCGTAGGGGAAAGATTGAATGAGTGTACCGTCAGTTTCAACTAAATGGATATAATCATTCCAGAAGTCTGCAATCCACAGTGAATCGCCCTGCAATGCCAGGTCCCATGGCTGGTCGGTTGGCGGAGTAAAACTGGAAATCTCATTCCCCTGTCCGTCAATGTAGTGAATGGTTCCGGGATTGGGGCTGTAGGTGGCCACCCAGAAGTTTCCGTCATCCCAGGCGATACCGGACATGTAAAAGTTTGGCAGATCGAACTGAGAGATTTCATTTCCGTCCAGATCCAGCTGCATGGCAAAAGCAGGAGTAGTAGAGGGAAATTCACGGTCAATGGTCCAAAGGTATTCCCCGTCGAAGGTCAACCCATAAACATTGCTTTGTGGACCCTCAAACAGCAATTCGTTGATTTCGGTAGCCGGGTCAAAACGATAAACTTTGGAGCCATGGCCTCCGCCATAAGATCCAATGTAAATATATTCCCCATCGGAGGCAAGGCCTCCGGCACTTGGGTTTACAGGATAGGCTGCCAGAATGGTCCAGCCGTTGTCATCATTGCGTTGTGCGGGGCCATCGGACGCAGAACCCCACAATGGGAGGCAAAAAATCCAACATAATGCTAAAAAAGTAAAAATAGTTTTCTTCATAGGATTTAAGTTTTGGGTGAAAAAGAAGGTTGATTGGTATGTTTTTTTAATAAACTAAAAAGCAAGAAGAAGCAAGCATTTTTGTTGCTTTGTATCATTAGCGTTGCGTTGTTTTTAACTAAAGTTCTTTGAAATCCTTGATATACTTGCGCTACATAAGTTTTTTGTTGAGCAACGATTTGAAATTTGTTTTGTGTTTCTTCGCACAAAATA
>SKVW01000094.1 GCA_007129255.1 Bacteroidales bacterium
TTGTTGTATAGCTGCCGAAGGCGCTGTTTTTGACTATTCGACGCTTCCTGATAACCAACACACAAACTTAGGGAAAAAATCTTTTTGTCGCCTTGTTTTTTTCACATATTTCGATAAATACATTAAAAACCTAAAGGCTCACAATCATATCCCTGCAATACCGGGTAAGGATTTTGGCGAAGGGTATTCATGGTAAAAGCAATGGCTATGGCATCAAAGGGGCCATATATGGGGGAGCAGCAGCATGGCCACGGCCATCACCACCAGGGTCATGGGCAAGCCCACTTTTAGGTAATCTGTAAAGCGGTAGCCTCCTGGCCCCATCACCAGGAGATTGGCTGCATGAGATACCGGGCTCATGAAAACAGCCGCAGCGGCAATGGCCACAGTCATCATCAGGCTTTGGGGTGATATCCCGAATCCGGCGGCGGTTTCCAGGGCAATGGGCGACATAATCACCACCAGGGCCGCCGGATGGATGGCAATGGTAAGGGTGGCCGTGAGAAGGTACAGCCCGGCAATTACCCCCCAGGGTCCGAAATAGCCAAAAACATTAACTACCCCTTCGGCCGCCAGGCTCGCAGCACCGGTTTGCTGCATGGCCGTGCCCAAAGGCAACATGCCCGCAATCAGGAACACCGCCCGCCACTCAATGGCACGATAAGCCTCTTCCATTTTCAGGCAACCGGTAAGCACCATCAGGGCAATGCCGGCCACTGCCGCAATGGCCAGGGGTACCACTCCAAGCAATACCGGAATAAGGATGCCCAGCATCACCAGGGCCGAAGTAAGGGCCTTGCCGGTGCGTTGCGGTTGTTTGTCCAGCTGGGTCAGTAGAATGAAGTCGGGCTCGCTGTCAATCAGTTCCAGTTTGCTGCGCTTGCCATAAAGCAAAAGAGCCTCACCGAACTCCAGGGGCATGTTGTGCAGGTTGGTCTTGTGGATCTCTCCTTCACGCCATATGGCCACCACCGTCAGGCCGTATTTCTGCCGGAAGTTGATCTCCCTCAGGGTTTTTCCGGCAAGCAGCGACCGGGGCGCCAGCACCACTTCGGCCATTTGAATGTCTTCCGACTCCAGTTTTTGGATTTCAGGAACAGGATCTTCGGGAATATCCAGCTCCTTTAGGCCCTGCAATAAGGGCAGGTCATGGATGTTGCCCTTCACCAGTAAGCGGTCCCCGGCATTTACCGTGGTTCCGGGTGCGTAGGGTTCCAGCTTGCCGTCCTGATGGAAGGTGCCGATGGCGGTCATGCCAAAGGCGCTGCCGATCTGGCTGCCGGCAATAGTCCTTTCCAGCAGCTTGGCTTCTTCACTCACCTTCATGATAAACAGCATCTCATGAAGGCGGTATTTTTCAATGAGGGTTTGTTCGTCAGCTTCCCGGATTTCTGTGATCTTTCCTTCTTTTTCCAGGACTTCCAGCCTGTCCCGTGGCCCCTGCAGCAAAAGGACATCATTCTTTTGCAGGATCACATCGTGAAGCATCATGCGCTTCAACTGGTCTGCCCTGCGCACGGCCAGCACATTGACCCCAAGTCGTTTCCTGAAATTGGTTTCCTGCAGCCTTTTGCCTTTCAGGCTGGAAGTTTCTCCAATTTTGGCTTCCACGATTTGCAGGTTGATGCGGAGTAAGGCTTTCACTTCCAGACCGGCATCCTCCGGCGGGATGACTTCCCAGTGCTGCATGGCCTTCAGGTTTTCTATCCGGCCCTGCACGTGCAGCTTGTCGTTGCTGCGTATCAGGGTGTCGGGCCCGGGATCCAAAAGGGTGGTGCCTTCGCGAATGATGGCCAGTACATTTAGCCCCAGCGCGGCCCTGAGACGGCTTTCCGAAAGGGTTTTTCCTACCAGGGGAGAAGCGGGTCTTACTTTCAGGATGAAGCTACGCTCCTGGAGTTTATAAGAAGCAGCCGACATGCGGGCCGAATGCTTTTTTGTTTCACTGATGGCATCCCGCCTGGGCAGCAAATGGCGCCCGATGAAAGTCATGAAAATGACCCCGGCCAGCAAGGCAGCAAAACCGATGGGGGTGTAATCGAAAAGCCGGAAAGGGGTCTCCCCGGCATCTTCCAGGGCATAGCTGATCAGCAGGTTGGGCGGGGTGCCAATGAGGGTGGTCAACCCGCCCAGCATGGCACCGTAGGCCAGGGGCAGCAACAGCCTGGAGGGAGGGATGCCTTTGGCCCGGGCCATGTCCATTACCACCGGAAGCATCAGGGCCACTACCCCCACGTTGTTCATGAAGGCCGACATCAACCCGGCCGAAAGCATGATCAGGGCTGTCAACCTGCCTTCCCCACTGCCGGAAAGCTGCAGTACCTTCCGGCCAATGATCCTTGCCACCCCGGTCTGGTACAGGGCCGCACTCAGAATGAACATGGCCCAAACCGTTACAACGGCCGGGTTGCTGAACCCGGCAAGGGCTTCCGCTGGCGTGATGATGCCCGTGAAAGCCAGCAGTGCCAATACCAGCAAAGAAACAATGTCCATGCGCAACCAGCCGGTAAAAAACAACAACAGGGCGCTTCCAAGAATGATAAATACAAGGATGATCTCCAGGGTCATGATTACAAAGGTAGGGGTTTCATCTGTTTATAATTTGATTAATTTGGTCACATGCCTGTCCCGCCCGTGCGGGGGAACATCACAACTAATTTTTTTAGTTGGATAACCTTCTCTGAATAATCTTCCTCTTGTGTGTTCAAAGTTAATGATGGATGTTTCATAAAAATAATCTAACTGTTACAGATGGGTTTATTTCAAAAAAACCAATGGAGGTCATTTCACAAGAATCCGGACGGACTGAGTGCCCTCATTTCCCTGAAAAAGCAATTGATAGACCCCGGCAGAAAGTCCTTTTGTGCTTAAGCGGTAGGTTTGCGATGGGCCCGCTGTTTTTCGGATCAATAGCTGCCCTTCCATGGACATCAAATAAATACTGTTGTAATGATGGCTTTCGGGTAGCTTTATGTGCAGTGTCTCCCTGGCAGGAACAGGAAAAACAATAATCTCTTCCTCGTCAGGTCTGCTGATGTAGGTTGCGGTCTCTTCAAAGCGGGCAATGAGGTTGCGGTCGCGTTCAATAATGAAAGAATATTCTGTTGCATAGGAAACAATGTCCCCTTGTTCCTCCCAGTGAAGGAATGCAAAATCTTCGGAGGGAACAGCCCCGACCTCAACTGTATCTCCTTCAAAAAACGGGGGATCGGTCAGCATCATAACGCTTCCGCCTTCTTCGGGTTCTGCAGAAAGGGCTACGCTAAATTGCACCAAATAGGTCAGGGGCTCCGAAACCCAGGGGCATTGAGTAAAATAGGTTACCGCTACCTGGTAATTGCCGCTTTCAGATGGAAGGTAAAGGTTGTCGGTGGCTCCGGCAATGGGTTCCTCGTTCAAAAACCACTGATAGGTGGTGGCAGGGGTGCTGAAAAGGGTGTCGCCTGAAAGGAAAATCCCGGGAGGTTCTATTATACAATCCTGCATAAATGTAATGCGGGGAGAGGTATGCAGGGAGTCCGAAAAGGGTTCCCATTGGTCACAATCGCCCTTGAGAAAATAATCCAGCCAGGGGGCAGCAAAGTCGGCCGTGATCTGCTGCTGTTCTTCCCGGGTAAGGGTAATGTTTCCAGAGCTGCCCAGCTCACCCAGGTTGCAGTTGAAATTAAAATTGGCAAAATAACAATGTCCTCCCCCGGTGATGCTCACATATGTCCGGCAAGGAGTGCCCAGGTTTTCATATATGGGAATTTGATGCACGGATGCGGGGGTCACATCATCTGAGCTTCCCGAAAAGATCAAAGACGGACGGTTGACCAACTGGGCTGCCTCAATGGCCGAGGGGTTGGTTTCGGCCGGTGCCAGTGCCAGCAACGCATTGATGTTTTGATTGTAGCTTGCTGCCAGCACGGCTGCTCCTCCACCCATGGAATGACCCATTACCGCTGTAAGCCCGTTCAGGTTTTGATAAAAAAGGGAGCTTTCTTCCTGTCCCAGGGCCTGTATGGTATTTGCCAGAAATGCCATGTCCAGGCCAAAGTCGTGGTGGCTTGGGCTGAACCCCCCTTCGGTACGCGGAAAGGCCATAATGTATCCACGGGGAACAAAGTGTGTCCAGAGGTTTTCGTAAGCACTCCAGGTCATTACAAAGCCATGGCCGAAAATGATAAGGGGAAAGGTACCTTCTGCCATCGCTGCATTGTTGCCTCCCTCAGGGATAGGGAAGTAAATTTCCGTTAAAACCGGGCGATCCTCCCGCGCAGGATCAACGAAAGTTTCCTGCATGTGCCCGATGGAATAGGTCTGGGCTTCCAGATCCTTTGTACCGGCAAACAACATAAAGGAAGCAATGACGAAAAAGACTGTTTTTTGGTTCATGACAACAGATGGTTTGATAAATGTAACAAAAAAACAGACAAACATGTTTGGAATAAGAAAACCGGCAAAGACTTTTGCCGGTTTTTATGGTTTTTTGCTGTTTCCATGAAAACAGCCTGTCGATCAGTGGATCATTCTTTTATGCAACGAACCGAAAAGCCTGCCTGCTTTTGGGTATTGTTGTGGTTTAATACGCCCTGATTATTGAACATGCGCCGGTAAATCACATTTTGTGGGTTGTCCGGGTAAGTGGAAGATGTCCACCAAAAAGACATATTGCCCAGATTGAAATGGTTGCCAAGGTAATTTCGCGATCCCGCCGGCAATCCTGAAAAGTCTGCATCATCAGTACCATAGTGGGTGCCGTGGGCATTCCAGCGGGGATGGTTTTCTGTATCGCATTCGCCGCCAAGGGGCGAACCCACCTGCCGGCAGCTTTTTAGTGCATTGCCCAGGTTGTCCGGGTTGATCGCATCATATTGATCCAGTAAAAAATCCTCCAGTTCCTGCCAGTCATTATCTGTAGGAACCCTCCATCCATCAGGACAAAGTCCTCTTTCATCATCCACGGCAAACCAGTTGTAAAATTTTCCGTAGAGGTCCACCATCTGGGCTTCGGAGTCTATCCCCTCTATGCCATCATGGGGGAAAACCGAATAGGCCCCTTCGGTGGCATTGGCCCATTCGTTGGCAGAAAGCCCGGTAAGAATGGAGGTGCCGTCACGGTATTGGGTGGTACGCAGGTTTTCGGCCATCCATTCCTGCATGCCGATTATTTTGGTCTGGTAAACATTGCCGTCAATATCCGAAACAGTACCCCATTCAGGCCCGGAATAAGCCCAGGCGGGACTCCCCCCGACAATTTTTAGCACCTGCCCTTCGCTGCCCATTGGTATGGTATGCCATACACCTTCCGCATAATAAATGAGGTCGCCGGGCTGAGGCTCTTCCACCAGCACCAGGTCATCCAGATCCGGCGTGTTTTCCAGGTCATGGTAATCGCCGCTGAATGCATCTGCAGTGGTGTGGGCATGCAATGCATATGGCACACTCAGCAATGGTGCCGTGCCCATGGGGGTTCCGTTGGCGCTTATGCGCATAAAAAAATCGTCTTCTGCCCATTCAATACCCTCCATAGAACTCACAGAACCCACGGAGATATTTATTAGTCCAAAGGCATTGGTTTGGGCCTGGTGGGTTTCGGAAAAAACCTCCGTACCTTCAGGGCTGCCCTGCAAAATGGTTACTTCCAGGGTAACTGCTTCCGATGCCATGGGCTGTCCGGCATCATCGCGCAAAACGGCCTGGTAATTGAATTGAAGCGGGGCCTGCGCCATTGCGGTTTGCATGAGCAGGGCCAACATCAAAATCGTTAGGATTTTTCTCATCTTTAAATTCTTTTTGGGGTTTTACAGCAAGTTGTTTGAAAAGAGTTGGTTAAAGCAAACTTAAATATTTTTGGATGAAACAATGGATTGGTTAGGGATTTTTTTTGAAAATGTTTCGGCAAGTGTTTTTTGATCTGTTCAATTCATGTATAGAAAATGAATAAATCCCGGAAAAATTTGCTAATGATCCTCGTGCTTGCTAAATTTACGGTGTGATGGGGCTTGGCATGTTAAGTATTTTGTTTTCTTCAGGGCCGAAGAACCTCAAAGCCGTAAAAAATTATTCACTCAAAAAAACAGGATATGAAACGACAAAGTTTGTTTATCATTTTCATTCTGGCCGGTTTAGGATTAATGGCCCAGGATTTTTTGGTGCCCGAAGTACACCGCCTGGAAACGGAAGAGGATTTCCGGCAATTTGAACCCGACATTCTGGAGGCCATTACATGGCTAAGGCAGACCCCTGTAAATCAGGATGAAGGTCTCAGGCAGGAAGCCAATCGCTTTTTACTGGAGTGGCTGATGTCCAACCCATATCTGACGATTTATTTGCACGAAAAAATTGTGCCTTTCACTGATGATTCTGAGCTTTTAATGATTTTTATGGGGGGCTGGACCCAATATGCCCTGGAAAACAGGGATTTTGAAAATGAATTCAAAGGGAATCTTCACGGTGTAAAGGCCGTCATTGAGTTCTACCGGGCCAACCGCGAGTACCTGGAAACCAGCACGCATGTGGAGAACTTTATGGAGATGCAGGAAGAAGGGGAACTGGAAGCCTATATCCGGGAGCATTCCTGACAGACTGCGGATTGGGGAATTTCACCAAACAGCGATCAGATGCGGAAGCCGATGACCAGAATGTCGTCGACCTGTTCAAAATGGTTGCCTTTCCAGTTTTCCAGCTCGTTTTCCAGCAGGGATTTCTGGTAAGGCAAGGTATGCCTGGATACGTTTTCAAGCAATTTGTAAAACCCGGCAGAGGTATAGCGGGCGCCGTGTTCACCCCCAAACTGATCTATAAACCCATCGGAAAAAATATAAACCATATCCCCGGGAGAAGTTTGAATTTCCTTGCAGGAAAACGTCCTTTGTGATTCAGGGGTTTGCCCGAAGTTCTGATGCTCCCCTTTGAATATTTCCAGTTTATTGGTGCGCGCAACGGCGATGGAAGCATCGGCACCCGAAAACTGTATGGTATTTTTTTCCCGGTCGTAAATGCAAAAGGAAACTTCCATGCCTTGCATGGCGCTTCTGCCTTCTTCGGAAACCAGCAGGCTGGTATCAAATCGGCGGGTAAGGTAATTCATATAATCTGCAGCCGTTTTCAGAGAAGTGCGATGGAGGGATTCATTTAAAAAGGCCACCCCCAGCATGCTGAGCAATCCTCCCGCCACCCCATGACCGGTGCAATCTGCCGCTGCAATCATCGTCTTTCCGTTTTTGGAAGATACCCAGTAAAAATCTCCGCTGACGATGCTTTTGGGCCGGAATAAAATAAAACTGTTGCCAAGGTGGGCATTCAGGTATTCCTCATCAGGGAACAACGAAGACTGCACCTTCTCAGCATAACGGATACCAGACAGGATTTCCCGGTTGGCTTTTTTCAGGGATTCGTTTTGCTTTTCAATCTGTATTTTCTGGTCAAGCACCAGGTTGCTTTGTTTTTCCAGCTCATTGCGCTGCAGACGGATCTCCTGATTCTTGCGCTGGATTTCCTTGTTTTGCTTTTCCAGTTTTTGGTTGGCATCGCTTACTTTGCGGTTTTGCCGGTATTGAAGATACAAAAACACCAAGCCTGCCAAAAGAATAAATATTACCAGGAACAAAATGAAGCGTTGTCGCTGGATTTCTGCCTGGTTTTGAATCAGTTGCAGCCTGTTTACCTCTTCTTTTTCCTGAAGCAGCTCAATTTCCTGTTGTTTTTTCTCGGTTTGATAACGGGTTTCCAATTCAAAGATCAATTTTTTTCGTTCTTTATCCTGAAGGCTGTCATTCAGGGTAATATAGGAGCTGGCATAATTATAAGCCGCAGCAATATCCCCGGATGCTTCTGCAGCCAGTTTCATTTGAAGATAAGTACTGACCTTGTCAACCAGGGTGTTGATCTCATAAGCTATTTCCAGGGCTTTTTGTCCTTTCTGCAGGCTTTTTGGATAATCTCCCTTTATTCGATAAAGTTTTGTCTGAGCTATGTATATGGCGGAAAGACTTTTCAGCGAATTGGTTTCTTCGGCAAGCACTCGTGCTTTTTCAGTCTTTTCAATGGCTTTTTCGAAATCTTCCCAAATTCCATAAATATAGGAAAGGTTTAAATAAGTAAATGCGGCCTGGGCTTTCAGGCCATGAAGTAAAAACATCTCCAGGGCCTGATTGTAATAATCGTAAGCCTTATCCGGCTCATTCATGTCATAATAAATGCTTCCCAGGTTTAAATCCGCGCGGGCCACGGTTATTGGGTCGGCATGCTCTTCATATATCTCTTTTGCCTGCAATAAATAATCCAGGGCCAGTTCGGCTTCTCCAAGCTCGTTGTAGCAAATGCTGATGTTGTTAAAGCAGGATGCCAGCATGAAGTGGTTTTCTGTTTCTTCAAAATAGGGAAGGGCTTGATGATAATATTCAATAGCTTTGGCATAATTTCCCAGGTTTCGGTAAACTACTCCAAAATTGTTATATACCGAACTGATCCCTTCCCGGAAGTCCTGTTCCAGGAAAATATCCAGTGCTTCCTGGTAATAATTCAGGGCGGTGGAAAAATTTCCCCAACTGCGGTATATAATCCCGATATACCTGAGCAGGGTGCCTTTTTGCTCATGCAGTTTTTGATGGTCCATGGCGGTGGTTTGCAGAAAGTCAAGGGCTTGGTGGTAATATTTGTAGGCGGTATCGCGCTGGGTTTGATAATAAAGGTCTCCCATTTCAATGAGCAACTGTACTTTGGTAGTATCTTCAGCGGCTTTTTCAAACTCCACCTTCAGGCTGTCTAAATTGGCCTTTGCCTCAGGGTGGGAGAAAATCAGGTAAGTAATCAATAAGAACGGTAAGAGTTTGGCCATCTTCAGCTTGGATGTTTTGAGGTTGTCAAATTCTCTTTTTGGTTCAGCTAATTTATTAATTTTCCGTACATGCCGGCTGGTTTTTATACCAAACAACTACTCTTTATAAAAACATGGGGCTGAAACCTTCGTTTTGTTTCGAAAAATTGAGGGTTATATGAACAAAACTGTTTTTTTCTTTTTCCGGGAAAGGCGACCGGAATAACAGTAAGGGATTATTCCGGCCAACCTGGTTCAAAAACAATTTTTTTTAAAACTTAGGTTTTTATGCCCCACCGATCTGCATTTCGGCAATGCGTATGGTAGGGGCCGTAAAGGAACGGTTCATATCCACATCGTCAGCAACCATGTCAATGCCTTTTAGAATGGTATCGGCACTGCCGGCAATGGTAAGGCCTTTAACAGGATGGACGATCTTTCCGTTTTCGATCCAGAAGCCGGAGGCACCCCCGCTGAAGTTTCCGTTTACCGGGTTAATGCCATAGCCGGTAACTCCTTTTAACAGCAACCCCCGTTGGGTAGAAGCAATGATTTCCTCCGGGGTGCTTTCTCCCGGGGCTACGAAAAGGTTGTGGGTGCCGATGGAAGGCATGCCGGAAAATCCTCCCCTGGAGGCATTGCCGGTGCTTTCTACCCCCGCCCGGTTGGCGGCTATGGTGTTGTAAATGAAACTGCGTAACACCCCTGCTTCCACCAGTATCCTTTTTTGAGTGGGAACGCCTTCTCCGTCAAACGGTTTGCTGCCGGGGCCTTTGGGGCGGGTGCCATCATCGATAATGGACAGCAGTTCAGAGGCAAATTGCTCATCCATGGCGTCCCGCAAAAAGCTGGCGCCCTGCAGTACCCGTTCTCCGTTTATGGCGGCAATAATGCCCCCGATCAAAGAGGAGGCCACCACAGGGTCAAAAATCACCGCGGCCCGCTGGGTGGAAACCATTTTCGGGTCAAGCAGCTCCCAGGCTTTTTGGGCAGCAGTGCCTGCAATTTTTTCCAAAGATTCCAGGTCGGAAAAATAGCGGCGCACACAAGACTCCCATCCCGTATTTCTTTCTTCCCCTTTTTGTGCCACTACCCCTACTCCCATCGAGCATATGCCTGATTTAAGGCTTTTATTCAGGCCATGGGAATTGGCAATGAAAATCTCCGTTTCCCGCTCTCCGAAAGAGGCCCCTGAACTGTTGGAAATGCGCTCGTCTTTCATGGCCAAAGACTCCAGCTCCAGGGCCATGTCAATTTTCTTTTCCATGGGCACTTTGGCAATCTCCGGATCATATAATCCTTCCACTTCTTTGTGATCCTTTGCTTGGGGAAGGGTGTTGTGGTCTTCAGGGGTGGTGAGCTTGGCAAAAGCAATGGCCTTTTCCAGGGTTTCATCCAGGGCCTTGTCGCTAAAGTCGTTGCAATGGCTGAAGCCCATGCTGCCGTTTACCAGCACCCGGAATCCCACCCCGCTGGATGCCGCCTCCTGTATGGTTTCAATGTCGGAATTGCGCACCCTTAAGGAAAGATTTCTCCCGGTTTGAATGTATACCTCGGCCGATTCTGCGCCTTTACGGAGGCTTCTTGTTACGAGTTTATCCGCTAAATTTTTATAGTTCATTGTTTTTTATTTTTTTGGAAACCACCTGCAGCAATGGCAGGGGTTTTCATGGCAAATTTGATTGTTGTTTTTCGGGAATTGGGGCGAAATTATGCCCGGCTTCCTCCTACATTGATTCCCCTGATGCGCACGGTAGGCTGCCCGGCAGTTACTTCGGCACTTTGCCCGCCTTTACCGCAAATGCCCGAGCCAAAGTCCAGGTCGTTGGCCACCGCATCGATGTTGGAAATAACCTCCATGCAGGAGCCGATAAGGGTAGCCCCTTTGATGGGCCGGGTTTTGCGGCCGTTTTCAATCAGGTAGGCCTCCCGGCAGGTGAAGTTGAACATGCCCGTAACAGGGTTTACGCTTCCCCCGCTCAGGCTTTGCACGTATATGCCTTTGGGAGTGGAGGAAAGAATGTCTTCCGGACTGTCTTTCCCTGCTTCAATAAAGGTGTTGGTCATCCTGGGGATGGGAATATGGCGGAAAGACTCCCTGCGGCCGTTTCCGGTGCGGGCCATATCCAGCTGGTTGGCACTCAGGATGTCGGTCATATATCCTTTTAGCACCCCTTTTTCGATGAGCATGTTGCGTCGGGCCTGGGTGCCTTCGTCATCAAAATTGATGGTGCCCCGGTAGTTGGGTATGGTGCCGTCGTCAACCATGGTAAACACATCGGAGGCAACTTTTTGGCCCACTTTACCGGTAAAGGCTCCGATGCCCTTGGCAATGTTATCGGCTTCCAGGGGGTGGCCAACGGCTTCGTGGATCAGAACCCCTCCAAACCCGTTTTCCATCACCACATCCATGATACCGGCGGGTGCGTCTTCGGCATCCAGCATGGCAATGGCCTCACGGGCTGCGCTTTGGGCCACCGATTCGGGGGTGTGCTCGTCAAACATCTCAAACCCGCTGTGGTAGCTGATGCGTTCGCGGGCCATGTGGCGGTTGTTGCCTTCTTCGCTCATGGTCTGCACAATAAAGAAAAGCAGGGGCAACTCATCGCGAAGGTATAATCCTTCACTGTTGGCGATCACCCGTGCACGCACCTGGTCATTGTAATCAATGATGGCCATTTTAATTCTTGGATCGTAGTCCAGTGCGGCCTGATCGGCCCTTTGCATGATCTCTGTGCGGCGGGTATCGGCAATTTCCTCAAGGGGATGCTTAACGCTAACAAAAGATTGGCGCTTTGCCGGTGCAATATCCACCGGGCGGATGCTTTGCCCGTTGCGCGCCACATAAGAGGCCACTTCGGCTGCCCGCATCAGGTTTTCCTCGGTGATCTGGTCGGTGTAAGCATAACCGGTTTTGTCGCCGGCAATGACCCTTACCCCTGCACCCTGGCTGATGCCGTAAAGCCCGCTTTTAAATTTGGATTCTTCCATGGTGATCTGCCGGGAGTTGCGGCTTTCCAGGTACACATCTGCAAAGTCGCCTCCATTGCGTAATGCCCGGGCAATCACTTTGTTAAGGGTGCCTTTGTCCATATCCAGCCCCGGGGTGTGGCCCATGGCCGGACTGCAGGATACCATATGGGTTAGCAGGGGTGGGGTGGCGGCAAGGATCAACCCTCCTTTTACCCCTAATTCAAGAAACTTTCTGCGTGAAATGCCCTGCGATGAATTGTTGTTGCTCATGAGTGATGGGTTTTGAAAAAAGCTTTTTGTTCGATCCCGGGTGCAAAACTTATAAAAAGAAACTTTTCACCAGGGGAAGTCTGTTTTTAATAACGTTTTCGGCCGCTAAAAATAGAAATTATTTTTTGAATCCCCTAACCTTCCAAAATATTGCAATTAATTTTATCTTTGCTTCCACTGCACATTTTGTTTTTTAATAGAAAATTTCCCCTGCCATGAGTAAACTTGATGCAAAAACTTTAATTATTGACGATGATGAGGATGTGTTGCTGGCAGCCAAGCTGTTTTTAAAGAAGCATGTCAATACCGTGCATACGGATAAGGACCCCAACACCATCCCCAGGTATCTGAAAAATGAAAATTATGACCTCATTTTACTGGACATGAATTTTTCGCGTGATGCAACCAGTGGGAAAGAGGGTTTTCACTGGCTCAACAAGATACTGGAGATGGATCCAACCATTGCCGTGATCCTGATCACAGCTTATGGTGACATTGAATTGGCCGTGCAGGGCATCAAGGAAGGGGCTACCAACTTTTTGCTCAAACCATGGGATAACAAAAAGCTGCTGGCAACCATCAGCACTACCCTGGAAGTGCATCAATCCAAAAAGGAACTTCAAGACCTGCGCTCCAAGCAAAAATTTTTGATGGAGCAGGGCGACCAGCCTTACAGCCAGATCATCGGGGAATCCAAAGCCATGATGGATGTACTGGGTACGGTGCAAAAAGTGGCTGCCACCGATGTAAATGTGCTGATACTTGGGGAAAACGGTACCGGTAAGGAAGTCATTGCCAGGGCCATTCACCGCGCTTCCCCCCGCAAGGATGAGGTGTTTATCAGCGTGGATCTGGGTGCCATCAGCGAGACATTATTTGAAAGTGAACTTTTTGGTTATAAGAAAGGGGCTTTTACCGATGCAAAGGAAGACCGCGGCGGGAGGTTTGAAGCGGCCAGCAAAGGCACCATATTCCTGGATGAAATTGGCAACCTGAGCCACCCCCTGCAGTCGAAACTCCTCAGTGTGCTGCAAAACCGCAAGGTGGTGCGCCTGGGATCGGTAAAGGAAATACCGGTGGATGTGCGACTGGTATGCGCTACCAACATGCCCCTTTACCAGATGGTGGAAGAGGGCAAATTTCGTCAGGACCTTTTGTACCGTATCAATACCGTGGAAATTAATCTTCCTCCGCTGCGCGAAAGGCTTGAGGATATCCCCTTGCTGGTAAACCACTTCCTTGAAATTTACTGCAAAAAATACAAAATGCCCAACAAACGGCTGCACGCTTCCACCATCAAGCGACTGGAAAAACACTCCTGGCCCGGCAATATCCGGGAATTGCAACATGCCGTGGAAAGGGCCGTGATCATGAGTGACTCCAATGTGCTGCAACCACAGGACTTTTTCCTCTCCAAGCAGGATAAGCCCGAAAAGGATATTACCGTGGACGACCACAACCTGGAAACCACTGAAAAGATGTTGATAAGAAAAGTAATCGACAAGCATGGGGGGAATATCAGCAAAGCTGCAAAAGAACTGGGCATTACCCGGGCCTCCCTTTACCGACGAATAGAAAAATATGAGCTTTAAAAATTTCCGGTTCAATGTGGTGGCAAGGGTGCTGCTCATTGTGGCTTCAGTAGTGCTGTTGATTTCCATTTACCGGCAGCAGGAATTTATCATCAGTTCCTTTATCCTGCTCACCCTTATTGGTGCACAGATCTTTGGCCTGGTGCGCTACGTGGAGCGCACCAACAGGCGACTTACTGTTTTTCTGGAAGCTATACGCCACAGCGATTTTGTTTCCTCTTTCAGTGACCATGGCCTGGGAAGCAGTTTTGATGACCTTAATCATGCCTTTAATGAGGTGATCGAGGAATTTAGAAAAACCAGGGCTGCTAAAGAAGAGCACTTTAATTATCTGCAAACCGTGGTGCAGCATGTGAGCATTGGCATCATTGTTTTCAGGAAAGACGGCAAAGTGGACATGTTCAACAACGCCATCAAAAGGATGCTGCGCCTGAGCAATCTGCGGTTTATCAGCGACCTGGAAAAAATTGACAGGAACCTGGCGGAGTTACTCAAAAACATTAAGGCCGGCGACCGGGAACTGTTGAAAGTTTTTAATGAAAATGAACTGTTGCAGCTGTCCATAAGGGCTACCGAATTCCGGATGCGTGGCGAGGATTTTGTACTGGTATCCCTTCAAAACATTCATAATGAGCTGGAAGCCAAAGAAATGGATTCCTGGCAAAAGCTCATCCGGGTGCTTACCCACGAGATCATGAACTCCATTACACCCATTGTTTCATTATCTTCTACGGTTAAAGACCTGTTGATTGACGAGGATAACCTGCAACTCAGAAACCCCATTGAAAAGGACGATGTGGAAAGCGCCCAGAGTGCCCTCACCACCATTGAACGACGCAGCGAAGGACTGCTGAACTTTGTGCAGATTTACCGCAATCTCACCCGCATCCCTAAACCCAATTTCCGGTACTTTGAAGTAAAGGAACTGTTTGAAAGGGTAAAAAACCTTCTTTCACCAAAGGTTGCCGAACGGCAAATAAACTGCCAATACAAGGTGGTGCCCCCGGAGCTGATGCTTACAGCTGACCCCGACCTGATCGAACAGGTGTTGATCAACCTGGTCATTAACTCCATTCATGCAATACAGGATGTGGAAAATCCAAAGATCAGGGTGGTGGCCACCTCATCAACCTATAATAAAGTGACCATTACCGTAGCCGATAATGGGTACGGCATAAAGCAGGACAATATTGAACAGATCTTTGTTCCTTTCTTCACCTCCAAAAAAGAAGGTTCCGGCATCGGCCTCAGCCTTTCGCGGGAGATCATGCGTTTACACAAAGGAAACATTACCGTGAAGTCTAAGCCCGAAGTGGAGACCAGCTTCACCCTTCATTTTTAAACAGTGTTCGCAATCGAACGCTTCTTGTTGAAAAGCGAACACATTCTTTTTTAAAAAAACCCCATTGCTTCTTACAATCTTTTGTCTGTCAGAATATTAAATTGATTGGCATGTTTTTGGCTAAAAACTGCCTGAAAACAAACGCATTGAAGATTCTGACACTAAATTAAAGATATGAAGAAGCTTATTTTTTCAGCCCTGATTGCAACAGGTCTGTTTGCCGGAATGGCCACGGCCGGGGAAAACAAAACCATCTGGAGTCTGCAGGAATGTATTGACTATGCCCTTTCCCATAACCTGGAAGTCAATCAGCAAAGATTGTCGGAAAATCAGGCAAAAAACGACCTGAACCAGAGTTACGCCAACCTTTTTCCCAATTTAAATACCGGGTCATATCAGGGGTTCAGCTATGGAAGAACCGTAGACCGGTTTACCAATGAGTTTGCCACTGAGCGTGTTGCCTACCAGGACATGTTTGCCTCCAGTGAGGTGGTGTTGTTTTCCGGTTTTCAAAACATCAATAATATTCGACTTCACCTGGCCCGCCACACGGCCTTTCGTTATGATACCAGGCATATGGAAAACAACATGATCCTTTCCCTTGCCTCCGCTTACCTGCAAATCCTGTTTTTTGAGGACAGGGTAGCAGTGGCCAGAGAGCAGCTGGAGATTATTCAGCAGCAGGTGGAACGCACCCGCATTATGCTGGAAGGCGGCACGGTAGCCAGGGGTGCCCTGCTGGAAATTGAAGCCCAGGCAGCAGAAGAAGAGTTGAACCTGCTCAATGCCGAAAATAACCTGAAGCTCTCTTACCTGGAACTGATCCACCTGCTTGACCTGGATCCGCAGCAAGAATTCCAAATTGTACACCCCGACCTGGAAGTGGATGAGGGGTTTATTTTTTCCAGACCGCAATCCGTTTATAAAAAGGCCCTTCAGGTGGAACCTTCGGTAGGAGCTGCCAGGGAAAGGATCAGCATGGCCGAAAAAAACCTGGCCATCAACCGCGGTGAATACAGCCCCAGGCTAAGTTTTGCCGCACAAATAGGCTCAGGATACTCCGAAGCGGCCCGCCGCCCGATCGGAGAGGAAGGAACCGGTCAGTACCAAACCATTGGGCATACCGAATCAGGGGAAGCGGTATTGCGTGAGATCATGATGCCCATTTTGGAAGATATTCCTTACCGCGATCAGATCAGCGATAACTTCAACCGGGTAATCCAGCTGCGTCTGACCATCCCGGTTTTTAACCGCCTGCATGTGCGCACCAGGGTGCAAAATTCCCGCCTTGAACTGGATAAGGCCCGCATGGGGTATGAATTGTCTAAAAACAACCTGAATAAAACCATACAACAAGCCCATGCCGATGCAATGGCTGCCTATCAGAAATTTCTTTCCACCGAAAAATCAAAAGAAGCTTTTGAAGAATCCTTTAAATATACCGAGCAGCGCTTTAACCTGGGTATGGTGAGCAGCCTGGAATACAATGAGGCGAAAGCCCGCCTGGCAAGAGCCGAGGTAGATGCCCTCCAGTCCAAATATGAATTTATTTTTCAGACCAAAATACTGGAGTTTTACCAGGGTTTGGGGTTTGAGTTATAAAAACCGGTGGAACGTTTTTGCGAGTGTTTTCAATTCAGGTTTTAAGCTGCCATTGGGCAGCTTTTTTTTTGAAATGTCTTCAGGATAAAAGGAAGTTTTTTACTTCTTTGATGAAGTCCCCGGGGTTGTCGGCATGCAACCAATGGGTTCCTTTTTTTATTTCCCGGATTTGGCTGTTGGGAAACAGGGCCTCTATTTCCGGAATATCTTCCCGGGTAATGTAGTCCGACTTTTCTCCTTTTAAAAATAAAGTCGGCCCTTCAAAGGGTTGCAGGCCGTTTACCTCTCTGAAAATTTCCGGCAGGCTGTCCCTGATCACTTCCAGGTTGACCCGCCATCCGAGGCTGGACCGGTCTTTCCAGTAAAGATTTTTCAGCAAAAACTGCCGAATCCGGGCATTGCCTGTTTTTTCCCGCAACACCTGACTGACTTCATTGCGGGAGGAATATTTCTCCAGGTCAATGGATAAAAGGGCGTCAATAAGCTTTTGATGATGGTGGTTATGGTTGCTGGCCCCCGGGCTGATATCGGCCACGATCATTTTTTCCACCTTTTCAGGATAGTCAAAAGCAAACTGCATGATGGTTTTTCCCCCCATGGAATGCCCCAGTAAATTTGGCTTTTCAAGGTTTTCCTTTTCCAGGAATCCCAGAAGGTCATCGCTCATGGCCTCGTAATTCATGGAAGCGCTATGTCCCGAACGCCCATGGTTGCGCTGGTCAACCATATATACCGTAAAATGCTCTCCAAGGGCTTTGCCAATGGTGGCCCAGTTATCAGACATGCCAAATACCCCGTGGAGGATCACCAGGGTTTTTCCTTTGCCGGTTTTGCGAAAAAATAAATCCATTTTTTAGTTCCTTTTGCAGGAGGATAACCCGAAGGCAGGCAAAAAGTTTATTCAGTAAAACCGGGTCGGCTCGTTCAATCATTTGTTTGGAAAAACCTTTGAGCCTTATCCGGAAAAAATTGAATACAAAGATGCACATAAAGAAAAACGACCTTATTGCTTTTTCAGTTGGCGCAGGTACATCTGTATGGTGTTTTCCAGGCCATAGTACAAAGCATCACTGATCAGGGCATGTCCAATGGAAACTTCCAGCAGGTGGGGGATGTTTTGGGCGAAAAAAGCCAGGTTGTCCAGGTCCAGGTCATGACCGGCATTGATACCCAGCCCCTTTTGGTGTGCCACTTCAGCGGCCTTTACAAAGGGGGCAATGGCCTGATCGCGATCCAAAGGATATTCGGCGGCATAAGGTTCGGTGTAAAATTCAATACGGTCTGTGCCCGTTTCGGCTGCCTTGCGGATCATTTCCGGATCCGTTTCCATAAAAAGAGAGGTGCGGATCCCTTGTTTCTGAAGGTTTCCTATAACCTCTTTCAGGAAGTCGAGATGGCGAATGGTATTCCACCCTGCACTGGAGGTAAGGGCATTGGGGGGATCAGGGACCAACGTTACCTGGTGAGGTTTTACTTTCGATACCAGGTCAAGAAATTTTTTCGAAGGATATCCTTCAATGTTGAATTCGGTGGTTACCACCTTTTTAAGGTCGTGCACATCCCGGTAGCGAATATGCCTTTCATCGGGGCGGGGATGCACGGTAATGCCTTCGGCCCCGTATTGCTCGCAATTAATGGCTGCCTTTACCACATCAGGAATGTTGCCGCCCCTGGCATTGCGTAGGGTGGCGATCTTGTTAATGTTTACACTTAAACGGGTCATGGTCTTTTGCTTTTAATAACTTCCTCCCGGAAGGGATCACCTCAGAAATTTATTCTATTCCCTTCAAAATTATAAAAACTTTACCTGCCTTGCTCCTTTTAATGATTTATTTCACCGGGGGCCTAAATTTTTTACTCCTTGTTTCGTTAAAAATAAAACGGATTTGTTTTTCTTTACAAAAGGTGCTGAAAAATAAAATATTTTTTACCTTCACAATATCATTAAACCAATAAAGCCATGTTTGCCAGAAACTTGCTTAGTGATTTGGTAATTCCTCTTAAACCAACGGATACAGGTGACATAGCCCTGACCTGGATGGATGAACTGCGTCTGGCTCACCTGCCTTTGGTGGATAATGAAAAGTTTGTCGGTTTGATTACCGACACCTACATCCATAATTTGGATAATCCTGAAGAGCCGCTCAAAAACCAACGCCTTTCCCTGTTGCGGCCTTACGTTGCCCATGATCAGCATTTTTACGATGTAATCAAGCTGGCCGCAGAAGAAAGCCTTTCGGTGGTGCCGGTGCTTGACCAGAAAGAAAACTATCTGGGCTGCATCACCCTTTTTGCCATCACCAAAGCCCTGGCCGAAATTGCATCGGTAAAGCAACCGGGTGGCATCATCATCCTGGAAGTGACCCACCACGATTATTCCCTGAGTGAAATATCCCGGATTGTGGAGTCCAACGATGCCAAAATTTTAAGTACTTACATCTCTTCCTTTAATGAAAGTACCCGTATTGAGATCACCATAAAAGTGAATAAAATAGATATTTCACCTATAATCCAGACTTTTAACCGCTACGACTACAATGTCGTAGCATCTTTTTCTGAAGAAAGCAAATATGGCGACCTGCTCAACGACCGCTATGAGTCTTTAATGAAATATCTCAACATATAGAATGTCCTTTTTGTGAAAACTTCCGCTTTGATACTGGCTTTTTTCCTGCTTTTTTTTTCCGGGCAGGTTTCAGGTTCTGATGAGGGATCGCTGTCGGTCATTTATAATGGGCAAGGGGAGCCTTATTCCAGGGTGGTCGTGGAAGGTATCCATCTGAGTGGAAACGACATCACCCGCCCGCGAATTATTTTCAGGGAATTGCTTTTTGCAGAAGGGGACACCCTGACCCAGGGAAAACTGGTCAAAAACGCGGAAATCAGTCGACAGAACTTGCTGAATACTTCCCTTTTCAATTTTGTGGAAATGGAGGTGGTTTTTAATGAACCCGGCAATGCCTATGTTAGTATTGGTTTTGTTGAGCGTTGGTATTTATGGCCCATCCCCATCCTGGAGATCGGCTATCTCAACCTGAATCACTGGCTGGATGAACCCAGCTTTTCCACGCTAAATTATGGGGTGTACATTACCCGGGATAATTTCAGGGGGCGTATGCAGCGTTTGGAATTGTTGATCCGGGCAGGATACCGTCAGAATTTTTCCCTTACTTATGACAATCCTTATTTTAATGCCCGTCAGACTTTTGGCTGGAGAGCCGAGGTCGGTTTGCATCGCAGTCATGAGGTACCCTACATTACCCGGGATAACCGCCAACTGAATTTCCGGTCTGACAACGGATTTGCCTACCGGCAATATTACACCCGTGCCTCTTTATCTTATCGCCCGGGAATTTTTAATACGCATTTGCTTACCTTAGGCTATAACCAGTATAAATATGCCGACAGCCTGCTTATCCTTAATCCAAGGTTTGGGCCCGAAGGCATGTCGGAGTTTTCTTTTTTGAACATCTCTTACCAGTTTCGGCACGATCGCAGGGATATAAAGGCCTATCCCCTGGAGGGACACTTCATTGATTTTCGGATCAATCGTCTGGGGCTGGACCTTCTCAGGGATGAGGAAATGAATATGACCGTCTTTGAATTAACCGCCCGTAAATACTGGCCACTGTTTGCACAATGGTATTTTGCCGCCGGATTCAAAGGCTCTGCCAATACCGGAAGCACCATCTCCTATTTTAATCGCCATAGCCTTGGTTCCCGGGAAGACCTGGTAAGAGGTTATGAGAATTATGTGATTGACGGGCAATATTACATAATTTTTAAAAGCAACCTTAAGTATGCCCTGGTCCCCCAAAGGACTTCCAATATCGGGTTTATTCCCTCCGAAAAGTTTTCCAGGATCCATTATGCTGTCTATGTGAACTTATTTGCCGATGCCGGTACCATTGAGGACAGATATTATGTTGATGGGAACCTGCTGGCAAACCGCTGGCTGGCAGGTGTGGGGCTTGGCCTGGACTTTGTCACCTATTATGATAAAGTAATGAGAACAGAACTTACACTGAACAGGCATGGAGAGGCCGGCTTTTTTATTCACCTGACCGCACCCATCTGATTAACGCTCCCGCATAAAAAGTCTGTTTGGGATTTCCGCAGCAAAAAAAATTGAATTAACTTTAAGCCTTTTTTTTAACACATGCTGTTGTTGGCAAAAATAGCGATTCCGGACCAGTATTTTGGGTTTGCTTGTTAAACCCAATGTCCTGTGTTTTCGTTGTTTGTTGCAAAGCAGTTTTTTTTGAGGAGATCCCATTCATGGGGAATAACAATTAAAAAATTTTATTTTATGAAAACCAGGCCTAGATTAACTTTTTGGCAGATATGGAACATGAGTTTCGGTTTTTTTGGGATTCAATTTGGATTTGCCCTGCAAAATGCCAATGTTAGCCGGATTTTTGAAACCCTTGGCGCACAGGTGGAAGCCATCCCCATTTTGTGGATTGCTGCCCCGGTCACGGGATTGATCGTACAGCCCATTGTGGGGTATATGAGCGACAACACCTGGACCCGCCTTGGGAGGCGAAGGCCTTTTTTCCTCTTTGGAGCCATCGGGGCTTCCGTTGCCCTGATCTTTTTGCCCACCGCTCCCCTGCTTTGGATTGCTGTAGGTATTTTCTGGATCCTGGGTGCCAGTATCGACATGTGCATGGAGCCCTTCCGGGCTTTTGTAGGGGATATGCTCCCCCCGGATCAAAGAAACAGGGGTTTTGCCATGCAAAGCTTTTTTATCGGAACGGGCTCGGTAATTGCCTCCATGTTGCCCTGGTTGCTGACCAATGCATTTAATGTGGCCAATATTGCTCCCGAAGGGCAGGTGCCTCCCTCGGTTCGGATCTCTTTCCTGATCGGGGGGATCGTTTTCTTCTCCGCGGTTTTGATAACGGTTTTGCGTACCAAAGAATATTCTCCCGAAGAGCTAAAGGAATTTGAAGAACTGGAGAAAGGGGCCGAAAGGGTAGCACAGGATCATAAATCAGGAGAGCTTTTACCCTATACACGGTTCAGTAAACCGTCGGTGTTATGGATTGCCTTTGGGGCCGTGCTTACCTTCCTGGTTTACCGTTACGATTTTATTCGAAGCGACCTCTATATCCTCACAATTGGGTTTATTATTTTTGGGGTGATTCAGTTCATTGCCGGGAATCTTATCCGGCGACAAAAAACGGATAACGGTTTCGTTACCGTACTTAACGATTTGTTTCGAATGCCAAAAACCATGGGGCAGCTGGCAATTGTCCAGTTTTTTTCATGGGTAGGCCTTTTTACCTTATGGACCTTCGGAACACCAGGGGTTACAAGCCATCATTATGATATGAAACTGGAACCCACCCATGTTGTGGCTTTGGTGGAAACTGCCGACAAAATGGAAGCAGATCCTCAGCCTGCCTGGGAAGATCGCCTGCCGGTAATCAGGGAAGATCTTGATATGTATCAGCAAGCCATTGAAGAAGACGCCCAGCAAGTGGTTTCATCCATGCGGGTGGTTCGCTTTTTCCAGCAACATGCCGATGAGGTTGATCTGCCAACAGAAGTTCGCCAGCGCTTGCTGTATATTGATGAAGAATACAATACCGGTGCCAATTGGGTTGGCGTGTCTTTTGCTGTTTATAATGGCTTTGCCGCTCTTATTGCCTTCCTGCTTCCAGTGTTTGCCCGTTGGACCAACCGCAGGTATACCCATGCCATGGCTTTAACCCTTGGCGCTGCCGGCTACCTTTCCATTTTGGTAGTGCCAAACCCCAACTGGATTATCCTGTCCATGGTCGGGGTGGGCGTGGCCTGGGCCAGCATCCTGGCAATGCCTTATGCAATCCTTACCGGCTCCCTGCCATCCCACAAAATGGGAACATACATGGGGCTGTTTAATATCTTTATTGTGGTGCCGCAGATCGTGGCCGCATCGGTTCTGGGATCCTTCATCAGCCTGGTGGCACCCGGTCAGCCTATTTTCGGACTGGTGTTTGGGGGAGTTTCCCTTTTCATTGCAGCCATTATGATGATATTTGTGGTGCACGACCCGGATGAAAAACTCATCAAAAAGACGATTGAAGAACTGGAGGGTTAAAATTTCAGAACTGGAGGGTCTTTGCAGGTAAGATAGCCTTGCAAAGGGCACTCCGGGGTTATTTTTAACGGTTTAAAATGCTTAAACAATATGGAGAGAAGTAGCGGAATTTTATTACATATAACCTCGCTTCCCGGAAATTATGGCATTGGTACCATGGGGAAAGAGGCATATCATTATGTGGACTTCCTGGTGGAGTCCGGCCAGAAACTTTGGCAAATTTTACCTCTCGGCCACACCGGCTATGGAGACTCCCCCTTTCAGTGTTTTTCTGCCTTTGCCGGAAATCCCCTGCTGATCAACCTGGAAAAACTGGTTGAAAAAAAGCTTTTGAAAAAGGATGAGTTGCCCGGCAACCTGTCCTTCGACCCGGAGTATGTTGATTTTGGAACCGTGGTAGATTATAAATACCCATTGCTGGGAAAAGCATACCAGCGGTTCAAAAAATCTGCCAGCAGGGTGGGGCAAATGCAGTTTGAGAAATTTTGCATTAAAAATAAGCTTTGGCTGGAAGATTATGCCTTTTTTATGGCGCTGAAAAATCATCATGAAGGCAAGCCCTGGAGCGAATGGGACCAGGAGATAAAACTGCGAAAGGAAGATGCAATGAACCGATACCGGGATCACCTGGGGGATCAGATTAATTTTTTTCGTTTTTTGCAGTATGTTTTTTACCATCAATGGCTGGAGTTGAAATCCTATGCCAATATCAATGACATCAAGATCATTGGCGACATGCCAATTTATGTGGCTTTTGACAGTGCCGATGCCTGGGCTAATCCGGAAGTGTTTCAGTTTGATGAAAACATGAACCCACGTGCCGTAGCCGGGGTACCCCCGGATTATTTCTCTGAAACCGGGCAGCTTTGGGGCAATCCCCTTTATGATTGGAACTACCTTAAAGAAACCGGATTTCAATGGTGGATCGATCGGATTAAAGCCAACCTCTTACTTTATGATTTTCTACGTATAGACCATTTTCGCGGCCTGGCGGCTTACTGGGAAGTGCCCTTCGGTGAAAAAACCGCCATAAAAGGGAAATGGGTGGATGCTCCCGGTGAGGAACTGTTGGAAGCCATCAATGAAAGCCTGGGCATATTGCCCATTATTGCCGAGGATCTGGGCGTAATCACCCCGGATGTGGTAGAGTTGCGCGAAAAGTTTGAGCTGCCGGGAATGAAGATCCTGCAGTTTGCCTTCGATACGGCAGAGGAAAATGATTTTATACCCCATAATTATGATAAAAACTCGGTGGTTTATACCGGCACGCACGACAATGATACGACCCTTGGCAGATTTCTTGAAAGTACGGAAGAGGAAAAACAGTTGATGCGGGATTATTTTAATATTGATGAAAATGACCCCGTTTGGTCTTTTATCCGGTTGGCATGGGCTTCCGTGTCAAATATGGCCATTACGCCTTTACAGGATATCCTGAGGTTGGACTCCTCCGCCAGGATGAATTTTCCGGGAAAACCATCGGGCTATTGGAAATGGCGCTACAGAAGCGAAATGCTTACAGCAGAGCATGCGTTGGATTTGCTGAAAATTACCCAAACCTTTGGAAGAAGATAAGTCTTTTGTTTTTTTGCCTTGGTGCCCTTTTAAAAAATTTAATCAGGATACGTTATGAAACAAAATGATCATGTTAAGAAGGCCTTGGATAAGCTATCCGGATACGATGCCCAAAAGCATTTCCTGGTAGGGTTTGACGGCTTTGTGGATGAAATTATTCATGTGGTTGATAAACGTAAGAACCCTGATGAATACCAGCGAATTAAAGACATTCCGGCCTTTTCGGAACGCATTGCTTCGGTGGCTGGTCTCAGTGCCAACATTGAACTGGTGCCCATCCAGACCAAACTTGGAGGCAACGGGCCCATCATGGCCAATGCCATACTGGAGCAAGGGCATGAAGTATCCTATATCGGTGCCCTGGGAAAACATTATGTTCAGCCCATTTTCCGAGATTTTGCCGATCGCTGCAGGGAGGTGGTTTCTCTCACCGAACCTGGTTATACCGATGCCCTGGAGTTTTATGACGGCAAGATCATGCTGGGAAAAATGAACAACCTGGTGGAAGTCAGCTTTGAAAACCTTTTGAAGAAAAAGAAAAAGGAAGAAGTGGCCGCCCTCCTGAAAGAAGTGGATCTGATCGCTTTTACCAACTGGACCATGCTGGCCAATTTAAACAGTATTATTGAGGCATTTAGCGAACTCATCAGCAAGCAAAAGAAGAAGCCCCTGGTGTTTCTTGACCTGGCAGACCCCAAAAAACGCACCAATGAAAGCATTATCGAAGTGCTGGATATAATCAGTAAAATCCCTTCCAAAACCATTCTTGGGATGAATATGAGCGAGTCAACCATCATCAGCCTGGTGCTGGGAATCAAGGAAGACGATATTCTGGAAAGGGCCATGCTCATCAGGCAAAAACTTGGCATTGCCGGCATATTGATCCATCCTGTGAACGGGGCTGCCATTGCCCATGAAAAAGAATCGCTTTGGATGGAAGGTCCCTACACCCGCAAACCAAAACTAACCACCGGGGCCGGTGACAACTTTAATGCAGGTTTCTGCAACGGGTGGGTTGCCGGCTTTGATCCCGGGCAGTGCCTTGCAATGGGTGTCTGCACCTCCGGGTTTTATGTCCGCAATGGTAAATCGCCCACCCGCGATGAACTTCGTGATTTTATGAAAAAATGGATTGAGGCAGATCTCGGCACGGTTTAATTTTTCCGGAAGCCGAAAAACTCCCGAATAAATTTATCAATGTTATCCTCTTTGGATGACATTGATCATCCCTGGCATGGGCTTAACTATCTTTTCAGCACCCTAAGCCATAATGGCAGCTGTTGTAATGCTGTTTTGAACGATACCTTCCTTTTATTGCTTTTCCGTAGTTTTCTATGGAATACCCCTGAATAAAAAAGTGTCCGCTTGTGAACAAACACCTTTCATAAACGGACATAATCCTCTTCATAAAAACTTTTTAAATCTTCATAAAACACTGGTTTTAAGTTTTTTAAAAGGTTTGGCACAGAAGTGGTTAGTAAAGAATCAGAAACCAGAAAATTAAAAATCCAAAACCACAAAGAAATGAAAACCAAACAAATAATCGCAGCCGCCCTTTTGATTTTTGCCGCCACTTTTGCCCAGGCAAATGCACCCAGAACCCTTACTTTTAAAGATACTTTCGGCAGGAGTTTTTCCATGCCCATGAAAGCGGAACAAGCCATTGATCCGGCCCCGGCCGCCGGAGAATTTAACTTCCAGCAGGCTTTGCAAAAGGAAACAAATGAAGTTTTTGATATTTCTTCCCTGCGTAAGCCCGAACCCGATGCCAATGACATCCCTTTTGACCTGAACAAAATTTACCAACAAATAAAGTGATATTCGGAGAAGAGAATACAACCTGAAAACAAGTTCTCATCATCCTGAATAATTCCCTCTGATTTTTCTCTTCATGTTGTTTTGGTTCCAGGCCTTCCGGATTTTCCGCGAAGGCCTGGTTTTTTTTGGGTGTTGGCCAGCTGCCCGCAAGCGGCATCAATATCCGTCCCCCGGCTTTGGCGGATGTTGACCACCAGGTTTCTTTTTTCCAGCAGGGTTTTAAAGCGCAGGGTTTTCAGTTCCTCAGAAGTTTTGTAGGGGACACCCTCAACCGGGTTGTAAGGAATCAGGTTGATCTTGCAGGGAAACTGCCTGCAAAAAACGGCCAGCTTTGCTGCATCCTCCGGGTTGTCGTTAAAATTATCCATAAGGAGATATTCCAGGGTAATGCGGGTGCCGGTTTTTTCGTGGAAATATTTCAGACTGCGGCCAAGGGCCTCCAGGTTGTTTTGACGGTTAACGGGTATTATTTCGGAACGCTTTTCGTCGGTGGCTGCATGAAGGGACACTGCCAGGTTGTATTTTACCTGTTCATCGGCCATGCGCTTAATGCCTTTTATGATCCCGACAGTGGAAAGGGTGATGCGGGAGGGAGAGTAGCCGGGCCCTCCTTCACCGGTGAGCAGTTCAATGGCTTTACGCACGTTCTCATAATTCTGCAAAGGCTCTCCCATGCCCATGAGTACAATGTTGTCGAGTTTATCCTGGTAATTTTCCCGGCAAACCTTTTCCAGCAGGGCCACCTGATCAAATATCTCATCAAAAACCAGGTTGCGGTTCCAGCCAAGGCGGGCAGTGGCACAAAAACGGCATCCCAGGGCACATCCCACCTGCGAGGAAATGCATGCCGTATATCTTCCCCCCGAGGGGATCAGCACCCCTTCCACCAAAAGATCGTCCTCAAGCCGGAAGCCCACCTTGATGGTTTTGTCCCGGCTCTTTTGCAGGTGGCTGACCTGTAAAGCGGGAAGCCTGAAATGCGCTTTCAGTTTATTGCGAAGTTCTTTTGACAGGCTGGTCATCTCATCAAAAGCGGTGGCATGCTTTTTCCATAACCACTCACGGATCTGCCTGCCCCGGAATGCCTTTTCGCCCTGATCTGCCAGCCAGCTCTTCAGTTCGGCCTCGCTAAAGGTGCGTATGTTGGGTTTTTCCTTTTGCATCTTTGCAAAGATAAAAGCCTGGGGGCGCAATTCCTTGAACTTTTTGAAATTCCCGGCAATTTTCCTTCTGGTTTCCAAAATTTAAGGTTATTATTGCCTTTGTTAATCACGGGCTTATGCTGAATAAATTTCGTCCCCCAACCCAGCTAAAA